>JAERMM010000124.1 GCA_016844585.1 Chloroflexota bacterium | reverse complement strand
GGTAGCCTCTGACCCCACGTCGATCGTCGCTGAGGAACTCCGGGCCCGCGATCACGGCAATGAAACAGGATGTGAGCTCGTCAGTTCCATCGACCAGTTGACGCAACACTTCATACGCATCCAGCGCTGCCGCCGTGCTATAGAAGTTCGTCTCGTCCCGATCGGCCGGGCGAACCGCCTGCACATAGCGTGTTATGTCTAACCCCAGCACGAGCCCTTTCTTGCCAGCGAGTTTGAGCCAGTGTGTCAGAGAGGTCAACATGTGTCGCGCGTTGTGGCGGGCTATTCGTTGGAAGATGAGGGCGGACTTGAGGCTGGAGAGCCGCGCGGGATCCCCTAGCAACCAATCCTTTATCGCGCTCGAGACCGGGTCGTAGCCGGGGTCCAACAGGTTTCTGCACAGCCCGATCATGGCGTAGCGAAACTCCTGGCTCATCTCGTAGTCTAGAAAAACTCCCTTTTCGATCTCCCTCCGGATGTCCTGGCGTAGAGACGGCTCCTCGCGGTCGTTCAAGTCGGCCAGAGCCGAGAGGCTAAATCGATCCCGACTGTCAGGCAGCGTGTAGCCTTGCTCGGAAAGAAATCGAGACAGATACGCATATACGAGCGAGTCCCAATCCAGTTGGCGAGCAATGTCGTGGAACAGGCGATCGATCAGGTGGATTCTCGTGGTCGCCGAGTCGATGTAGACAAATTGGAACCCGTTGTCTTCAGCGGCCGCTCGAAGAGCTTCACGCAGTTGTTCCCGGGTAATCGGGGGATGCGGAACAACGAATTTGACAGCGGCACCGCCCGCCGGAACGAAGTCGTCCAGATATTCTCGGCGGACGACGGTGAGCCAGTCTACTGGTGAAAGGCCTGCCACGCGTTTTATTGCGCCGCGCTGAATGCTATGCCGTAGTACAGTTTTTCTCGCCCCTCCTGCGTCACGATCCTGAAAATCGTGTTGGCGGGTGCCCTTGTACCAGTCCCAACCGGAAAGCTCACTGTATATCCGGCCTTGCTTACGGTGACCCCGCTCTGATCCAGGAGATATATGTCTCTGGCAAACTCTGGCCGTGAGTATTCCTTCGATTGACCCGGTAGGAGCGTGAGCAGTCGGTAGACATCGAGAAGTTTGATCACCGTCCCGGCGCCAAACAAGTTCGCTGATGTCCTCCCCTCCTTGGGGACCAGGACCCCGTACGCGTCGAACAAAGCCTCGAGGAATGGTTCCGGTTTGGAGCGAGGTGGTCTTCTCTGGCGATCCTTCAGCAGATTGACCAATACCGTCGGCCTGAGTCTTGGCTCTCGCTTCTTGTCGATTTCGACAACCCGATCACTCGCTAAGACCCGGACGAGCGATGGGTAGCAATAGATTCGCTCATCCTGCTCATAGATTCTTACGCCCAAGCGCACAGCCGTTTCCTTAAGCTCCTGAACAAATGACCCGCTTCCGAAGAAGCCGTCCTCGTCGAAATCCCAACCGTCCTTAGCATTGGCGAACTGCTGCCTGAGTGTGGTTATCGCCTGCTCAGCTGCTGTGATGGACGGGCGCATTTCGCGCAGGTTTCCAGCCTGGGCCGCCGTTCGAAACCGATTGACGGCAGACGTGACACTCCTGGCCGCCTTCAGAACAACATCTGCATCTGCTTGGGTCTTCGACAGCGCCTTCTCAAGACTCTGGGAACCATTGGTTTCGATCACAGCAACTCTCCGGAGCCGACAGCCGGCCGAGTGGATCCGCTCAGAACAGGGCCCGAGATACCACTGTAACCCACGGTCGTCAAGTGGAGTGTTAGCAGCCAGTGTACCGGAAGCGTCGAGCCAGAAAGGCCCAACCGTGATGGGGAGGTGTAGAGCAGGTTTGCCACCTACCCGCCGCCCATGTCCTTGTCGTCGATCAGTGTCGGGAGGTCAACTGCGATGAGGGCGGGCGTGCCTCGACGCGTATATTCCAGCGCGCGCCTCAGGGCAGGTGCGACTTCGTCTGGATCGCTGACGGTTTCGCCGTAGCCGTTGGCTGCCTCTGCCAGCTTGGCGAAGTTCGGCGGCGGGTCGAAGAGGCCGCCCTCGTAGTTGCCCGTCGACACAGCCACGCCCTCCGGGTACGTCGCGCGAAGGGTCGTCGTGCCCGTCGAATAGGATTTATTGACGAAGATCACGCTGACGTATGGCGCCTTGTAGTGGTTTGCGCACCATAACGCGGGGAGCGGCGTGCCGAACATGAAGTAGCCGTCCCCGCTGGCCAGAACCACGTCGCGATCCGGCGCGGCGATCTTGGCGCCGAACGCCGCTCCCGGCCCCCAGCCGCCGGATGAGCCGCCGCTCTTGAAGAAGGTGCCGGCTTTCGAGCGGCGATGGTAGACGTCGCTCACAGCAGATGCAGTCAGCGTGTCGTCGACCAGGATGGCGTTCTCATCCATGATCTTGCCGAGCTGGTAGGCGACCCAACGCGGGTGGATAGGCCGCCTGTGCCCGGCCCTGATCCCAGCCGCCTCCGCAGCCGCCTCCTGCGCCTGCTTCCGTTCAGCCAGCCGACGTCGTCGGTCCTCGATGCGACTCATGTCGGACTTCGTGAGCATCCCTTCGGCCGCCGCGTGGATCGCCCGGGCTGCCGCGGCAGCCGTGACCGGTAGCCACATGTCGGCGCAGTACTCCACCGTCTTGTAGCGGCTCTCCCCCGGATCGGGATCGATCCACACGATCCTGGCGTCGGCCGCGGGCGACCCGGCGCCGGGCCGCCACGGCATCGAGGTCTCGATCACCAGCGCAACGTCCGCATCTTTGGGGCTCGGGCCAACACCGTGCAGCGGGTGAGTCGTCGGGAAATTGAGTCGATCCACGCGCTGATCGTTGACGGGAATGGCGAGCAGCTCCGCAAGCCGCACCAGGGCCTCGACAGACTCTGGATTTCGACCTGAGCGCCCGGGATAGATGCAGGGGTTCTCAGACTCGATGAGCCATCTGGCGACCGTGCGCGCGTCTGATGGATCCGGCCAGGCCTGGCGGACGATCCCCATCTGGTCACGGGTGGGGAAGCGCGTGCGTCCGTGGAGCGGGAGCATCGCCACCTCGCGGGGGATCGACATGTAGATCGGGCCCTTCGGCTCGCTCATTGCCAGTTGCAGGAGGCGGCTGACGATCATCCCCGGGTTGTCTTGATACTCCAGGCGGTGGTCGACTTTCGTGTACTGGCGGAGGATCTCGCCCTGGTCGCGCGGCTCCTGGATCCACTGCACGGCGGTGGTGCGCGCGCCGGCCATGGAGCCGGGAAAGGCGCGCGGCGCCGAACCAGCAGTCATCAACACCGGGTAGGAGCCCCTCCACGCCGTGTGGATGGCGCCCCCATAGTTGAAGGTGCCGACGTCAACGTGAACGGCCGTCGCGGCCGGGTGGCCGGAGACCATAGAAGAGCCCATCGCGGCGTTCAGTGCGACGCTCTCATGCATGACCGTGATGAGGCGCGGGGTTGGAGTGCCACGGCTCGACGCCTTCGCGACCGCCTCCTGCCAGAAGGCGATCTCGGAGCCCGAGACGAAGAAAAGGTTGTCGATGCCGCCGAGCTTCATCGACGCGACCAGCGCGTCGGAGTACTCGTCGGCCGCGTACTCGCCCCAGCGAACGTCGCCCGGCGTCGTGCGTTCCTCGATGGCCATTCTCTTTCACTCCGACAGTTTTCACATCAACTCCGATGGAACACTAACACCGCCGCGAACGCACGTCCAATACGTGATGCCGTTTCGCCGCCGATGATTCGGTTCTGAGCGATGGTATGATCGGACCACCGTCGCTTTGCGGGTTCGATGAAGCGTGGAGGGACCGAGTTGGCAATCATGAATCAGACCGAACCACCAGTGCACGCTGCGTGGGATGACTACGTGCACATCGGTCCGGGCACCCTTGGTGGGCGCTACATGCGCACGTTCTGGCACCCGGTCTATCGAGCGCAGGACCTACAGCCCGGGCGGGCGGCCCCAATCCAGGTGCTGGGAGAGCGCGTCACCCTGTATCGGGGCGAGAGTGGCCGCCCCTATCTGATTGCGTTCCGCTGCGCCCACCGCGGGTCGCAACTGTCCGTCGGCTGGATCGAGGGTGATGATCTTCATTGCCGCTACCACGGTTGGGCCTATGGTGGGAATGGCCAATGCGTGCTGCAGCCGGGCGAGGACGAGGACTACGCGTCAAAGATCAGGGTCCCCGCCTATCCAGCCGAAGAGCACCTCGGCCTGATCTTCGTCTACCTTGGAGAGGGCGAGCCGCCCGAATTGCGCCGCTTTCCCGACTTCGACCGGCCGGGCGTGCTCGAGGCGCCGACATCGATCGAGCGCTTCATGGTGCGCGATGACCTGTCGTCTAACGCGAAGCGGAAGATCCTCTGCGACAATGTCAAGACGCTGTATGGCATGAAATAGTCAGGAGTCGAGGTCGCCCGCCACGCTTCGAGCTGCCCTAAACGTCCGCCGTGCGCCCTGCCCATGTGGGAGTCGGGTCGTCCATGTGCGACTTGGCGCCCCAGCGGGCGAGCTCTTCCTGGAAGAGGCGTGGGATCTCGGGGTCCTCGTCGTCGTATTCGATCATCGTCCCGCCCTCGGCCACGCTGAGGAGGACGCCGCCTCGAGTCTGGATATCGTGGAAGTAGACGCCGTGGCGTTGGCTCCCCAGGCGAAGCGCAAGCTGGCGAACCGGCTCCGGCCCGGTGTTGAAGTGCTGGTGAAACCAGTCGCCTGGCGGGCTCACCACACTGCCCTCTTTCCAGTCGATGCGAACGACTTTGTCGGCGTTTCCATTCTCGTAGGGACGGATTCCCGACTCCTTTGGCCACATGAGCGAGTAACCCCAGGCGCCGCGCACCGTAACCACGATCGCGCCCCCGCTGTGGTAGTGCGCTTTCTGATAGCGGCCGGCTGGGAATTCATAGATGTGCCCGGCCAGGATGTTCCCGCCCATTTCAAAGACTGTGCTCCAGGCGCCACGCGTCTTGCGAGAGTCCTCTTTGAGGGAATCCCAACGCACGTCGGGAATATACGACGTGTCCCAGACCCACGAGCCGGTCGGCTCGTTCATGGTACGCTCGCCAACGTTGAAGTAGTCGGGGCGGCCATCAAAACGGTCCCGAAAGGTGAAAGGGCAGTCGAAGACGAACTCAGCGTTGTGATAGACGTCCATTACGAGAGGAGCAAGCGTCGCGCTGAGAAGTCGAGCTGGTTCATCGCCTGACAGGTTATAGAGCCGGTGCCAGGTGTTCATGGGTGGAGAGAAGAGCGCGCCAGCCTGCCACTCAAACACGGTGGACGAAGCCGATTGCTCTGCGTCACCTGCCCACACTTCGGTGGATCCCCGGCCGGAGAGCACGTACATCAGCTCGTCGTACATATGTCGCTCTGCCTTCAAAGAACCGCCGGGCGGTATTTCGACGACATAGAGCCCCGTCAAGCCCTCCATCCCGGTCATGTCGATGAACGCGCCCTGACCGCCCATGCGCTTCCAGTCGCCCAGCTCTAAGGTCATCACGTCAGACACGCCGTGGCCGCGGACGATCGGCACGCCTTCTTCCACCATCCATCGCTGATAGGCAGGAACGCGATGCTCATTCGCCATGGTTCATCTCCTTAGAAACTTGAGTTCCCGGAGTCGCTAGCCTTTACGTGCGAAGAATGCCTCTGCTTCGAGCGGGCACGATAAAAGGCCCTCCCGAACCAGGTACTGATTCATGCGGTTGAATGAGCGAACCTCGCTCTCTCCGAGCCGGTACGCGTAAGGGTCGTCTTCCAATACTGATGCTTGCCAGTCCGCCTCCGCACGTTCCTCCGGTGTCATGAAACTCGATGCCAGCCGGCGCGATTCGCGGAACGCCTCCATGAGGCTTTCGGCGATCCACGGGCGGCCTTCAAGGACCTCCGGGCGGAGCACGATGGTGTGATAGATGGGGAAGATGTGGTGGCGACGAAACGACGCGGCCTCGACATCGTGGAAATCCGAGAAGAGGCGCCGAACGACTGGGCCTTCCTTATAAAGATAGAGCTCCACGGCGCCGTCGACCGATCCCTCCTCGAGTAGCTCGACGAGTCGCTTTACTCCGCCGTCAACATGCTCGATAGCAACGGCGGCTGGTGGCCGTTCCCCATCGAGATCGTCCAGGACGCCGACCCAGTGCACCGATCGTGGCGAGACGCGGTACTCGTCTTCGAGCACGCCACGGGCCCACACGCCATAGGAATTGTTGTAGCGATGGATCGCCAACCGCTTCCCAGCGTAGTCGCTCGGCGCCTCAACCGCACTCCCGACGCGGCCCCAGAAGCCGCGGTGGACGAATCCGCGCCCGAGAAAGATCGGCAGGACGACCAGTCGTGCACCTCGCGCCGTCGCGGTAATCAGAGAGGAAAGGGAGAACTCCCCGCCATCGAGAGTCCCTGCCATGATCTGTGCTGAAGCCGGCCCCTTGCCGTACGCCCCGATGCACGTGAGGCGAATGCCCTCCGGCCGGACTTTCCGCTGCAGGAGCGCCTGCGTGAGAGGCGACGTCGAGATACCGATGGTGAGATCGACGACCGTGGGCTCGCCTCCTTTCAGGAGCAAGAGCAGAGCGAGGCAGTCAGTTTGCGCGTGCGTATCCAGTCACGTTTGTCATCCTGACCCCGCAGGGGAAGGATCGGTTCCTCCAGCGACCGTGGTACGGATCCTTCGCTCTGCTCGAGGATGACAATGGTCACTTCCGTGGGACTGATGCTGGTTCTCCCCTCAGGACGGGCTGTCGGGCTTCCCGAGAAATTGGGGCAGGAGCTGCTGGGCAAGCGCGGTAGCTGGCAGGGCGGCCCCAACCTCGTGCGCTAACTGAAGCGCAGGGTTGAGGCCGACGTAGAACCCATGCAACGCCTGCGGGCCGACCCCCTTGCTCCACTGCCTGAGCCAGTTCGACGCGATACGGCTTTGCGGGCCGCCGACCGCGATCGCCTGGTCGAAGAGATCGAGCGGGAGCCCTGCCGCTTCCGCGAGGCGGAATCCCTCGGCCGCGGCCTCAATGGTGAGCACCGTCATGATCTGCTCCGCGAGCTTCGCCGCCACGCCCATTCCCGCTTCGCCCATGTGATAGATGTACTTCGCGGACGTGTCGAAGACTGGGCGGCAGCGTTCCAGCGCGGCGGCGTCACCGCCCACCATGTAACAGAGCGTCTGAGCTTTGGCGCCGGGCGCGCCGCCGCCGACCCCGGCGTCCAGCACGTCGACTCCCCGCTCTTTGGCCGCACTTGCGATCCTTCGCACCGTGCTGGGATGGATCGTGCTATGGATCACAATGACCGTGCCGGGCGCGGAGTTCGCGACCAGACCATCCTCGCCAAGGGTAACAGCTTCCACCCCAGCATCTTCAGGGACAGAGATTTCGACGACCTCGGAGTGCCCGGCGATCTCGGCCAGCGATGCCGCGACTTTAGCGCCGAGGGCGGCAAACTCCCGCAGACGCGCCTGGTCCAGGTCGTAGACCATGAGGTCGAAGCCGCCCTTGATGACATTGGCGGCGATTGCCGAGCCGATAAGGCCGATGCCGACGTAGCCGGTTTTCTTTACCAATGGCGCCTGCTTATGGTCAGACAAGAGCTCAGGCCGCGTGCCCGTTGGGCCTGTCTGAGCGGACCCATTATGGTTCGGGAGCTGAAGATGCGTCAAGAATCGGTTGGTGCTGGGGGTGAGGGCGCGAAGATCATCTTGGAGGGCACCCTTAGGGAGCCTTCCAAGCTATGATTTCGAAGAAGTCCCAGGCGGGGTTCGAACCGCTCAGCGACGCCCGCACGCTCTCAAGGGCTAGGACTGGCTTGACCTCCCAGAACAGCGGAATAATGGCGACGTCTCCAATGACGCCCATCTCCGCCGCGCAGCCACCCAGAGTCCTCTAAGAGGCGCGCGGAGGTCGTCGGATCGTACGGGTAGCGGGCGAACGGCTCCCCCATGATCGCTCGGCGCGGGTCCTTGGGGAGAAGGAAGCTATCCGCGCTGATGTCGGGCAGCCCGGGAAAGACAAAGCCCCGCAAGGCCTTGCGATCGATGGACTGAAAGAGCGCGCGCCGGATTCGAACGTCCTGGCTCATCGCCACTGGACGCGCCCACTGCGGGTCCATCTGGAAATGCTGATAGTGCCAGCTCTGTGGCCTGAACAGCACGGTGGCGGCCCCGGTCCGCTCCCACTGCTCTCTCAGCGTGACGCTGATATCTGGGGGGCAGCGTGCTTTCAGCCGCGACGTCGATGGCGCCGGCGCTCATGTACGCCACGATGGCGTTCCCATCCCCGACCAACCCTGACCGCGATTCGGTCCACCTTCGGGCGACCGAGGAAGTAGTCGTCGAAGCGATCGAAGGTGAGGGAATCGATGCCGAAATGCGAGAGCCGGAATGGGCCTAGATGGACGTAGTCCGTGGTCCAGTACGGAGAGTTTCTGAACGCCTCTGGGTCCCTGCGGAGCGTCTCGCCGAGCAGGTGTCTGGGTAGCGGCCACAACACGCGCTCGCTGAAATCCGCGGCCGCATAGTACGTGGTCTTCCAGGTGACGCTCAGGGTTTGCGGATCATCCGCGGTAACGCTGTCGATGAGCTGCCCCCACTTCCGCCCGCTGGTGGAGGGCGTTGCCTCATTCGACAGCACTTCCCAACTGAAGAGCAGGTCGTCGGAAGTGAACGGCGTCCCGCCGTGCCATTTGACGTCGTTCCGCAGTGGCCAGACCATGCGCATACGTCCGTCAGGCAGCAATACGATCCGGCCGCTTTCCAGCGTGGGGATGGACCGCGCCAGCCGCCGGTCCAGCCCGCCGACCGGATCGTTCGTGACGAGCCCGCTGACGTGCAGCTCGGTGAGGGCGGGCCCTCCGCTCGATGGATTCGAAGAGTCCCAGGGAGCGAAAGTGGGCGTGCCAGCAAGAACGCCGACGACGATCGTTTTTGGCGCGCTTTGCGCCGGCTCAGCGGGTCTGGCCCCAACGACAACATCCTGCGCCACTGGCGCGCACCCGAGCAACCCGGTCAGCACCAACCCGAGCAACGTCCTTCGTGGGTGCATGGCGGTCCCTCCCGGGCTAGATCTCCGTTCCGATACCAAGCTGCCTCGCTTTTTTGGCGACCATGGATATGGTCACGACGTCGGCAAAGGCTGGCGCTCCATTGTTCTTGTAGAGCGTAATCTGCTCGTCGCTGGTACGTCCCTCGATCTGGCCGAGGAGTAGCTCGCTCAGCTCGTGCACGCGGTCCCAGGTGAGAAGCCCACGCTCGATCGGCTCCAGCATGTCGCCCTGGAAGTCGTCCTGCGCCTGCTGGCGCGAGTTGATCACAATGACGTCGCTCCGCGTCAAGACGGCGTCGTCCAGATCGCGTCCCGACGGCTCTGTTGGATGGCCTCTGCCATCGGTCGGCGTCTGGCCACCGTAGCAGGAGGTTATGTGCTGGCCTGGCTCCAGCCACTCGCCGAGGAGCGCGGGCTTGCGCGGCATGGTGCACACGAGCACGATGTCGACCCCCGCCACCGCCTCCTGTGGAGAATCAACCGGCTCGATAGGGATGTCCAGCTCTTCGATCATCTGCTCGGCGTACCTGGTACGATGCTCCGGGTTGGGGCTGTAGACCTTGGCCGACCGAATGTCCCGAATGGCCGCGACGGCCATCAGGTGGCTGCGGGCCTGGCGGCCGCTCCCCAGGATGCCCACCGTGTGGGCGTTGGCCCGCGCGAGCGCGCGCGTGCCAACGGTGCTGGTGGCGGCCGTCCGCATATCCGCCGCTCCCCAGTAGGGCGGCGCGACGACGTTGTCGAGCACGAAAGCATCAATGAGGCCGGTGTCCGAGTCCCACAGAATGCCGGCCGCGTGGTACTTGCCGAACGTATAGGTACCGCCAGTGCCGCCCTCATGAAGAGACACGCGCGTGTGGCCCTTTAGCCCGACGTGACCCTGGGACGGCACGGCGGCCTGGTGGACGGCCAGCCGCCGCCAGTCGCTCATGATGGCGCGAGGCATGTTCATCCGCGGGTCGCGACCCCAATCGCGGAAAGCCTGCTCGATGGCATCCGCGAGCTCCGGAAGGCTCAAGATCCCCTTATGCTCCTGTGGTCGTACCAGTAGCGCCAAATTTCACCTCCCATTCAGCATCCTACGTTTGCGCCCGCAGCGTCTCTTCGAAGAACGCGATCATGCGCTCCCATGAATCTCGCGCCGCTTCGGCGTGATGCGAGTCGGGCCGCGTGTCGTTGAAGAAGGCGTGCTCGGCGCCCTCGTAGATCTTCGGCTCGAAACGCTTGCTATGTTGGCGCATCGCGTCCACCAGCGCAGGGACATGCTGTGAGATGCGGAGGTCGTTGCCGCCATAGAAGCCGATGACCGGGCAGCGAATTCTGGCCACGTCGTTGATTGGCTGCGGGTTTCGGCCGTAGTAGATGACCGAGGCCGCAAGCTCGGGGAGGGCCACCGCGGCGTCAACCGCCGCTCCGCCACCCCAGCAGAACCCGACACAGCCGATGCGATCGGCCTGCACGCGCGGCTGCTCTTGCAGCCAACCAAACAGCGCGATCATGTCGCCAGTCGCCTGTCCCTCTGGCATATCGCGCGTGGTTCCGCCCCGCTGGCGAAAGTTTGGCGCCACCGCGTAGTAGCCCAACCGAGCGAAACGCCGCGTAACATCTTCGTAGTGCGGGCCAGCCTGAGGCAGCGTCGGGTCAATTCCTGAGTTTTCGTGCACCACGACTACGGCTGGGTGCGGCCCATGTTCCGCCGGTCGGGCCAGAATAGCATCCATTTCAATTCCATCGCCGGGCACTTTTATCTTCCCAGTGATGACCTGCCGGTCGGTGTAGCGCTCGACGATGGCCGCCATTCCGGTCCTCCTCGCTCAGTCTCGGTCCCACAAATGCGCGTTGCGCGCCAGCGTGCGTGTGTCGGCGGTACCGGGATAGTCGTCGAGCGCGTTGACGCCTTTGCCCACCACCGCGAGAAGCGCTTCCAGGTACATCGGGAGCGCTGGTAGGTCGTCAGACATCAGGTCTCCGATCTCTTTGAGAACCTGGCCCTGCTGGCGAACGTCCAGCGAGCCCTCGAGCCGATCGATCAGGCTGCCCATCGCGGTACTCGCCCAGCCACTCTTGTTGGCGCTCGTCCATCGATTCGCCGGGCCCGCGAGCTGTCGCGAGTCGAAGGTCGCGAACATCCCTTCCATCGTCCGCGAAGAGATGTCAAGGCCGGAGAAGGTCGCCTTGTACTCGGCGTCGCGCCCTTCTACCTCTGTAATGACGTGCTCGGCCACGTTGACTCCGAGCTTTCGCCAGTAGTCAGCCATGATCGCGAGATCCTTGTCGAACGCGGAGGAAGCGCGAACCTCGAACTCCACCTGCTGACCGTCCTGGCCCAGCAGTCGGCCGTCCGCCGCTCGACGCCAGCCGGCCGCGTTCAACTCCTGAAATGCTCGGTCGGTGTCATACGGGTACTTGCTGTACGGCTGGCCGGCTATCGCCGACCTCGGGTCGCTGGGAGCGACAAAAGTGTCGTCGCCACCGGGCGTCAGCCCGGCCAGGAGCACCTGTCCCAATGTAGGTCGGTCGAGCCCCAGAAGCAGCCCACGTCGAATGCGGGCATCCCGGCTCAGCTCCGGCGGGCGCCCGTAGTCGGGGCGGAACTGGAACCACGCGTACCGCCAGTTGTCAAGCCTGCTCACGATCCGGCCGCCGCCGGTCTGGAGCCACTCATCCCTTAGGTTTTTCGCCATCTCGATGGACATGGACTTTTCCGGAGCCAGGTCGACGGCCCGCGCACGCAGGTTTGCCAGCAGCGTGTTCGGGTCCGCGATCGTTCGGATGATGATGCGGTCGAACTTCGGCTTGCCCAGGAAGTAGTCATCGAACCGATCGAGAACCTGCTGCTCGCCAAGACCAAAGTCAACGACACGGAATGGCCCGAGGTGCACGTACTGCGTGGTGAAGTACGGATGGTTGCGGAAACTCTCGACGTCTCCCTGCAAGGCTTCGCCAAGGATGTGCTTCGGGTAAGGCCAGAACAGGTTGATCGAGGGCGCGATCCCCCGATAGATGGGCCGTTTCCAGGTCATGACAGCCGTCAGCGGATCCGGCGCCTCGACACTCTGGATGTCCCGAAAGATCGATGACCCTGGCGACGGAATCTCCGGAGTCGTGGCGACCTCCCAGCCGAAGACGACGTCCCCCGCCGTAAAAGGGGCGCCGTCGTGCCATTTCACGTTCGGCCGCAGCTTCCAGGTCGTCTGCATGCGACCGTCCTGCAACACCACCACCGTGCCGTCGTCAAGCGAGGGAAGCTTCAAGCCGAGCCGCGGCTCCAACCCGCCCTGAGGGCCGTTCGTCGCGAGGCCCGTCGAGTGAATCTCCGTCAGCGAGGCGACGCCTCCGGTCGGGTAGTCCATGTGCCCATAGACTGACGCCGAGCCTATCGCGCCGATCACTATCGTCTTCGGCCCCGCCGGCGCGGGCTCGGTCGCCGTGGCCTCATCGCCCGAGCGGACGGTGGTCGAAGGGGCGGGAGCGCAGCCGAGCAGCACGACGACGAAGACCCAAACGGTTTCTCGACCCATTCGCCTCACAACGACCCCCTTTGCATCTGCGTCAGCTATCAGGCAAAAAGCGAGAACCCTGCTTTGACCGCACGTCGCTGGCCCATCAGATTCTCCACGCCCGCGACTCCTAACCCCGACCATTGCGGATGGCGCTGAGGACCAGCTCTGGGGTCAGGTGCGAATCGACGATGCGGCCGCCGAGATGATAGATCGCGTCCTCGACGGCGCTGGCGATACACGCGATCGGCGGGATGCTGCCCGTTTCCGCCATGCCCTTTGCTCCGAGCTCCGTGAACGGGGTGGGGCACTCGACGTGCGCAATCTCCAGCGGCGGAATGTCGCTGAATCGAGGGAGCAAATAGTCCATGAACGTCCCCGTCAGAAGCTGGCCCGCTTCGTCGTACACGAATTTCTCCGTGAGCGCCCAGCCGAGCCCGTTGATCAGACCACCGGTCACCTGCCCGCGCACGATCATCGGGTTGATG
>JAERMM010000373.1 GCA_016844585.1 Chloroflexota bacterium | reverse complement strand
CCGCCGACCAGGTGCTGTGGGAGTTCGAGAACATCTTTGTGCTGTCAGGCCAGACCAACGGGGCGTGGACTGATCTCACGGCGGAGTTCAAGCAGTTGAAGAGCGCGGAGCCCGGAGAGGCCACGTCGCGCGCGATCCTCGACCGGGTGCGGGCGTTCGGCGAGTACTGCGCGACCTTCTCGGCCGAGCCGATCAAGTTCAAGGGGGAGCCCGTTCAGGCCGACGCGGCAGACTGAACGGAGCGATATTGTACGGGTGCTGGGGCCATTGCCCGTGCCGACTGAGTACCCCTCGAAGGAACACCTCCGACTCCACGAGCTCGTCACCGGGTTCGCGGCCGGTGCGCAGCGGCCCGAAGACTATCTGACGGAATTCCGGGCCGGGCTCTCCGGTCTGGTGCATCGCTACACTGCCTGCAGTGCATCCTGTCGCGCGCTCGTTGCATCGGAAGCGCGTGACCGCGTGACGTACGACCAAGACCGCGACTACTTTGGCTTCGTGGTCAACGGCCTGGCCGCCATGGACACCTTCAGCTATGCCGCGTATGCGGCCGGCGCGACGTTCTGGCCGCATCTATTTCCGTTTGCGTCCGAAGCGGCGCGCCGCGCGGTGGGTCCGCGCAGTACGGCTCGCGCCTACGATCTCGCTGGGGAAGCGGAGTTTGCGGCGCTGTTCAACACGATTCTCGACTCGCAAGACCACCGCGCGTGGCGCAAGTACCACACGGTCTTGTCGCACCGAGCGGGCGGGACCACGGGCTTTCACGCAGCAGCCAATACCGAAGGCGCGCATGCGTCGGTGCAGGGAATGCAGCAGTGGCTCGACGAGACGCTCGCGGTGCTGCTGGCGGGGTTGGTCGCGGTGGCTGAGCGACAGCGAGCTCCGCAGGGCGGCCGCTAGCGGTTCCAGCCGGCGGGCCGCATCCTATGTCGATGCTCACATGCCTCCTGTCCGTGACACTCACGCTGACCGCGGCGTCCGCACAGACGCGAGCGGATTCCGCTGCTGTGTATGGTGTGGTTCTCGATAGCCTCGGGCTGAGTGGAAAGACGGTCGTTCTACTCGACTCGGCCCGGGGAGGTCCTGGCCAGTTCACACCGCAGGCTCTCCCGGCGCCGATCTCAACCCGGCATCAACTGCAGATAGTGACGCTCGCCGACATCCTGGAGGCCGGGGCAACCCGTACAAGGGGCGCGTACAACACGTGGGATCGCTACGCCGTCCGGTTTCGCAATCTTCGAGTCATGCTCCAATTGGGCAATGTGCAGTTTGGGGAGGGGGGGACGACAGCGATGATGCTGTACGATCGCGCCACGAAAGATAGCGGGGCATGGTTTGGGGAGGTTGAGGCGGTGTACGAGGATGGGAAGTGGCGTGTGACAAAGGTCCGGCGAAAAGGGAAGCGACGATTCTAGATTGCACGTTGTCACGATTGGTGTGAGGCAACCGGTGCGAATGTTCTCCTCCCAAGTCGCTTTCGCCGTTGCCACCTTTTCGAGTCTCGCCGCGTGCTCCTATGCGGAAGACATCCCGACCACCGCTCACTCCTTCGAGGCAATCTTGGCTGGCGATCGCGTGGTCCCTCCCGTTGCCACGGCGGCCTCGGGATCGGCGACATTCGAAGTCAACGCCAGAGGCACCGCCGTGCACTAGACGATCAACGTTTCGAACCTCACTTCGGCCGACAGCGCGCGCTTGTACATCGGGGTCGTGGGCGCCAACGGTTCCGCCGCCGTGGTTCTTTGCGGTCCGTGCACGACGTCCAACGGTGTGCTCGCGACGGGCACGGCGACCGCGACGACCGGGGTGTCGTTCCAGTCATTCGTCACGGCGATGCGCGCGTTCGGCGTGTACCTCCAGATTCGTGATGCGAGCGGCCCCCTCCTTCGGGGGCAGGTACGCGTGACTGGCTGATGGGTGGTGCGCCTTGATCTTTGTGGCCAGCAGGCGAGGCATTAGGTTAGCCTGACTGCCTCGGCGCCCGTAGCTCAGCTGGATAGAGCGGCAGCCTTCTAAGCTGCTGGTCGGAGGTTCGAGTCCTCCCGGGCGCGCTCCCTCACGGTTTGCCCTTCATTCTTTCCATCTGGTCCCAGCGGAGCCTTCGCCGGTGGTGGGGCTGCCGCCGGGCGGGGTCCCGGGTTAGATATGCAGCCCATTTTCTGAACCCGGATTCGGACAGCGCGAGGGGTCGTATCTTCATGCAGGAGCCCCCCTTGACCGAAGTCCCGGACCCGGGTTAGGATTCAAGTCTGCCCACGAGGTTTTTGCGTGGGCTGCTCTTTGAGAACTGAAGGTCTGAGTGAGAGAGTGCGGCCCCGATTGAGCGAGGCGCTGTCAGAGGCGCGTCGCGAGGGGTTAACTACTCTGATTGTGATAACGGACGACAAGATTTGACCAGTCGTTTGTGTAGAGCTGTTTCGAATTCCCAAACCATTGGAGAGTTTGATCCTGGCTCAGGACGAACGCTGGCGGCGTGCCTAACACATGCAAGTCGTACGGGACTTGGGGGCAACTCCAAGTTCAGTGGCAGACGGGTGCGTAACACGTGAGCAACTTGTCCGACGGCGGGGGATAGCCGGCCTAACGGCCGGGTAATACCGCGTACGCTCGTTTGGGGGCATCCCTGGGCGAGGAAAGCAGCCGCAAGGTTGCGCCGACGGAGGGACTCGCGGCCTATCAGCTAGTTGGCGGGGTAATGGCCCACCAAGGC
>JAERMM010000123.1 GCA_016844585.1 Chloroflexota bacterium | reverse complement strand
GGGCACCCGCCACGCGATCTTCTCTCTCGAGCTCGCCTTGAACTGGCACGCATTGGGCATGTGGTAGTGGGCGCCGTTGATCCATCCGTTGCTCCACACCGACCTGGTGGCGATGCCGTAGGAAGTCTCCTTCGCATCGATCTGAGGGCAACCAGGATAGCCCGTCGTGATGTGAACGAAGCGGAGGTGGGACTCATCTACGGCATTTTCGATCCGGTTGAAATAGTTGCATGGCGCGTTCGGGTAGATGATGATCTCATAGCGGCCCCGGTCGAACCCCTCCTCGAGATCCGGGTACCTCACCATCGGCGGCGGGTCCCCTTCGCCGAAATAGGCGAAGATGAGCCCCAGGTACTCCTCGGTGGGATAGCTCCGAATGTGGATCTTCTGGCAGAACGGCTCTGGCTCGGCCGGCTGCTCGATGCACTGCCCCGAGGCGTCGTACTTCCACCCATGGTAGAAGCAGCGCAGGTCCTCGCCCTCAACCCAGCCAGTGGAAAGCTGTGTTCCACGATGGGCACAGCGGAACGCGAGCACGTGGGCCGCCGCAGTGCTCGCCGCAGTGCTGAGTGCTGAGTGCTGAGTGCTGAGTGGGGCGGTCCCCTCTCCCTCTGGGAGAGGGCTAGGGTGAGGGTCTTCTTCGCCACGGTAGAGGGTGAAGTCCTCGCTCATGATGCGGATCGGCTTGGCACGGCCCGAAGGTAGATCCACGGAGCGGCAGACCGGCTGCCAGAACATCCGCATGTATCGCCCAGCCAGGGTGCCCGGCCCGGTGTGCGCAAAGTCCGTCCAGTCCGCCTCTGAGTAGCGGGTCGCTACCTCTTGAGTACCAACTGCCATACCTTCCCCCCGAACCCGTGCGAAATTCCTGCTGCGAGCCGCGACTCAGTCACGGTCCCACAGGTGGGAGTTGCGAACCATGCCGCCAGTCTCACGGGTGCTGGCGTAGTCGTTGGAAAGCCCCCGAATACTTTTGCCGACGGCCGCGAAGAGCGTTCGATAGTACATCGGAATGGCGGGCAGGTCGGCGGCCATCAACTCGCCCATCTCCCTCAGCACCTGGCCCTGCTCTCGCTCGTCAACCGTCCGATACAGTCGGTCAATGAGCTGGTCAAGCGCCAGGTTGCTGTAGTGGCCGGAGTTCGTCCCCGTCCATCGGTTCTGGGGGATTGAGTGCTCGCGACTGTCGAAACTAGCGAAGATCTGATCGCCAGTGGAGCGTGCGCGGGGCTCCGCTCCCGGAAACTTCGACTTGTACTCGGCATTGCGGGCGAGTGAGACCGGCGAGATCGTCTCGGTGATGTCGATTCCCAGTCGCCGCCAGTTGTCGGCGATGAGCGCTGTCTCTTTGGAGTCAACGGGGTCGCCGCGCACCTCGAATTGCACCTGGTCACCCGTGGCGTTTAGCGCGCGGCCGTCGGCGGCCCGCCGCCAGCCGGCGTCCGCCAGCTCCTGCGCCGCTCGCGCCGGATCGTAGTGGTATCGGGCGTAGGGCTGGCCCACGATCTCCGCACGCGGGTCGTTGCTTGGCATGAACGAGTCGCCGCTGGAATCGGCGAAGCCCGGCAGCAGAAAGTCGCGCAATGCGTCGCGGTCGAGCCCATACAACAACCCCCGTCGAACGCGGACGTCCTGGCTCAACTCGATAGGGCGCGCCCACTGCGGGTCGAACTGGAACCAGATGTAGCGCCAGTTGTCCTGGCGCTCTACGAGGACCCCGGCGTCGCTCTGTCTCCACTCGTTGCGGAGTTGGACGAATACGTCAAGGGGGAGTGTCTTCTCGGTGGCGATGTCAATCGCGCCGGACTTCAGGTTGGCGAGCATCACGTTCGGGTCGGGAATCGTCTGGACGATAATCCTGTCGACCTTGGGTTGTCCCAGGAAGTAGGCATCGTAGCGCTCGAAGATGAGGCGTTCGCCCAGGCCAAAGTCGACCAGGCGGAAGGGCCCGAGGTGCATGTACTCGACGCTCCAGTAGGCCAGGTTGAGGAATTCCTCTTTGTCGCCCTGGAAGGCGGTGCCCAGCACGTGGCGTGGCAACGGCCATAGTTCGCGATAGCCGAGCTCGAGTGCGTGGAAATACGAGTTCTTCCACGTGATCGACGCGGTGCCCCGGTCCAGAGCCTCGACGCGCTCAATCGAGTTCGCAACTTGCTTCACAGAGCCTGACGACGGGATCAAGGGGTCGACAGCCACTTGCCAGCTAAACACAACGTCATCGGCCGTGAAGGGCTGTCCATCGTGCCACGTGACCTCGGGCCGCAGCTTCCAGACCGTCCGCATCTGGCCGTCTGGGAGCATCACGATGCTCCCATCCTCGAACGATGGCAGCTTGCTGGCGATCCGTGGCTCGCTACCGTTGGCCACCAGGCCATTGATGTGAATCTGCGAGAGCGAGGCCCCGCCGCCTGACGTATTCGAGAACTCGTCGGACGAGAAGGCCTTGACGGCGCTGAGTTGAGCGATGGTGATGGTCTTGAATGCCTGCGGGGACGCCGCCCCGACGGGCTCCGAACGGCCGCTCGGCGCCACGTCTGGCCCGGCCGGCGCGCAGCCGACGAGCATGAAGAGGGTGAGCCAGAGGCCAACGGCTGTCTGCTTGGGGAGGACAAGCGTCGACCGCTGCACGCGCTGCTTCGCGGGCTGTGTCCGGTATCGAGCTCCCACGACCCCACCTCAGCACTGGGTCAGGATACTGTGCGCGCTACTACCCGTCAATCGGTATCAGTCGAATGGGTTAAGCATCAGCCGACGTGCCGGTCCGGCGCCTCACCGATGGCGTGATTACCTCGGGCCTGCACGGACAGCGTGTGCTTGTCCTTGATCATCGCCCGGTAGAGTACGCCACCCCATTGGTCATGGCCATCGCCTCCGTCTGCCAATAATCTCGCTGGTTATCGTTACCGCACGGTCCCGCTCGTCGCCCCCACGATGCTTGCCACGTAGGCGCGCGTAACCAACCGCTCGACCTCTCGAATGCTCCGCACCGTGGAGTCTGGAGCTGCGATCGCTTGGAGCACGGGCATGAGAAGCTCCTCGGGCAGCTTCTGCAGGCTGGCTCGATGGCGGGCGACCTGGGTGAGCACGTCGGCGGGCGGGACCAAAAACTCGTAGCTGAGGAAGCGGTCCACGATCGCCGTGTCGACCAGGTCGATGCGGTTCGTCGTAAGGACCACGACTGTGTGCGCCGTGTCCAGCTCGTCGATGGCGTGGAAGAACACGCTGTTCTGGCTGAAGTGCCACTCTTTCGCCCCGCTGGATCCGCGCTCCAGAAACAGGCTCTCGACGTCGTCGAAGAGCAGCACGGTCCGCCGCTCGGCGTCGTCTTCGTGCCGATGCCCGTGGAACTCGCCCTCGCGCGCGAAGCTGAACAGCTTGCGGAGCTGCTCCTCGCTGTCGCCATACCGCCCCCGAGCAATGTCCGCTCCATCCACGATCACTAGGACGACGTCATCGCCACCCGCGTGTACGTGCCGCTGCCCGTCCTCGTGGGTGTGCTCGGCGGCCTCGCCGCCCTCGCCGAAAAGCCGCGACAGCTCGTACGCGATCCGCCGCCCCATCGTCGTCTTCCCGATGCCGACGCCGCCGTGGAACAGGAATCCCTTGAGCGCGCTGCGCCGAATGTCGTTGCGCCACTGGTGGGCAACGATGGCAACCGTCTCGGCCAGGACGCGCCGGTACGTCTCGCCGACGATGTCGTTCTCGGCGATGGCCGCTCCAAGGTGCTCGTCCGTTGCGACGAAGGGTCCAAACTCCTCGCGAAGCCGCTCAGGCCGGTAAAGATTGACGTCGCTGTCGCGCACGTTAGGCTTTCGCTTCCTGGCGCTCCCACAGCGCCGGATCGCTGCCGTCCAGGCGGTCGGGCTCCTCGTACATGGGCAGCGGGCTCATACAGAAGCTCATCAGCTTGTACTGGCTCTCCCACATGTGCATGCGGATGATCACCGCCGGCTCGTCCGGATCTGCGTTGAAGTGCTGGTGCCAGCTCCACTTCGACACCAGCGTTGCATCGCCCGTTGACCAGTCGTGCCGCTCGCCGTCGACGACGCTGTAGCCTTTCCCCTTAACGGCGAAGAGAACCGCTTCGCCACCGTGGCGATGCTTCGACTGCCATCCGCCCGGCGCGATGTGGAACATCACCATACTCAGCCCGGTGCCGTGGAACCCCTGTGTGATGTCAACCAGGAAGGTGCTCTTCGTGCCCTTCTTGTTCAGAAGAAGCGTCTGGTCCGTGTAGTGGGTGACAAGCGTTCCGGTGGCCAGCCGCCGCTCGTTGTCGGCCGCCTCGACAATCGAGCGCTCGTATTCCCCTTGCGTTTGCCCTTCCAGCGACTTCGCCATCCGCTGCAAGTCCGTTTCCGGGTAGAACGGGCCGGGCGTCTCAGTCTGACCGATGTCTTCGACCCGATCCATGTTGAACAGGTCGAACAATGGCGCGTCGCCAATGCTCACGAACCGCGCTGGCCGATCGCCGGTGTTCACGGTGTAATGCCAGGCGTTGGTCGGGATGTAGAGAGCGTCCCACCTGCTCCACGAGACCTTGCGTCCGTTCACCACGGTGTAGCCCTGTCCTTCCAACACAAACAGCTCCGCCGTGTGGACGTGTCGGTGGGTGCTGGTTCGGGCACCGGGCGCGATCTCGATGATTCGTGTGTCGATGACGCGCGAGGGGCACAGCCCGCCCAGACCAATCATGGTCCCGTAGCTCGCGTTGCGCAGCGGCGATGGCGCTATGCGAAGATCGCGGGCGTAGGCCATCACCTTCCGACTGCGGTTCCACTCGTCGACGTCGGCCGCGCGTCGGTCCATCTGAATGTCGTAGTGCGTCTGAATCTCACGCTCGCGTTCGCGCATCGTGCGCCCTCCTCGGCCAGCTTCGTGCCAGCCACGTTCCTGGAATGCATCGCAGAGTGTAGCGGATGGTTTGTTGAAATCCGGGCGTATACTCATGCCGCCTGGCACAAGTTCCGGCGCGTTCAGTGCCGGTAGGGCGGGGGCTTGTCCCCCGCCGCCTAGCACCGACGGAGATCTAAACGACACTTGTGCTGGGATCTCCAATCCCCGTCTCGGGCGGTACTTCCCTGCAAGACATCGAAGCGCGCGCGCAGATCGTTCTCGGCTGCCGAATCCTAAGTCATCGCCGGCTCGTAGAGGGCTTCGGCCACATCAGCGTTCGCCTCGACGACGGCACAGTGCTCGTAACGCCGCGTAAGGCGCTGCTCCTCGTCGACGCCGACGAGATCATTCGCCTGACCACCGATGGCCAGATCGTCGGTGGAACCGGCGCCGCGCCCGTGGAGACCAACATGCACCTCGCGGTCTACCGCCGCCGTTCGGACGTGCAGGCGATCGCCCGCACACACTCCTTCACCACCTCCGCCTTCGCAGCCATGGGGCGCCCGATTCGCGCCGTGCATAACTTTGGAACGCATCTCGGCCAAGAGGTGCCGATCTATCCGGACATTGCGCTGATCGCCTCCCCAGAGCGTGCCGAGGCCGTCGCCGATACGCTCGGCAGCCGCGACGCGGTGCTGCTGCGCGGCAACGGCACGCTGGTCACGGCCCCAACGCTGACGGAGGCCGTGATGCGGGCCATCTGGTTGGAGGAGTCGGCAACCCTACAGGCAACGATCCTGGCCGCTGGCGGCCAGCCCACCTATTTCACGGCCGAAGAGGTGGCTCTGCGCCGCGTCATGGACATGCCCCACGAGCCAGTCCGCGCCTGGGACTACGAAGTCGCAACACTCGCCCCAACGCAGTATTTCCCTCTCCCTCCAACGCAGTAGTTCCCTCTCCCCCTGGGAGAGGGTTAGGGTGAGGGTCGTGCCTTGCTCTACGCCGCCGCTGCCCGAGATACGTCCACCAATGGCGCACGACTCGGCGTCCGAACCAGCAGCGCCATTCCCGCCCCCACGAGGGCGATGCAGCCACCCGCAATGAAGGCCATTTGATAGTCGCCCAGCCACACGCGGATCGCGCCGGCGCTGACCGCGGCCATGGCGGAGCCGATCTGGTGTGACAGGAAGATCCAGCCGTAGATGCTCCCGATGGAGCGCCGGCCGAAGCGATTGGCCGTAATCGCCACCGTAGCCGGAACGGTTGCGAACCAATCCAGGCCGTACACGACCGCGAATATCATCAGCCCTGCAAAGTCTGTCACGAATGGCAGCGCGAACAACGACAGCCCGCGGAAAACGTAGTAGCACGCCAGCAGCTTCCTCGGGTCGACCCGGTCCGTCAGATAGCCGGACAAGAGCGTCCCGATGAAGTTCATCCCACCCATGACGCCCACCGTGGCCGCGGCGGTCACTTCGGGGATGCCGTGGTCGATCGAGTGCGGAATCAAGTGCGTGCCCACCAGCCCGTTGGTCGTAGCCCCACAGGCGAAGAAGCTGAGCGCCAGCAGCCAGAACTCGCGGGTCCGCGCCGCCTCTCTGATCCCGATGCGTGGAGCCGCGTCCGCCTGCCGAGCGGCCGCCGACTCGCTGCCACCAGCGCCGAACGGCTGTGCGCCGATCGCCGCGGGATCGTTGCGCATCCACAGCAGGATCGGGAGCAGCATGACGGCGCAGGCGCAGGCGAGGAACGCCGAGCCTGCCCGCCATCCCATGGTCACCACGATGAGCATGAGCTGTGGAATGAAGATGAGCTGGCCAGTCGAGGTTCCGCTCGACAGCAGCCCGAGCACCAGGCCTCTCCGTGCGACGAACCAGCGCGTCGCAATCGTTGCGGAGAGGACTGAGCCCGAAGCGCCGGCCCCCAGTCCCACGAGGATGCCCCAGAATAGAACGAGCTGCCACAAGCTCTGCAGCATCAATGTGCCGCTGATGCCCAGACCGAGCATGAGGACGCCGCCAAGCATCACGGTTCGCGGTCCATAACGATCGATGAGCCAGCCCGAGAGCGGCGCGGCCATGCCGAACATCAGCAGGTTGAGCGAAATGGCCGAGGCGATCTCGGCCCGATTCCAGCCAAACTCCGCTTCGAGCGGCACGATGAAAACGGCGGGGGCGGAACGCACTCCCGCGACGACCAGCGTTGTGGTGAATGCTAGGGCGACGACGATCCAGCCATAGTGCACCGGCAGCTTCATGTGGTCGCCTGAGCCTCTATTTGGTCTCGTGGATCGCCTGGAACGCCGATTCTGCCATCACCTCGACCACCGAGCGGCCGGCCCGCACCGCCTCCACCATGGCTGCCTCGCGGGTCACAATTCGCTCTGCCGTTTCGACGACCTCCTCGGCTCGTTCCGACGGGACGAAACACACGCCACTACCATCGGCGAGGACCAAATCGCCAGGTCGCACCTGCACGCCGCCAACCTGGATGAGCGTGTTGTACGATTCTTGCATGATGCGGCCGCGTGCCGTTACCGGCACCCCCGCTCGCGCGTACACCGGGAAGCCGAGGTCGCGGCTGCCATCCACGTCGCGGCAGGCGCCATCGATCACCACGCCCCGAATCCCTTTGACCTGCGCCGCGTTGGAGAGGATGTCGCCCCAACTCGACACGTCGGTTCGTCCGGCGTTGTCGATGACGATCACGTCGCCCGGTTCCGATGACTCGACGGCCGGTGTAGCCAGGTGGTGCTCCGGCTTGGTCAAGCCCGCTGGCACGATCTTGACCGTGACGGCGCGCCCGGCGATCCGCGGGCATGGCCACATTGCGCGAATGCCGATGACCGCCCCCCGCAGACTCAAATGGTCCAGCGCATCCGACACCGCTGGCGTATCAAGCTTCTGCAGACGGTCGACCAACGAGCGCCACTCCTGCGCCATGCTTACCTCCTCAGGAAAAAAGACAGAATCAGCTACTTGCGGAATCCGTATATGTCCATCGTCAGCTCACCCTTGCGGATGCGCTCGACGATCTCGC
>JAERMM010000012.1 GCA_016844585.1 Chloroflexota bacterium | reverse complement strand
CCCAAGACTGATCCGCTGGTGAACCTTGGTCCGCCCAAGGGCATGCGCCCGCTCCGCTTCCTCGATTGCATCAACCGCCTCGAGCATGCACTCCCGAAGCGGCAGCGCTCGAACGATGTCCTCTTCCGACAACAGCAGCATCTCATTCTCCAGTTCTCTTGCTCATCGAAGAGGCGGGTCCGCGTCCCAGACGGCGATCTTCAAGCAGACTGTTTCGACTGTGCCTTGTGAAGCACGGGCAGTACTGTCCGCGCGAACAGGTCCAGCTGGTCGATCACTTCGCCGTTCAGGGCCAGCGTGCCCATCTCGGGTCGCACGATCATCGTGTCGGCGTTGCATGCTTGACACTGGCGAAGGATCTGCTCCGTGATCGAGTCCGGGTCGCCCACGAGCCAATCGCCGTCCGCCGCCACCTGCTCAGGCGAGCGGCGTGCGCGGTCTCCCACCGCCCCACGCCCCTGAACCGTTCGGTATGCATAAGACCGCGGCGAATACTCCTCGCGCCGCAGCTCCGCGATGCGCGGGATCGGCTGATTCGGCATCTCGTACTCGTGCGTCTGCATGTACAGCGGCACGATCACATCCTCGAAACGGTCGCGGATCCCGGCCATGGTCGGCGCGATGTACATATCGCGGTTCAGCGCTCGGCTGGCCGCGGTTGGGCTCCAGCCGCACTCCCTCTCAGCATAGTTCTGGTAGTAATCCAGCGTCTCATTCGCCCCCTGAATCGTCCCCTGGGCGATCAGCCCGACCCGCTTGCTTGCCGCCCACTCCAAACTCTCAGCGGACCCGGCCACGGTCCAAACCGGGGGGTGCGGCTGCTGGTAGGGCCGCGGCACAATCGAGACGACGGAATAGTCATAGTGATCGCCGTGCCACTCGAATGGGTTCTCGTCCGTCCAGGCCCTGACCACCAGGTCGTAGGCTTCGGCGAACCGCGAGCGGACCTCAGTGCCGGGCACATTGAAGGCGTAGTGCGAAGACGCGGTGCCCCGCAGGAACCCGGCCACGATGCGTCCACGAGACAGGTTGTCGAGCATCGCAAGCTCTTCGGCGAGGCGGACAGGGTTATGGAGCGGGAGGCAGTTTCCCATCAGCACGAGCTTGGCCTGCTCCGTAACCTGGGTCGCCGCTGCGACGAGGAGATTAGGTGACGGGCAGACCGTTACGTAGTGCTGCTCGGTGAAGATGATGCCGTCGAAGCCCAGCTCGTCGATGCGTCGGATGTGCCGCATCCGCTGGTCGTACATGTCGCGTCCCAACTCCAGGTCCCACATCCACCCCGGTACCGGGAATCGCACCAGTCCCTCTTCGGTCTCGATCTTCTTCTCGATAGCCTGTCGAAAGCTCAGCGTCTGTCGGACCCATACTTGCACCTATCCGCTCCCTTCCATTCCAACCCGACCATCCCGGTCCGGCCCAAGCGCCGACTTCCCCATCCCTAAATGCGTTCCCATAGGTGCGCGTTTCTGGCCATACCACGGGTGAGCGTTGTGCCCGCGTAATCGTCGGCCAGCGCACGAACGTCCTTGACGACCGCGGTCAGGTCCACGCGGACGTACATCGGGATGACCGGCACGTCGTCAGCGAGCATGTCGCTCATCTGCTTGATGATGTTCGCCTGATCGTTGATCTCTATCGCAGCGTACAACCGGTCCAGCAAGCGGTCGAACGCCAGGTTCACGTAACCCGTCGGGTTGCCCCCAACGTAGCGGTTCTCGGCGTTGGGGCGTCGCGTTGAGTCGAAGAGCGCGAAGATGTTGTCCCCGTTGCTGGAGCGGAACTCCATCCCCGGGTATTTCGCGCGGTATTCGCGGTCCTGTGCCCTAGCAGGCGGCACCGTCTCCTCGACCATCTCCACGCCGAGCGTCTGCCGCCACAGCTGCGAGACCGAAGACGTCTCCTTTGCGCTGCTTGCGCTTCCGCGCATGTCGAGCTGGACCTGCTGGCCGGCCGCGTTCAGCAGCCGCCCGTCTGCGCCACGGAGCCAGCCGGCCTCTGCCATCTCCCGAAGCGCCTGTGGCGGGTCGTAGCGATAGCGCGCGAGCGGCTTCCCGACGACCGCGCCCCGCGGGTCGTTCGGCCGCAGGAAGGACTCCGCCTCGGTGTCCGGCAGCCCTGGCAGGGACAGCTCGCGAATGGCGGCGCGGTCCAACCCGTAGTACAGGCCACGGCGCACGCGCGCGTCGCCGCTCAGCTCGGCCGGCCTTCCCCAGTCCGGGTTGAGCTGCAGCATCACATAGCGCAGGTTCTCGGTGCGGGCGAACACGTTCCCGCCGCCGCTCTGCCGCCACTCGTCGCGGAGCTGGATAGCAAGCTCGGTGGGCAGCGCCTCTTCGGCAGTGACGTGCACCGTGCCCGCCTGGAGGTTCGCGAACAGCGTGTTTGGATCCTGGATCGCCTGGATGATAATTCGATCGACCTTTGGACGCCCCAGGAAGTAGTCGTCAAAGCGCTCGAACACCTGGGTTTCCCCCAGCCCGTAGTCGACGACCTTGAACGGGCCCAGGTGCACGTACCCGGTTGTCCAGTAGGGCAGATTGAGAAACGACTCGCGGTCCGCACGCTGTGTTGCGCCAACGAGATGGCGCGGATACGGCCACAGCTCGCTGATGCTCAGCTCCAGGTGCTTGAAGAACGTCGTCTGCCAGGTCACCACGAGTGTGAGTGGATCCGGCGCTTCCATTCGTTCGATTTGTGGCGTCGACAGCCCGGCCTCTGGTCCGGGCACGTCGAGCCGTACCTCGAGGCCGAAAACCACATCATCTGCCGTGAAGGGCGTGCCGTCGTGCCACTTGACGTTCGGCCGGAGCTTCCAGGTCGTCTGCATACGCCCGTTCGGCAACAGAACGATCGTCCCGTCGTCGACGGAGGGCAGCTTCACCGCCAGCCGTGGCTCGAACCCGCCCTTCGGGTCGTTGGTCACCAACCCGGCCGAGTGGATGTCGGTCAGAGAGGCGCCGCCACCGCTCTGAAACTCGGTGTGCCCATACACCTTGATCGGCGCAAGCGCCGCGATCACGATCGTCTTGGGCGCCGCCTGCTGGGGTGGGCTGTCGGGCGTCCCCCCACCAGCGGGCCGGGTCTGCGGCGCACAGCTCAGCAGTACCAGCGCCGAAACAATCGCCGCAGTCATTCGCATCAGAGCACCCCCTATCCTCTACCGTCGGTCCCACAGATACGCGTTCCGCGACAGCAATCCAGGTCCGCTCCCAGGCCCGGTGCCGCCCGCGTAGTCCTCGACGAGCGCATTTACGTCCTTGGTTACCGCGGCCATCAGGACGCGGAAGTAGGCCGGAAGCGCTGGCAGATCGGTCGCCAGGATTTCTCCCAGCTCCTTCAAAAGCTGACCTTGTTGCCGCTCGTCCGTGGTGGCATACAGCATATCCGTGAGACTGTCGAGCGCAGGGTTTACGTAGTGACTGTAGTTGAGGCCCTGCCATCGGTTCTGCGCGGTCGACTGCGCGCGACTGTCGAAGACCGGGAACAGCTCCGCATTGCTGCGGTACGCGCGAAGCGCCAGGGCTGGGAATGTGGCCTGGTACTCGTTGTCGCGGGCGAGCGTGACGCTCGCGATCTCCTCAGCCGCGTCGATGCCTAGCTGCCGCCACGAGTCGGCCATGAGCGCAACCTCGGTGCCCTCGACTGGCCCACCGCGCAGCTCGATCCGCGCCGCTTCCCCCACCACGTTGACCATTCGTCCATCTTCGCCACGCTTCCATCCCGCGTCAGCGAACTCCTGCAGAGCAGCTTGCGGATCGTAAGAATGGCGAGCGAAGGGCTTGCCTACCGTGGGCGCCCGGGGATCGCTTTTGAGCATGAACGTGTCTCCCTCGGTGTCGGCGAACCCAGGATAGAGCACCTCCCGGATGGGGACGGTATCAAAACCCCGCGCGAGACCGCGTCGGATCCGTACGTCACGACTGAGCTCGATTGGCCGCGACCACTGAGGATCGAATTGGACAACGATGAAGCGCCAGTTGTCTTGCCGCTGGACGACGCTCCCCTCGCCTGTTTGTTTCCATCGGTCGCGAAGCTGCACGAACAACTCCGCGGTGAGCGTGCGTTCGCTGAGGATGTCCAGAGCGCCCGCGAGGACGTTGGCGTATACGGCGTTTGGATCGGGGATGGTCCGCAGAACGATGCGGGTGAGCTTCGGGCGCCCCAGGAAAAAGCTGTCGAAGCGCTCGAAGCCCTTCCAGGGAAGGAGGCGAATGCATCGCTAAGAATCCGCTTCGGGAGCGGCCACAACTCGCGGTGGCCGAGGCTCATAGCCCGATAGTAGGTGCTCCTCCAGGTGAGAACGAGTGTGGTCGCGTCCGTGGCTTCGGCGGATTCGATCCAGCGCAGGTCCTGGCCCGTTCCCGAGGGGAGATCAGGGTGCGTATGCACCTGCCAGGAAAACGCGAGGTCCTCCGCTTGGAGGGCAACGCCGTCGTGCCACAACACGTCTGGACGGATCTGCCACGTCGCCCGCATGCGCCCGTCTGGAAGGACGGTGAGCGTGCCCTCGTCGACGGAGGGCAGCTTCGTCGCAAGACGCGGGATGATGCGTCCCTGGGCGTCCTCTGTCACCAGCCCCGCCGAGTGGATCTCAGTGAGAGAAGCGCCCCCGCCTCCGGGATTCCCAAAGTCCCACGGCCCGTAGTACTTGACGGTGCTGAGCTGGCCAATGGTGACCGTCTTTGGCGTGCCGGGTTCCGCGGGCGCCTCGGCGACGCGGGACCCTGGAGAGGCAACTTGCGGCGATGCGCACCCGACCAACACTATGAGACAGCCGACTATCGCCCTCTGCCACCTTACTGACACGGACCGCCCCCTCTCCCTGTGTGAGCGCACTCCCGCCGACCTTGATCGGTCGCCATTGTACCCATTGCGGTCCGGCCCGGGCCCCGCGTGGCGGGCCCGGCCGCCTCAGCACCCCTCTGATCCCTTTTCGGGGCTTGCCGCCGCTGTCTTGCCCGCCCGCACTGCCACTCGCCGTTCCCACTGCTTAAGCGGCTCATCGTGCGCCAAAGCTCGCAGCTCGCGCTCCCAGATGCTGCGCAGCAGTGCGACCGACGCGTCTTGGGCGCCGAGGTTCTCGCCTGCGCGGTCGGCAACCCGCGATTGCCCCACTATCGCTACGTAGTCCTGCACCACGTTCAGGTTCATGGTCCGGTCGGTCACGTCTGCAAGGCGCAGCCGCCCTGCAAGGATCTCCTCCCCGAGCTCCTCCGCTGGCTTGCGGCGAGCGATGTTGCCGGCGCGGGCCGCACGACGCTCCTGGTAGCTCGCACTCGACTCATCGCCGCGTGCGGCTCGCGTGACGTTGAACGTTGTGAAGTGCTCGTCGTCCACAGGTACGATCCAGAGCAGCGACTCCCAGGAGCCGTTCCCGCTCTGATCGGGCGGGCTCCCACACACCGTGAACTGATGGACGTTGGGCATGTGCACGTAGCCCACCGTGACGTCGTCATGGGATCGAATGCCCCGTTGCAGGAGGCCGGAGTCCGTCTCTTCCGCTTCGATCTGACGAATGTCGGCCATGCCTGCAAAGCCTTGATCCACGGGACCTATCCGCCACTCGTCTCGAATGCTCTCGAGCCGAACGAAGTAGTTGCACGGCCACGCGGCCTGTACTCGTGGATCGCGTTCGGTTTCGAAGTCCGGATACCTCGGCAGGGACGGTGGCGTGCCCTCGCCAAGGTAGGCGAAAACGAGACCTATGTACTCCTCGACGGGGTAGCTGCGGATCTGGATGCGAGCGCAGAAAGGCTCCGGCTCAGCCGGCTGATCCATGCACTGGCCGTTCGGGCCATACTTCCACCCATGGTAGAAGCAACGGATATCGTCGCCCTCGACCCAGCCCGTGCTGAGCTGCGTCCCACGGTGCGCGCAGCGAAAAGCGAGCAAGTGGGGATTAGTTCCCTCGCCCCCTGGGAGAGGGCTAGGGTTAGGGCCGGCCTCCCCCCGGTACAGTGTGAAATCCTCGCCCATGACGCGGACGGGGAGCGCGCGGCCGGGGGCCAGATCGTGGACCCGATGGATTGGCTGCCAGAACCGACGGAGGTACCGTCCCGCGAGCGTGCCGGGGCCCGTGTGGACGAAGTCGATGTCTGCATCCATCAGAACTCCCGCTTCGCCCGAAGATTGTGCACACGTCTGCGGACGGACAAATGGTACTCCGCCGCACGGTTCTCCGGGCGCTCCGCGGCGCCCTTGACAGCCCACTAATGCCCTTCTAGACTCTGCGGAGAATCGAGTTGAGCGGAGTTTCCCGTAATGAAAGCTCAATACATCTTGATCGGGCTATTGCTAGCCGCTGGGTGCGCCCAACCGCGGCCATCCGCCGACACCACGGGACCCGCGACCGCGCCCACTGAGCGCACGACCAAGACGATCACGCTGGGCGTGCTCGACGGCGTCAAGGCCTACGGCCATCTCGAGTACCCCGGTGGCGGCCTCGCGTCGCTCAGCGAGCTGCTTTCGAATGCTCTGGTCACTGACGGCAACGGCGGCCTCGAGCCGCGCCTTGCCTCGAAGCTGCCATCGTTCGACGACGGAAGTATCGTGCTCCTTCCCGACGGTCGTATGCGAACGACCTGGAACCTCCGACCCAACGTCTTCTGGCACGACGGGGCGCCCTTCACCGCCGGCGATATCGCCTTCGCCGCCGAGGTCCGCCGCGATCCCGAGCTGCCTTCGCCCGACGGAGGCAACGCGTTTCGCTTCTTCGAGCAAGTCGACACCCCGGATCCGCTCACCGCGGTCATCACCTGGAAGACGACCTACTTCAAGCCGCTGGACCTGCCGCTCTCGGAGCTGTGGCCATACCCTCGCCACCTCCTCGAGGACACCTACCGCGTGGACAAGGTCGCCTATCGGAACCTCCCGTACTTCACCAGCGACTACGTGCACCTCGGGGCGTTTCGCCTCGTTGATTGGGGCATGGGTGAGACGCAGGTCCTCGAGCGATTCGATCGCTACTTTCTGGGTGCACCCAGGGTCGATCGCATCGTCATACGCGCCATCCCCGATACGAACACGCTCCTGGCCAATCTGAAGTCGGGCGCGATCGACATTGCGCCTGAGAAGACGCTGCCAACCGACCTGGCGCTGAACCTGCGCAACGAGTGGCAGCAGTCCGGTGAAGGCATGGTCACTCAGCGCCAGGAAAATTGGCGCTACATGCTGGCCCAGATGAACACCGAGTGGGGGCGGCCACCGGACGTGGGCAGCGATATACGGCTGCGGCGCGGCCTTTACACGGGCATCGACCGTGACGCCCTCCGCGAGCTGGCGCTGCCCGGCATCCCCGACACGGAGGCCGACTCGTTCATGCCGAAGAACGACCCGCGCGCTCCGATCGTCGGCAAGCCGTTCGCCCGTTACCGTTACGACCCCGCGGCGGCCTCGCGCGATCTTGCGGACGCCGGATGGCAATCAGCGGGCGGGCGTTTGGTCAGCAACGGCGAGCAGGTACAACTCGCCATTCGCGGCAGCCCCACCGACCAGAAAGAGGTTTCGGTCATCGCGCAGTACTGGCGGTCGCTCGGCATCGAAGTCGTCGAGGAGGCCGTTCCTCCAGCCCGTCAGCAGGACCGTGAGTACCGTGCTAAGTTCAGCGGCTTCGAGATGCAGTCGCGCGAGCCGGGCGATAAGATCGTGGCAAACTTCGACTCGCGGCGGCGCCCAACTGCGGAGAACGGCTACGTGGGGAGCAACCCGACGAGCTACGTCAACCCCGTCATTGATCGGCTGGTCGACCGGCTGTCCGGCACGCTCGATCGGCAGGAACAGGGGCTCATGCTCAAGGAGATGGGGGACATCCTGGCGAGCGATCTGCCCGTGCTGCCGACCTATTTTCGCGTGCAGCTTGCCGCGGTCGTCAAAGGCGTACGCGCGCTAGACGACTACCCCAATACGATCCAAGCACGAGGCCTCGCCCGCAACGCCCATCTGTGGGATCGTCAATAGCGCGGACCGAAACACGGAAACCTGTCATTCTAAGCCCGCAGGCGAAGAACCCATAGTCCATTGCACGGCAGTAAACAGTTCCTTCGCTCCGCTGAGAATGACAAGGTCCGTCGCGGCCGCGCTTCTACAGCCACCCAACGCGGCGGAAAAGCAGGAAGCTGCCAACCATCGAGGCGGCCATGAGGCCGAGCGCGGCCGGATAGCCCCAGGGTTGTTCGAGCTCCGGCATGAAATGGAAGTTCATCCCGTAGATGCCGGCGATGAGCGTCGGCACCATCACGCCAATCGTCAGCGCCGTGAGCGTCCGCATCGTCTCGTTCAGCCGATTGGACACGATAGAAAGATGCGACTCGATCACGCTCGACAGCAGCTCGCGCTGCAGGTCGAGCGCGTCGATCACGCGGATCGAATGGTCGTAAACGTCGGCCAGATATGGCACGAGCTCCGACGGAAAGATGGCTACGTCACGACGGGTCAGGACGTTGAGCACGTCGCGAGATGGCCCCATGACGCGGCGAGCGCCGATGAGGGCTTTACGCACCTCAAAGACCTCGCGAATTGCAGGCTGACGACTCTCGAAGACGCGGCTTTCCAGGTCTTCGACGCGTTCCGCCATCGCATCGAGGACGGGGAAATAGCCGTCGATGACGGCGTCGAGCAGCGAGTAGACCTGGGACGCGACGCCGAAGCGGCGGCGTTCGCTGCTTGACTGCCATCGTTTGATGGCCTCTTCTATCTCGATGACCGGGTCGTCGTGCAGCGTGACGACGTAGTTCTTTCCCCAGAAGCAATGGACTTCATGAGTGTCGATCTGCCCGCCGTCCACGGTCGATGCCGAATAGAGCACGATGAAGTAGTAGCCATCGTACTCGTCCACCTTTGGACGCTGGCTGCGTCGAAGCGCGTCCTCCAACGCCAGCTCATGAAAGCAGAACTCGTCGCGGAGCAGGGTAACGTCGTCGTCCGACGGCTGCGCGATGTCGAGCCAGAGCAGCGATCCGGGGTCGGCAACCACCGAATCAATGGTGCTTGGGTCGACCTCGCCCATCGTTCCATTGCCGGCCTGAACCACTGCCAATCGTCGTCCCACACTGACTCCTAGAGGTTGAGGACCGCGCGGGCAATCAAGAAATAGATAAGCAAGCCTGTCCCGTCGACGAATGTCGTGATGAGCGGGGCCGACATGACTGCCGGATCGAGCCCGAGCCGGCGAAGGACCATCGGCAGCATCGCCGCGACCGAGCCTGCCCACAGCACGATGAACAACGCAGCGAGGGCGGCGCTTACGGCAATGCCCAGATCGAGGTTCATTGTGCCAGCTCGGATCATCGTTGCCGCCGCCATAACCAGCCCGACAACCAGGCAGATCACCAGCTCACGGCCGAGAACCCTCCAGAGGTGCGTGAAGCGCACCTCGCCCACCGCCATTGCACGCACGACGGTGGTGACGATCTGAGAGCCGACGTTGCCGCCCGTACCGATCAGGAGCGGAATGAAGAATGAGAGCGCGACCACGTGCTCCAGCTCAAGTGAAAAGATCGAGATTACGGTGCTCGTCTGCGTCGCAGCAAGAAACAGAACCAGGAGCCAAACAATCCGCTTGCGAAAGATTTGGAACATCGAGGCGCTGAGGTAGGGCTCCTCCAGGGGCTGCGAGCCGCCCAGCTTTTCGATATCCTCGGTGGCTTCCTCCTCCAGCACGTCGGCCACGTCGTCGATCGTGATCACGCCCAACAGGCGGCCCTGATAGTCCACGACCGGAAGCGCTAACAGGTTGTGGTCGAGGAGCAGCCGGGCCGCCTGCTCCTGGTCGGCGGCCGCGGGCACGTGGATGACCTGGCGGCGCATGACGTCGGCGATGAGTTGACGCGGTTCCGCGAGCACGAGATCCCGCAGGCTCACGACGCCCTGCAGGCGGTTGTAGCGGTCGGTCACGTAGACGTAATAGATGGTCTCTGCGTCCGGCGCCTGCGCGCGAATCAAACGCATCGCAGCGGCCACGGTCAAGCCGGGCGAGATCGCGACGAAGTCCGGCGTCATGCGCCCACCGGCAGTCTGGGGCGGATAGGCCAGCAGCTCGCGAATCTCCTCGGCGTCGGCGCTGCGCATCTCGGCGAGGATGTGCTCTGCCTCACCCTCCCCCAGCTCTTCGACGACGTCTGTCGCGTCGTCTGGCTCCATCTCCTCGAGGATGTCGGCCGCTTCGGCCCGGCTGAAACGGACCAGCAGTCGGGCAGCCTCGCTTGGATCGAGCTCGGCGACCGCGTCAGCGATCCGCTCGGTTCCGAGGTGCGATTCGAGGAGGGCCAGCTCCGTTGGGCCGAGGCGAACCAGCAGATCCGCCAGCTCAGTCGGCGTCAGGGCGAACGCCAGCTCAGCCGCGGCCGCCGTGTTGCCGTCGGCCAACAGCTCGCGCAGATGTCGCGTGTCTACGTGCGTGCTTTGCAGGCGCACCGCCGCACCTCATCGTTTGGGTGCAGACAATCGAGTGGCTGCGAGCAGGGAGAACGGGTAACAATGAAAGCAATGCCCGAGCCGCTAGCACGGCCGGACGTTCAAAGCAGAGGCGCGGGAAGGTTGGAGGAGGACTAGCCGCTAGGCTGGACCCACCCTGCGTTCCCAGGGCGCCCCGAGCGCTCTCGACTGCTGCGCTATTCGGTTGTCCTGGGTCTCGCGTTGACTGGGTAGGTCGTCGTCCACAAGGTCCCTATCTGGGCCGGAGTCGTCTGGCCCAAGGCAATCTTAGCGAGTCGCAAGCCGAATGTCCACACAAGAGGCTGCTCGTGGTCCTGAACCGGCCTTCGGGCTCGATCCTGGCTTCAGACCAGCGCGGTCCAGCCGATTGAAGAGAGGAAGTGTTCCATGTTGGCACGGGTTTCGGCGATGTTGTCGCCAGCGAACTTCTCGAGGTAGGTGTCGGCAAGCACGATAGCTACCATGGCCTCTACGACCACGGCGGCGGCTGGCACCGCGCAAATATCGGAGCGCTGATATTCCATCACTGTCTCGAGGCCGGTCTTGACGTCGACCGAGGGTTGCGGCGTCAGGGTCGTGGAGATCGGCTTCATGGCCGCTCGCACGACGATCGGCTCGCCGTTTGTTACGCCGCCCTCTGTGCCTCCGGCGCGGTTCGTTGCTCTAATCAGACGACCCTCGCGCATCCGAATGGCATCCTGGACCTGGGTCCCGGGTCGAGCCGCGGCCCCGAACCCGTCGCCAATCTCGACGCCCTTGATGGCGTTGATGCTCATGACCGCGCCCGCCAGCCGTCCATCCAGCTTTCGATCCCAGTGCACAAAGCTGCCCACGCCGGGAGCGAGGCCCCAGGCCACGATCTCGACGACCCCACCGAGGGTGTCGCGGTTGGCTTTCGCTTCGTCGATCCGCTCGATCATGCGTCGGCTTGCTTCGGTGTCCTCGCAACGGACTTCCGACTCCTCCGCGCGGTCGAATAGCTCGGCCCACGGAAGCGTCGAGACCGGTGCTTGGACACCACCGATAGCGACGACGTGACCCGCCACGTGGACGCCCAATTCACCCAACAACGCCTTGGCGATGCCGGCAGCGGCCACCCGTGAAGTGGTCTCTCGGGCGCTCGACCGCTCCAGCACGAGGCGCATGTCGTCAAGCTGGTATTTCAACGCGCCAGACAGATCAGCGTGACCAGGCCTGGGGACCGTGATCGGCGGGGGGACCTTGTCCTTCCAGTTGGCGTAGTCCTTGTTTTCTATGGTGAGTGCGATTGGCGCGCCGGTTGTGACGCCGCGTGTGACGCCGGCGGTGATGTAAGCGTAGTCTTCCTCGATGAGCATCCGCCCACCGCGGCCGTAACCACCCTGGCGTCGGCGCAAGTCGACCGCGATGTGCTCCTCAGAGATCGGCACGCCGGCGGGCATTCCCTCGACCACGATGGTGAGGCCAGGGCCGTGCGATTCGCCGGCGGTGAGGAATCGGAAGGAGCCCATCCGTGTCAAAGTCCAGGGGCCAGTGTCCGAGGTCATCCTCGGCAGTGGCGGATTATACCCGCCCTAGTCGGTCGTTCCTGGCCTCTGGGGTTAGGCCAGTCCGTCCTGATCCAATGGTTGTCACGGTTGTCACGGTTGTCACGGACCCCTTTTTCGCTGAAATGAGCCGACCGCACGCCTCATAGCGGCAAACGAACGGTATCAGGCTAAGCGAGCCCGATAGTTTCGCCCTTAGAATTCGATCACAGCGCGGGAGCGATGTGGAATTGGCCGACATCTCGGCGCGCAAAGCGGACCATATCGATATCACGACCCAGCGCGTTGTGACTCCACAGGTTTCGCCCGGCTGGGACGATATTCACCTTATCCACCAGTCGCTGCCCGAGATCGATTTACAGGACGTCAAGCTCGGCGTTCGCCTCTTCGGGAGCGATTTGCGCGCGCCCTTGGTCATCGCCTCAATGACCGGTGGCCACCCGCGAGCGGGGGAGATCAACCGCCGTCTCGCACAAGCCGCGCAGGAGTTCGGAATCGCGATGGGGGTCGGTAGTCAACGCGCAGCCATCCGAAATCCAGACCTGATGCCAACCTACTCCGTGGCGCGCGAGCACGGGCCCGACGTCTTCCTGATCGCCAACGTCGGAGCTCCCCAGCTGATCGATCAGGACACCGAGCCCGCCCTGTCCGTCGGCGATGTGAAGGCGCTCGTGGACGCGATGGGTGCTGATGCGCTCGCCATCCATTTGAATTATTTGCAGGAAGTCGTCCAACCCGAGGGTGATCAGCGCGCACGCGGCTGCTTGGACGCCATTCGCCTCGTGGCCGCCAGCCTAAACGTGCCTATCATCGCGAAGGAAACGGGCGCGGGGATCAATCGTGCACAGGCACAGAAATTGAAAGATGCCGGCATCCGCGCGTTGGATGTCGGCGGCGCAGGCGGCACCTCATTCGCGCTCGTCGAGTCCTTTCGCGCCGCCGATCGCCACCTTGGAGAGGCCGAACGGCTAGGCCAGGCCTTCGGTGGCTGGGGCCTGCCCACGGCCGTTTCCGTCGTCGAATGCCTAGGTCTGGGAGTGCCCGTCATCGCGACTGGCGGCATTCGCGGTGGCCTGGACGCCGCCAAGGCGCTGGCGCTCGGGGCCGACCTCGTTGGTGTGGCTCGACCGATGCTCAGTGTGGCGATGTTCCTGGTCGGAGCGACCACGATCGCCGATCTGAACATGTGCGAGAGGGTCGTTCTGGGCAGGACGGGCGAGTGGCTGGCGCAGCGCGGTGGGAGCGAACGCCCCGGTTTAGGCCGCGGGAGGGGACCGTCCCCTGGGGTCAGGATCCTGGAGCAAGATCCACGATGAGAACAGGGTCCAAATTCGGTGAACGACCCCGCCCACCTGATGGACTGGAGGCCGTCGTTTTTGACCTCGGCGGTACCCTCATCGACTATCTCGGCGGCGCGCCGAGCTGGCCGGCCATGGAGAACCCCGGTGTAGAGGCAGCGTACGCTTGCCTGTCCTCGGCTGGGCTGGCGCTGGACTCCGCGAGCTTCCACGAAAGTTTCATCGCTGCGATGGACGAACGCTGGCGCGCCGCCACCGCCGGTCTGCATGCGCCGCCCACACTTGGCGACCTGGTCATCCACGTCTGCGGCACGGTCGGGTTCGGTCTTCCGGATCATCTGCTCGCCGCGAGCGTGGCCTGCTACGTGGCCCCCATCGCAGCGCGCTCACGAGTGGCGGAAGGCGCCCGAGATGTGATCGTTTGGCTGCATCAGCACGGCATTCGGCTAGGGATCATCTCGAACACGATATGGCCGGCCGAAGCGCACCTTGACGATCTCTCCCGCTATGGGCTTCTCGACCATTTCGACCACGTGCTCTTTTCGTCCGAGACCGGCCTGTGGAAACCGGACAGACGCGTCTTCGACGCCTCGCTGGCCCATCTCGGCGTGGCTCCTGAGCGGGCGGTATTCATCGGCGACCGGCTCGTGGAGGACGTGCAAGGCGCACAACGAGCGGGTCTGCGCGCCATCTTCCTGGAGGGCACGCAGGACTACGAAGACATCGATCTCTCGGCATTCACGCCCGACGCACGCATCAGGAGCCTGAGGGAGCTGCCGTCAGCACTCGCCGAGCTCTGGGAGTCCTAATTGCGCGAAAACGGACCCAGATTTCCCGCCTTGCGGCGTTTGAGGAAGTCTTCGATGGTGGCGCTCTCGCGTTCGAAGATGGCCTTCTCGAGTTGAAGGCGCTCGATTGTCGAGCCAGCCTCGAGGATGCGCTGGCGCTCGCGGTTGCGGATGCGAAGCGTGGCGCCGAGCACGTACGAGATCTCTTCTGGGTTCGCGGTTAGCTCCAGCGGCGTAAGCTCTTGCTCCGAAGCCGCTTGCACCATTGCCACGTAGCGCTGGGCCATCGCGCCCACATCGCGGGCGAGCTGCGATGCATCTTCGCTGTGCTCACTCTGGTCGTCCAGAATCTCTACGTCGCCCACAACGTACGACTGGCGATCTGTGTAGTAATTGACGAGTCGGAACCGTCGTGTGCCGACGGTGACAATGTTCAGTCGTCCATCTTCAAGTCGGTCGACCCCAATGATTTTGGCCATCGTTCCGACGTCGAACGGCTTGGCGGCCTCGCCAACCTCCATCCCCTCGCGAATGAGAACGACTCCAAAGGGCCGCTTCTCCTCCGAGCACAGGGCGATCATCTCGCGATACCGCGGCTCGAAGATGTGGAGAGGCAGAGGCATGCCGGGAAAAAGGACGGTATTGAGAGGGAACAGCGGGATTTCCTCGGGCATACGTCTCCGACTCCACCACCGGCATTCTACCCGCCGGCTCCGGATGCCACAACGAATTCCGCGCCTGACGACATGTGCTCGCACTCCGCCGACCGGAGCCGGTCCGAGTCACGGAATTTTCCTCGGCGGGGCGTCGTTTTACCGGTTGCCAGAGAGCGTCTGGTCGAGGGCACCGGTGGGGTACCATTAGGGGCGCACCGATCCCCTGCCAGACAGGCCCGTCGCAGATCGACGCTTCGGCGGTCAGGGTGGTGATAAAGGATTGAGCTACTCGTGGCGCAACCATCAGCGGAGCCTCCTTCAGAAACCGACGAGCGCGCTGGACTGGCGTTTACCGAAGACCAGGCGATGGAGCATGTCGACGCCTTGTATCGGACAGCGTTGCGCATGACGCGGAATCCGGCCGACGCCGAGGATCTCGTCCAGGAAACGTACCTGCGCGCGTTCCGCTTCCGCGATCGGTTCATCCCCGGCTCCAATCTTCGCGCCTGGCTCTTCAAAATCCTCAGCAACGCGTCGATCAGCCGCTTTCGTCACAGCGGCCACGACATGGCGAACACTTCGCTCGACGAGATGGAAGACTTTGACCTCTTCGCCCATTCCGCGAGCCAGGTTTCGGCGGAGGGCAGCGCCGAGGACGAGGCCCTCGGGCAGATTCTGGATATCGATGTACGCCAAGCACTGGAGGAATTGCCGGAGCCCTTTCGGCTCGCTGTTCTCCTCTCCGATGTAGAGGGATTCTCCTATAGGGAGGTCGCAGACATGCTGGACGTACCTCTCGGGACCGTTATGTCCCGTCTGTTCCGTGGTCGCCGTATACTGCGCCGTGAGCTGCAGGAATATGCGGCGCCAATCATGCAGAGCGCGGCACAGGCATGAACTGCATAGAGCTAGCCAGGCTGTTAGACCAGTTTGTAGACCGCGAATTGAACCATCAGGAAGTGGCGGCGGTGCAGCTTCACCTTGACGAATGCCCACCGTGCCTGCACTTATTCCACTTCGAAGTTGGCATGCGGCGGCTCGTGCGTCGAGCGTGCTGCGAGTCCGCTCCAGAATCGCTTCGGGTCCGCATCCTGCAAGTCAACCAGCGGGCTTGGGACTAGGCCGGAAGCCCAGCGGCTCCCTGCCTGCTCGCTTGGCGCTGTCACGTCTGCCTGATGCCGTGGGCACCGAGAGTCCAGGATCAGGGCGATAGCCCCCGGAACGATCTGGTAGACTAGCGAAAAAGCGAACGGTAGGAGGTACGTCATAGCCCGCTGTGAAGTTTGCGGTCGCAAGGTGCAGCAGCCCTCGCGATCTATCATCAATGGTCGTATTGTCTGCACCACCCACAACCCGCGCCCCGACCAGCGTGCCCATCGCCGTGACGAGCGTCCCCGCTACCCCGACATGGATCGCGGACCGAGCATTGCCCCCTCCGCTTCTGCCATGGAACCCCGACCGTTTGCCCCGGCCGTTGTCGCCCTTGCGGCTCCATCTGCCGATCTGACTCCTCTGGTTGCTTCTGATGTGCTCGTGAGCGCTGCCGAATCGGCTGATCCCGCGCCCTCCGTGTCCGCGCCCTCCGTGTCCGCGTCCCCCGTGCCCGCGCCCCCCGTGTTTGTAGGTGAGACAGAACCCGACGCCTCCTCGGCAAGCGACGAAGTTGTTCCTGCGACGGTTGCGGAGGACCCCGGGCCTGGTTCGGTTGTTGCAACGCCCGAGCCTTCCATTAGGAGCTAAGGGGTTAGGAGCTAAGGAGTCGGAATGAATAAGCCACGAACACTGGGCGAGCTTCGACGAAGCGGATACGCGCCGCTCTCCGTGAAGGAAGAGCTTCGCAAGAATTTGGCGGACCGAATCCGCAAAGGAGAAGAGCTCTTCCCAGGAATCGTGGGTTACGAAGAGTCCGTTCTCCCGCAGATCGAAAATGCAATCCTGTCTGGCCAGGACATCATCTTGCTCGGCGAACGTGGGCAGGCAAAGACTCGTATCGCTCGAAGCTTGATCAATCTGCTTGACGACGACGTTCCCGTCATCGCGGGATCTGAGATCAATGACGAACCCTTTGCGCCCATCAGCCGGTATGCCATCGAGCGGGTCGAAGCCGAGGGCGACGATACCGAAATCTCGTGGCTCCCCCGCGAGCGCCGCTACGGTGAGAAGCTCGCAACACCCGACACGACCATCGCAGATCTCATCGGAGAGGTCGACCCCATCAAGGTTGCCGAGGGTCGTTATCTCTCCGACGAGTTGACGATCCACTACGGGATGCTTCCGCGTACAAACCGCGGAATCTTCTGCATCAACGAGCTGCCTGACCTGGCCGAGCGTATTCAGGTAGGCCTGCTGAATGTCATGGAAGAGCGTGACGTCCAGATCCGCGGCTACAAGATCCGATTGCCGCTCGACACCTTCATGGTGGCAAGCGCGAACCCTGAAGACTACACCAACCGCGGTCGGATCATCACGCCAATCAAGGACCGGTTCGGCTCTGAGATCCGCACGCACTACCCGAAGACGATTGAACACGAGATGGACATCATGGAGCAGGAGAGCAGGCGCCCTTCGCTCCCCGGTGTAACAGTCGACACGCCAGGCTACATGCGCGAGGTCGTGGCCGAGATCACACACCTGGCCCGTAAGAGCCCGGATATTTCGCAACGCTCGGGCGTCTCGGTCCGCGTGTCAATCTGCAACTACGAGAACCTGGTGGCAAACGCGCTCCGCCGCTCGCTCCGGCTTGGCGAGGCCGAAGTGTCGCCGCGCGTTAGCGACCTGCCTGCGCTACTTGCCTCGACAAGCGGAAAGATCGAGCTCGAGACGGTTGGCGACGCTAAAGAGGATCGCATCATCGACAGACTGGTTCAGGGCGCCGTGCTCAACGTCTTCAACCGCAACTTCACAGTTCAGGAATTCGACGAGCTCGTACACGCCTTCGAAGGCGGAATGAACGTGGAGGTGGGAGACAACATGGCTTCGATGGAGTACATGCTGCAGGCCTCGTCCGCCGTTGGCCTCAAGGCCGCGGTGGCGAAACTCGGTGCTCAGAACAATCCGGCCAGCATCGCCTCAGCAGTCGAGTTCATCCTCGAGGGCTTGCACCTGAACCGCAAGCTCAACAAAGATCGCATGGACCACCGATCGCGCTATCGTAGGTAGCCTAAATCCATGATGCCTTTCACGCCCGACAATCAGCCTCCCCCTTCCGCGTCCGTAAACCTGCCTTCCGACATCTCGGGCCCGTGGCCGCGGCACTTCCGCTACTCGCGCTGGGATGGTTCCCAGGAGATCTCGCCGTTCGACCCCGACGAGCTGATGGAGAGTCTGGGCGACGACCTCCTGGCCGATGGCGATGTGCGGTCGGCGCTGCAGCGCATCATGCAGCGCGGGTTTCAGAATCGCGCCGGCGACCGCACGATGGGCCTTCAGCAGATCATGGAGAGGCTTCGCCAGCAGAGGCAGCAGCGGCTGGATCGCTTCAATCTCGGTGGCATGATCGACCAGATCCAGGAAAAACTCGATGACGTGCTCCGAACCGAACGTGAGGGGATCCAGCGTCGGCTGGGGGAGGCGCGCGCGCAGGGGCCAGGGGACGACGAGCAATCACCGGGGGCAACTGCGCTAGAGGGTGGCCAACAGCGGGCTGACGCTCACCCTAGCCCTCACCCAGAAGGCGAAGGAACCTCAGAGTCTCCGACCCCTGACCCCCGACCTCCGACCCCCTTGCAGATGCTCGAGAACATCGCGGGAAAGAAGCAACAGTTCCTCGAACAGATTCCGAAGGATCTTGGCGGCGCCATTCAGGCGCTGAACGACTACGATTTCATGAGCCCGGAGGCGCGTGAAAAATTCCAGGAGCTGCTGAGCATGCTGCAGCAGCAGATCACCCAGACCTACTTCCAGGGAATGCAGCAGGCAATGCAGACGGCCACGCCCCAGGACATGGCCGCGAGCCGCCAGATGCTGCAAGAGTTGAACCAGATGCTGCGCGACCGCGCCGAAGGACGGGAGCCGGACATCGAGCAGTTCATGCGGCGCTGGGGAGACAATTTTCCGCCAGGCATCGAGTCTCTCGATCAGCTCGTCCAGCACTTGCAGGACCGTATCAGCCAGATGCAGTCGTTGATGCAGAGCATGACCCCGGATCAACGCGGACAGCTTCAAGGTATGGCGGATCAGCTCATGCGGCAGGCTGGGATGTCCGACGAGCTTGCCGAGCTGGCGAACCTGCTCGACCAACTCGACCCAGGGGGGCGCCATACACGGCAATACCCCTTCCGTGGTGACGAGCCCGTCTCACTGGTCGAAGCAATGTCGTTGATGGACCAGCTCCAGCAGATGGACGCGCTCGAGCGCCAACTGCAGCAAGCGCGCGATCTCTCCTCCATCGACCAGATTGATGGAGAAAGGATGCGTGATCTGCTGGGTGACGAGGCCGCTGAGGCCCTGGACCAGTTGAAGCAGCTCGAGCGCCTGTTGGAAGAGGCTGGCTACATCACGAAGCGGGGAAACGAGCTGGAGCTCACCTCCCGCGGGATGCGGCGCATCGGTGAGAAAGCGCTTCACGACATCTTTCAGCACCTGAAGCGCGATGCTTTTGGCAAACACCCAATGAATTACCGCGGCCTTGGGGGCGAGCGCGTCGACGAGTCGAAGCTGTACGAGTTTGGCGACCCGTTCTCGCTCGACCTGGAAAAAACGCTTATGAACTCGGTCGTGCGAGAGGGCCCCGGCACGCCGGTTCGCCTTGTCCCCGATGACTTCGAGGTCTATCGCCATGAGCTGGTGACGCAGAGCTCGACGGTCATCGTTCTGGACATGAGCCGGTCTATGTTCCTTCGCGGCTGCATCCTGGCTGCCAAGAAGGTCGCCATTGCGTTGAACTCGCTCATCAAGGGGCTCTATCCACGCGACAGCCTCGACATCATCGCCTTCTCCTACTACGCACGCCAGATAACGACAGAGGACCTCCCGCGTCTGACGTGGAACGAATGGGGCTATGGCACCAACATGCAGCATGCGTTCATGGTGTCGAGGCAACTCCTCGCGCGTCACAAGGGCGGCACCAAGCAAATTATCCTGGTCACTGACGGCGAGCCCACCGCTTACTTTGAGGGCGGACAGATTGAATTCTCCTATCCGCCCACGTATCGAACCTTTCAGGAGACCCTTCGCGAGGTTGGCCGCTGTACCCGCGAGAACATCACGATCAACACGTTCATGATGGAGCGGGGGCGCTACCTTACCGACTTTGTAGACCAGATGACGAAGATCAACCGTGGGCGCGCCTTCTACGCAACTCCCGACCGCCTCGGCGAATACGTCCTCGTCGACTACGTCGACAACAAGCGCAAGACCATCAAATAGCGCGCTCCTACTCTGGCAGCGGGTCCATCATTGGGTAATTCTTGCCATCCAGGCGGAAGATGGGCGGGTGCTCAGGATCGTAGTAGCAGGCGATCCCTTCTAGAAGCAGGATCGCGAGCCCCTTCACAACGTCGAGCTCCTTCACGAGGCGGCACTCCACGCTCGCGTAGCTGTCCTTTACCAGCGGCGCCTTGACGAGCTTGGCAGGCAGGGGCGTGATGCCGAGAACAGCGAACTTGTCCTCCTCATCTCGGCCGGTCAGATTTTGGCTGGCGCGGATTGCGTGGATATGCGCCTGGGAACAGGTGTTGATCACCAGCTCACCGGTGAGCTTGACGGTCTCATAGCTGTAGTTGCCCGTTTGCTGGCCGAAGACAAAGTATGGTGGGGTCTGAATGACGCCTAGCGAACGGAAGGCGAACTGCAGATTTGGCTTACCGTCGCGGCTTGTCGTGATGAGATACAGACCCTGTGGCGTCGCGCGATAGGCGCGATCGAGCGCCGCTTCCTGAAGCATGCATCGCCTCGCATTTCTCGAAAGATTCCCTCTCCCGCCGGGAGAAGGTTAGGGTGAGCGGGCCTCGAACACACATCAACTCAGCGTTGAGAACTCTGCCGCTCGCGCGGATTATCGGGTGGTCGACTGACCGGTAGCAACCGTCGCAGTCCCAATGAGGCTCACGAACACGTCTTCTAGCGTCGGCTCGATCGGCGCAACATTGCCGACCGCGATCCCATGATCGCTGAGCCAGTCACTCACAGATTCTTCAGACGTGCGCGTTGGATCCACCAGAACGTGTATCGCGGCCCCGTAAAGGGCGACTTCGTTCACGCCCGGCGCACGCTCCAGTAAGGCCGCCGCCTCCATCGGGGAGGCACAAGTTACATTCAGGAGCTGGCCCTGCATCGCCGACCGCTTGAGCTCTGCCGGTGATGCAAGGGCTCGAAGGGTACCGCCGTGGATCATCGCGACGCGATTCGCGTGCTCCGCCTCGTCGAGATAGTGGGTCGTTACGAACACGGTGACACCACCCTGTGCAAGGCCATAAATCATGGTCCAGAAGCGTCGACGGGATACGGGGTCAACCCCAGCGGTTGGCTCGTCGAGGAACAGCAGCGGCGGGTTATGCACAATAGCGCAGCCAAGCGCGAGCCGTTGCTTCCAACCGCCGGAAAGACTGCCGGCGAGTTGGCCCTGGCGGTCCTGCAAACCGGCCATCGTCATCAGCTCGTCGAGCCGTCCTGACAGGGATGCGCCGGCGACCTGGTACACGCCTGCATAGAACTCCAGGTTTTCTCGGACCGTGAGGTCCTCGTAGAGCGCAAACCGCTGGCTCATGTAGCCGATCTGCTGCTTGACCCGCTCGCCTTCGCGGGCGATGTCAAAGCCGAGGACTCGTCCTTCTCCGCTCGTCGGCTCGAGGATCCCGCACAGCATTCGAATCGTTGTGCTTTTGCCCGAGCCGTTGGGGCCGAGAAACGCGAAGACCTCGCCTCGCTGCACCTCGAACGTCAAGGCGTCGACGGCGACGAGATCGCCGAATCGCTTCGTGAGCGCCCGCACACTGATGACCGGGGCGACGTCGGACGCGGTCACGCGTTCGCTCGTCAGCCGAGCCGCTTGCGGAAGCGGGCTGCGCTCAGTCCAAATACGGCTACGCCGAAGATCGCGAGCGGTACGACGCTCCCCCAGAGCACCTCGAGCCCGACGCCCTTCAGCATGATCCCGCGCAGGATCTGAAGGAAATACGTCAGTGGAATCAGCAATCCGAGCTGCTGGATGATCCACGGCATCGATTCGCGTGGAAACATGAAGCCGGAGAGGAGCACCGATGGCAACATCACGAACACTGCGAGCTGCATTGCTTGCGTCTGCGTCTGCGAGATCGTGGAGATGAAGAGCCCGATGCCCAGAGAGCTGAGCAGGAAGAGGCTGGACAATAGCACCAGGAGCGGCAGGCTCCCCGCGGTTTCAACGCCGAACCAGACTCGGGCAACGAGCAGTGCTACCGCGACTGCCATGAAGGCAGTGGCCACGTAGGGGATGATTTTCCCGATCATCAGCTCCCACGATTTGATAGGGGTCACCACGAGTTGTTCCAGGGTTCCTCGTTCCCGCTCCCGGACGATAGCGAACGCCGTAAGGATCAAGGTCTGAAACTGCAGAATCAGACCGATCAATCCGGGGATCATGAAGTTCACGCTGAGCATGCTCGGGTTGTAGAGCACAACTGGACGCAGCTCAATGGCGCCCTGTCGTGCCGCCACGACGTTCGGCTGCTGTACAGATTCTGAGACGGCTGCTGCGATCATCCAGCCGGCGAACAGGGCGGTCTGCGCCGTATTCGGATCCGAGCCGTCAACGATGAGTTGAGCGAGGGACACCTGGCGTCGGAGGATGTCGTCCCCGAACCGCGGTGGCAGGACAAGGCCAACTTTGGCGTCCCCGGCGTCGATCGCCGCCGCGACGGCCTCGCGAGAGTCCACGTGGCCGCGGATATCGAAATAGCCGGTGTTGCCGAACGCACTGATGAGCTGGCGGCTGTATGCATCCTTGGATTCGTCGAAGATGACCAGCGGCAAATGATCAACAACAGTGTTGAATGCGTATCCAAAGAGCAGGAGCTGTAACGCGGGGAGCGCCAGGACCATGGCAAGCGTACGCGGGTCACGGCGAATCTGAATGAACTCTTTCCGAATTATCGAACGAATCCGACTCCACATACGTGAAGGTTACAAGGGACGGGAGCACGGCGGCTGGCGCAGCAGCCCGACGCTCAACGTGGAACCTGGGGCCTTTCTCCCGCAACCTCAAATGTAGCGTCAACCGGCATTCCGGCTTTGAGAGCCTGGTCAGGGTTCTCGACCTCCACCCGTACGCCAAAAACGAGATTGAGCCTGTCGCGCTGCGTCTGGACGTTTCTCGGCGTGAATTCCGCTCGCGAGTTGATTGAGGTTACGGTGGCGGCGAAAGACCGTGATGGAAAGGGGTCGGCCCTGATCGCCAATCTGTCGCCGACCCGCACAAGCCCAAGGTCTTGCTCCCTCAGGTAGAGAACCAGCTTTAGCTTGCGAAGATCCGCCGCTGTCGCCACGGGCTGGCCTGCCGAGACTACCTCGCCCACGTGCGCAAACAACCGGGTTACGACGCCCGTAGTGGGCGAACGCAGCGTGAAGCGTTCTGCCTGCAGCTCGAGTTGCTGCCGGGTTGCCGGCTCGGAGGACTGCCGAACCTGGAGCTGGATCAGCGTGTCATCGAGACGACCGATAACTTCACCGGAGCTGACAGCGCGTCCCTCGTCTATCGCCAGCGAGATGATCCGGCCCGGGGCCTCGAAGCTCAGCATGGTTTCGTCGGCCTCGATGGTGCCGGACGCAGTCAGCGGTCCGGGCGCTTGAGATCCGGCGCGGACGCTCCAAGCCAGCCAGATGGTTACACCAACAGCGACCAGGAGCCCGGCTGCCAGAATGTGTCGTCCCCGTCCGTGTCGGCCAGATTGCGCCACGGCGCCCCTCTCCACCGCCTGAGCGGACGCAGCAGACTGCGCGAATGAAGCTCCCGGCCCGCCTGTCGAGCGCCGGCCTGTTGTACCAGCGATCCCCGGTCCAGGCAATGTGTGGCACTCGTCGCTGAGTCCGATCCGGGTGCGCGACTGTGCTCTAGTTCATACCCAGAGTGTCACCCATTTCACACCTGGACTGTTGACCATCAGCCCAAATTTTGGTACTAATTTGTGATGGGCGAACGGACAGTCTGCGATTGCTGTGGGTCCACTACGTGCCTGGACGTTTGACGTGAAAACGCTTCTCGTTGACGATGATCCAACGATGCGCAAGCTCATCGGGCATGTTCTGGCCGAGCGCGGTCACGACGTCGCGGCGACAACCGATGCCGAGGCGGCGCTCGCGGCATGTGCCGCGGAGCCCTTTCCCCTCGTCGTCGTCGACTCGGGCCCCCCGCGCATGGATGGGATTGAGCTGTGCCGCCGTCTCCGTGCGTCGCCGGGCGGCGACCGCCGGGTGGTCCTCGTGGTGACCGCGCAGGATCACCCGGATACGCTCAGCAAAGTCCTCGAGGCGGGGGCCAGCGATTACCTCGCGAAGCCCTTCCATCTCACCACGCTGGACGCGCGGCTCGCGCTCGCAGAGCGCCAGGTTGCCAACCTGGAAGAGCATCGGCGGATTGAAGATGCCCTCAGGCAGAACGAGGAGCACTACCGGACGCTGGTCGAGATCGCCCCAGACGTCATTTACGGCATCTCGGCCGACGATGGGACCTTTACGTCGATTAGCCCGTCCTTCGAGCGAACAACCGGCTGGGCCGTGGACGATTGGCTCGGCAAGCCATTCGGAGAGTTGGTTCACGTCGACGACCGAGCGATCGAACGGGAACGGTTTGCTCAGACTGTCCGTGGCGATTCGCCGGCTCCATACGAGCTTCGCATTCGCACCCGGGATGGCAGGCATCTGGTTGCAGAGTTCCGCTGCGCGCCGAAGATCGAGGCCGGCCGCGTCGTGGGGGCCATGGGGATCGCAAGAGACATCACCGACCGAAAGCGAATTGAGCAGATGCTCGAGCACCGGGCGCTTCATGACTCGCTGACCGACCTTCCCAATCGAGCGCTTCTCCATGACCGCCTGGAGCAGGCAATCCACTCCGCGGAGCGCAGCCAAGTCGGGTTCGCATTTGCCGTGATGGATCTCGATCATTTCAAGCAGGTGAATGACAGGTTTGGACATCACGCTGGGGACATGCTCCTCAAGGCCGTTGCCGACCGGCTTTCGAGCGTGCTGCGGGCCTCGGATACGGTAGCGCGCCTTGGCGGCGACGAATTCGCGATCATCATGCAGTCCGCGGTCGGCGAACGCGACGCAATCGCCGTGGCTCGGAAGCTGCTCCGTGTGACCCAAGCTTCGTCAATCGTGGATGGGCACGCCCTAAACGTAGCTGCCAGCATGGGCCTGGCGCTTTATCCGCTTCATGGCGGTGACGCGGATTCCCTACTGCGGGGCGCAGACACTGCTATGTACGCTGCTAAACGAGATCACAGCGGGGTCGCCGTGTGCGCAACAGGTCGCGGGGTCCAAGCCTTAGCGAGATGAAGGCGACTCGACAGTCCCTTCAACTTGGTCCGTCGGCCCCCGCTAACTCGGCTCGCAACGGGGCGACGGCCTGTGAGTGCGGCGCACAGGGCTGACTGGTAGCTCGACCGGCTCCGCGTTCTAGAATCCTCCATGCGAATAAACGTGCAGTCGCCCGGTGCTCGTCTGGCTCTGGCAAATGGCAACTACCGTTTGTTTCTGTCGGGTCAGCTTGTCTCCCAAACCTGCGGCTGGATGCAGCGCCTGGCGCAAGCGTGGTTGGTACTGGACCTGACCGAATCCCCGCTCGCGCTGGGCACTCTGACGACCTTACAGTTCCTTCCGATCTTGCTCCTCTCATTGATCGCGGGAGCACTGGCGGATCGGCTTCCCAAGCGTCGCACGCTTCTCGCTCTTCAGATGATCGCAGCGACGCAGTCAATGGCACTCGCCGCGCTGGCTGCCACCGGTCGGGTGGAAGTCTGGCATGTCTACCTGCTCGCACTCGTGCAGGGGACGATCAGCGCAATGGAGCAGCCACTCCGCCAGGCGTTTCCTGTCGAGTTGGTTGGCCGTGATCTCATCCCGCACGCCGTCGCGCTGAATTCTGCCGCCTTCAACACAGCGCGAATCCTTGGCCCGGCCCTGGCAGGCGCTGCCATCGCATGGATCAGCCTGACGGGCGCGTTCCTCGTGAACGCCGGCAGCTCGGTGGTGGTGGTGGCCCTCCTCCTGCGCATGCGCATTGACGTCGTTCCCGTGGCCGCGCCATCGCGCGGACTAAACACATTTGGCCAGATTCGCGAGGCATTGGGCTTTGCCGCACATCGTCCCGCCATCGTCTTTGCTCTGGGCGCTCTGAGTTGGCTGGGGATATTCGGATTCAATTACATGACGTTCATGCCGCTTCTGGCCCGCTACGGGTTGGATCTGGGGCCGTCGGGGTATGGGATGCTGAGCACGGCCCTTGGAGTTGGGGCACTTGTTGGGGCGCTGCTCATCGCGCGCCGAACGTCGACGGCCCCCGGCCGTATGGTGGCGGGTGGCATTGCGTTCTCCGGTCTCCTGGCGGCGGTCGGACTGTCACCCTGGCTTGCCACCAGCCTGGCGCTTCTGGCCCTTCTTGGGACGGCCGGAGTGCTGTTCACAACTACCGCGAACACGATCGTTCAGGTGAACGCGCCCGACGCTATGAGGGGCAGAATCATGGGTCTCTACACGCTCCTGTTGGCCGGCATGACTCCGCCGGGCGCCATGGTGACGGGCACTCTGGCGGACCTTTGGGGAATCCGAGCGACGCTCACCATCGAGGCGATCGTCTGCCTGGTGGGCGTCCTCGCAGCAATGCGGTACCTTGCGACCCGGCGACCAGCAATGGCGCAGGCGCTAGCGGTGGCGCACTAATCGATTCGTGATTCGATCGTGTCGCTGGACACCACGGAAGCGCTGCTAAAGTAAATCGGCTGATCCAGCACATCGAAAATGTGCCCAGGGGCGACCTTGCGACCCTCCACGCCCCGCCTTGCGCGGGCCTTCTTGATCCTCATGCTCGTGCTCCCACAGTGGGCCCAGCGCGCGCACGCCGAGGACACTCCGGACTTTCAGTTGCCCTGGTCCGCCGGGGAGGCGTGGGTCCTCACCGGTGGGCCTCATGAAGCCCAGGGATCGAACACTCCGTGGGCTACTCTCAACTTTCAGCCTCCCGCTTCCGGGTACCCCGGGCCCTACCCGTGTCCGGAGAATGTGGTTCTTCACGACTGGTGGGTCCATCCGGCCGCTGCTGGCTCCGTCGCGGTGGTCGATAGCGGCTACGCGGAGGTTGATCACGTCGGCGGCTGGCGCACCGTGTACGACCACCTGGCAAACATGTCTCTGGCACTCGGGCAGAGCGTCGGCATTCAGGACCGATTGGGGAATCCGTCGTGTGTAGCGGGCCGAACCGGTGCGCCGCAGGGACCAGTCCTGCGCTTCGGGGTTCAGAAAGACGGCGATTGGGTGGACCTTGAAGGATTGGTCTTTTCGGGCTGGCGTGTGATCGCAGGCAACACGCCCTTTGATGGCAGGCTCGTGTCAGCAGACCGGGTTGCTGAGGTTGGAGATATCGTCCGCAAGGCTGGGAGTGTCCGGGCCGCCTCGTGTGACCCAATAATCGTGATCGATACGCCCAGCCCGAGCGCTAACGTGAGCGGGCTCACGCGAATCGCAGGCTGGGCAATCGATCGTGCGCAATCGAACGGCAGCGGCATCGATGCGATTCAACTGTTCCTGGACGGCGAGGTCGAGCGCGGGGGAAAGCCGATTGGAGCGCCGAGAACCCGCCTCAGCCGGCCTGACGTGGACTCCGCGTTGGGACGTGTGGCCAGCCTTGCGGGGTGGGACGCTACGTGGGACGCGGGAGCGATGACCACCGGCGTCCACATGATCTATGCCTATGCCCGCACCGGGTGCGGGTGGACGTTCGCCACGCGCGTCGTCGTCGCGGCCCCTTCTGCGCCGACCGTAATTACCGTCGACGAGCCTTCGGGCAACGTATCGATCAACCTCGGTCAGATGATGACGATCCGCGGGTGGGCCGCGGATCCCGGCGGCGCCGGCACGGGAGTCGACGCGGTTCACGTTTACCTCGACGGTGAGGTGGGCGCCAGCGGCACGATTATCGGCACAGCCGCCTACGGACAACCGCGGCCCGACGTTGCGTCTGGCGTTGGTCGACCGTCGTGGCAGAACACGGGATTCACCTTGACCTGGCGGGTTGCGAATGTGACGCCGGGCGACCACACGTTGTACATCTACGCCCACTCGATCACGAACGGCTGGCAGCACCGGGAGTTGCGGTTCACCGTCACGGGAGTCCTCTCGACGGAATTGTTTCAGCCGAATCGTTATTATCCAAGTGGCGCGACTGGCCTTACGATCTCATTCCCGCAATGCGACTCACCCTATCCACAGGCCCCGTTCGGCTTCGCCATCATCGGCGTGAACAATGGCCGCGCATTTACGCGTAATCCCTGCCTCGCGAGCCAATTCCAATGGGCCCGAAGCGGACGCCAGCCGCCCGGGTTGTATCTCAACCTCAACTATCCTTCCTCGACAACCGCCTCCGCGGGCATGACCGGCCCTGCTGGCGCCTGCACACGGGAGGAGTTATCCTGCCAGGCTTACAACTACGGCTACGCCGCCGCGGAGTCGGCTGTCTCAATAGCCCACTCGCAGGCGGCGACCGCTCAGATGTGGTGGCTCGATGTCGAAACCGAAAACACCTGGTCGTATATCACTGCGCTGAACGCCAGGGTGATCCAGGGCGCCATCGACTATCTTCGGGGTCAGGGTTTCGGCGTCGGGGTCTATTCCACGCGCTACCAGTGGGGAGAGATCGCCGGCACGGCCAACGTCGGGCTCCCCACCTGGGTGGGTGGCGACCCGTCGCTCGATCGAGCGCCGAGCTATTGCTCGCAGGCAAACAGTTGGGGGGGCGGCCCGGTTGGCCTTGTAGCCTTCTCGACCGGGCCCATCGACGGCATCTACGTCTGCTGACAAGACGATTGCGGCCGCTAGGTGACCCAGCGGACCTCAACGCGGCGACCTCCTGGCCGATGGTCATAGGAGACCCTCAGCAGACCAGATTCGTCGTCGTAGGCGTATTGACCGTCGCGAGGGTCAGCGGCGGCTCGTGCAAGGGGACTGCCGTCAATCAGTACCTGTGTTGGCCGCGGGGTGGCTGCGCGCAGGGTGCCTGGTATTTCGGCGGGGCCGCTGACCTGGAAGACCAGCCCACCAGGAGCGCTGGTCAATGTGGCCACGCTGTCCGTCCACACGACGCCGGGATCGGCGCGCAACACCAGCAAGCGAAATGTACGTTTGGGGACATCGAGCGAAAACTGGCCGCTGGCACGGAACGCTGTGTCCCGGGCGACGTCGTACACCATGTAGCTCACCGTGGGGTCGAGGCCGAGGCTGCCGGGATCGATCCTGATCTGGCGCGCTGCGTGCTCGCGATTCACCGTTCCCAGGTAGATCAGTCCACCTCGCTGGGTTGCAAAGGTCTCCGGAAAAAGCCCTGGCCCATACGTCGTCGTCCCCTTATGAGGGTCAATCGCGACCAGGTCTGATCGTATGGCAGCCATCTCGGGGATCTCCACTCCGTCGAGTCGGAGGCTGATGGTCGCCTGCGTTCCGAGGGCAGCGGCTGCCTGAAGCCACCATCGCGAATGGGGCTGGGTTGGGGGCACAGTCAGGGTTCCGAGAAACGCTCTCTGCCCAAGCGCGAGCCCGCTGAACAGCGCGTAGTCCAACTTTTCGAGCAGTCCACCGAATGGGTAGGGCCAGCTGGCTAGATCAACCTCGTCACCGTAACGAAAGCTGTGGGCATACGGATTCGACGCGGTTGGGTTGACCCACTCAGTTTCGATGTACGGGTTCGGATGCATCTCCGCAGCGGCCTCGTGGACCATCTGGTAAATGTCCAGGGCTGGAAGGAGCGGGTGTGCAGGTCCGCCTGGAGTGTCGCGTTCTGTCCGGGGGATGAGCCCTCCCTCGGCGTCGGCCAGACCGTCGGAGCTGATTCCGTCAACGCCGTGCACCTGAAAGAACTCGCGCACGATATTGATTATGTACGCTTTGACCTCGGGATTCCGGTAGTCCAGGAGAAAGCGTTGCACCGTGGACGGCTCGGGTTGGAACGGTATCATCCACTCAGGGTGTTTTTCGATGAGGCCCCGCAGCGCCAGCCATTCTCCACCGTCGCCGCTGCCATCGTGAATGAATCCGGTGCCGAGATAGAGGATGAGCGCCATGCCACGATCGTGGGCGGCGTCCGAGACGACGCGGATCCCGCGCGGGAACTTGTCGCGGTCCACGACGCCGAGTTCGGCGTCCTCACGCGCGTACGTAGGTTGCCAGCCTGCGTCGATTACCACTTGCCACGGTCCGAGGTCGCCAAGGTATTGCGCCAGCAGATCGACCGCCTTGAGCATGAGCGATTCGTTTGGGGCCGGCCCGAATGCGTACCAGCTTCCCCACTGGTAACGAGCGTTGTCCGGCCAGGGCGGGACCGGGTATCGAGCTGAGGTGATGCGGCGGAATCGCGTGAATGAGTCAGCGCCGATAGCGCCGTCCAGGAGTTCTATCGTCAGCGGTGGCGGGCTGTTGCCGGTCGGCCCAAAGTCGTCGAGGATGGCCTCGAGCTCGATCCCGATGCTTGCCGCCAGTGTACTTGGCTGTCGCCGCAGCGTGATCCACGTCGGCGATGGGACGTAGTCGAACAGGGACAGCAGGATCCCCCGCCCAGCCTCCGCACTCCCCACGATGGCCGGCTTTGTCGCTTCGAGCGGGGCCCTTCTGAGGTGGCCGTCGGGATACGCCGTGCCCTGATACAGGTGGGACCGGTCCGTCAGGTAGCGAACGTCATCGCCCAGGACGATCGACGCGCTCTCGGCGTCCGCGTAGTGTATGGACCTCAGCGGCAGCCCCTCAGTGTCGATGCTGAGCTTCAGCGCCGGCTGGTCGTCGAACACGATGACGGTCAGCTTGACTGTGCCGTGCGAATCCGGCGCGGAATAGTCCGAGACGAATGCTATTCCTGCTCCTTCGATCGGATCGTCGAGCCGTTCAACCTGGAACGAGTCCGATCTCAAAGGCCGCAACTCCGCCAGGGAGAAGCGGCGACCGTCGGTCGTTACGAGCGTCGGCGTAACACCGACCAGTGTTGGCAGCTCATCACCGCGCCGGATCACGTCGATTCGGCCGTTCGATGGTTCGCCAAATCCGACCGTGACCAGGAGGTGTCGATTCTGGAGTGTCAGGAGCGAGGTAACCGAGTCGAAGCGGCCACTCGCCGCGGGCCGGGGTTCATCCAGCGTCGTCCCAGCGCGGCTGACAATGTCCGCTAGCCGCTCACGCTCAAATCCCCGTAATGGGGCCTCCACGGTTGCTCGCTCCTCACGCGCCCGCGCTATAGCGTCCGAGTTCGATGGACCAAGCGGCTCGGCGGAGGCGAGGAGCCGAGGGTCCGCCCAGAGGCCATAGTCTCCGAGAGACCCGTCGCCGGCATCGTCCATCAACAGGCGCAACGAGCGCAGGCCCCCAATGCCAACGTCGGCCATCCCTGCCCGCTCGCCGGCGCGCACTAAGCCGCTGTCGTACAGCAGGAATTCATCCCCGTAAATCTGGAATCGGGCGCTGCCCGCCATCCGTTTGGAATCGTCGGTGATGCCGACCCGGGATGTGAAGCGACGCGCATTGTCGTCGAGGTCGTAAACAATCTCGGAGAACGGGTAGGTGGCGATGCCGCGGTCGAAGACCTCGCCGGCGATGACCATCGGCTCCCACGTAAATGAGCTGTCGATGAGCGGCGTGTCGAAGTCTGCGAGCGCTTGCCAGCCCGTGCTCGCTTCACGCCACGGGAGATCGACCAGACTCGTCCAGCCCACCGACTGCGAGCCCCCCGACTGGTTGATAGGGCCGTCGAGAGGAAGCGATATTTGCTGAATCGGCCCCGTCGCGAGAGACCGCTGGACGGCAGCTAACGGTGTTTCATCCGCGCGTCGATGCACCATTTGCTGCCACCCGAGCAGGCCCATTGCCAGCAGCGCCGCCAGCGACGCGAGGCGGCTGACGAGGGCGACATGGCTCATCGGGTGGTTCGCTGACGACGCATGACGGCATGGTAAGACAACCGGCGGTGTTGTTGCGCCGGGCCCGCTACGGCGCCTCGGCCAATACGTCTGAGGGCGCCTCACGACGCGGCGCCAGTGACCTCAGCCGTCCTGCCGGAGCGGCCACCCGCCAGAGCAGCGGAAACAGCGACGCCAGCGGGATGATCGCAAGCGACAAGAAGCCAAGCGCCGAAAGCATTGCGCCGGCGGCCAGTGACCACGGCTGGAAATGAAATGTGACGACATGCGTGCCAGCTGGAATTTGTACGGCCCGGAATAGATAGTCCGCCAACAGCATCGGCGCCGGGCGGCCATCAACGTCGGCCGTCCACCCCGGGTACATAGGATCTGTCAAGACCAGAAGCGCGTCCCGGTCCGCGGTAGCCCGCACAGAGACTTCCTCGGGCCGATATTTGAGAAGCGTCGCCTCGGCGTTTATGGGCACGGACCCGTTATTTGGAAGACGCCTCTCAGAGGGGATCGGTCCCTCGATGATCGCCGTCGTTCGTGGGTCGAATGGACCGTCCACCATCCACCATAAGATGTCCCGGTCGGCAGGAGCCGCGACCCCCGTGCCTACGACGAACGCACGAGGCATCGCCTGGGTATTCTCGTAGACTCGAATCTCCGAGTCCGAATACACGAGGTTGTACTTTGCCTTGTCGCGGACCTGTGTCACCTCGCCAGTAGCTCCGTCCACGACACCTAGCCCAAAGACCTGCAGCCCGCCTGGAAAGGCCATCTGCTCAATCGTCACCCGCTTCACGGTCATTGGCGGATCGATCGAAAGACGCCCCAGATAGAGCTGCTCGCCGTAACGCGAGGCGGAGGGATCGGCACTCTGATGCTGAAAAGCTACCTCCGCGCCATTCTGGATTCGGGACTGAGCGCCCAGTCTGTCGGAATCGGTATCTGAGATGTCTCGTCCCGCGCGCAGCGACACCTCACGTAGTTGGCCGTCAGCCGCCTCCAGGACTATCCGCGCGATGATCGTTCCGTCGGGAACCGCCGCTGCGTCCCACATGGTCGCGACCACGCGGATCTGGTTTGCCTCGGCGGCGCCCCCATCAGGCAGGAACCCTTCGCCACTACCCGGCGTCAGTCGCTTTGCGCTGAGAAGTGGGCGCTCCGGATGGAACGACGTGCCCGCGTAGCTTGGCAAGGGTCGCGGACCAACCCGTCGAATCACGTAGCGGACGTTCCAGAGGTCCATGAGATCGCCGTCCGTGTACTGAACGGCGTTGACGTATGCCGCATGTCGGTCAGGCTCGAGCGACGTGTACCCATTGGCATCCTGAACGCCCACGGAGATAAGACGATTCGGCTCAACCTGCCCGAGCCTTTCGTCACTCGTTGGCGGCGTGTACACGCGGAAGGGGCCATCGTCCGGTCGAACGAGCACTGAGGGGACTCGCGGCCGGAGCTCGGCAATAGGCGCGTACGGATGAAAAGTTAGCCCCAACATCCAGAGGTCGGCGAAGATGAGGCCTGTGCCCATCGCGAGGGACGGGACCCGAGCGCGTCCGCCAACCAGTGCTACGCCTATCACGACGATGCAAGCACCCAGCAGCGCAAGCTGCCATGCGGTCGCTGGGTTCGAGGGCGTCAACGATTGCGACGCCAGCTCGCCCACGCGTGGTCCGGTGAGGGGCTGGCCGTCTACGACTCGTGGCATTCCGGGTAGGAGTGCGTACAGGTCCAGTATGAGTCCGGCCTGGTGGGCGAGTGAAAGAACGCGGTCGCTGGCCTGCTGCAAACCAACGCCAACTCCGGCCGTGAGCAAGCTGCCCAGGCTTAGTAGGGCGAGGGCCAACCGCGGTCTGGGCACCCAACGCGAAGCGAGCCAGTCTGCGCCGTAGCCTGCCAGCACGGCGATGGAAAGAGCGAACCACAGTGAGAAGCGCCCCGGAGAGCGCAGCGCGCCGAACCCGGGAAGTTGATGGACGGCGCCCCAGAGCGGACCATTCGCACCCAGCACCAGAAGGAGAGACAGCGCGGCCAACACCGAGAAGAAGGCACGGTATGGACCAGAGCGAACGACGAGGGCCAGGGCCGCCAGAAAAAGCGGCAGTACCCCCACATAGATTACTGTCTCCCATTTGACCCAGGGGCCCCAGAAACCATCGACTCCCGTGTCGTGCAGATTCGGGAGGAAGAGTGTGACGATCTCCCCTGGCCAGAGGCTGTTAGTAGCGCCTATGGACGGTCCCAGACCATTGCCGCCGCGCGAAGTGCTTGTGCCAAGCTCGATGAGGGGAGCTAGCTGGATCGCGCCAAGAGCGATGCCGAGGGTCCCGACGATCGCCACGACCGCCGCTGATCGGAGTAGCCGCCCGGGCAATGATGGCGGCCGCCCGTAGCTGTTGGCATCGCCCCGCGAAGGCCCGCGGTACGCTGCGAACGCGGAGATGGCCAGCCCGGTCATGATTGTGACCTGGACGTGGACGGCCAGCGCTTGAATCCCGACGACGGCGCCCGCTAGTAGCGCGAGCTGCAAACACTGTCTACCCCGCGATCTCAGGGCACGCTCGGTGTAGGCCAGAGCCAGCGGCAGCCACACCATAGCCTCGAAGATGCTGCTGTGGACGATCTGGCCGGCGGCAAATCCGCTGTACGCATACACGAGCCCGGCGATGACTGCGCCGATGCGACCGGTCCGCAGCGTCCTTGCCAGCATGAACGTGAACAGTCCGGCGAGGAAGCTGTGGATCACGCGCAGCACCACCAGGCTGGCTTCAGGGGCGAGCCAGGAGAGCGTTAGCAGGTGCAGCGGGTACAACATGCCCCCCTCCCCGTCGGCAAAAAGGGGATAGCCTCCGAAGATCCCCGGGCTCCAGAGCGGAAGCGTTCCCTGACGGAGGGCATCAGTTGTTGCGACGAGGAGCGGAAAGTAGAAGATCCGGACGTCGTCCTGCATCGGGATCATGCCGGCGACCAGGGCGGGCAGGTGATAGAGAAGGCTCGCGCCAAGTAGAAAGAGGCCGGCGACGGCGTCGCCGGCCCTGGCTGCCAGTGAGCGGGGAATCAATCCGCCCTCCTCGAGGCCGGCCGGAATCCGGACGCGTAGCCTCAGGGACACATCAAGAAGCGTCGAGCGAATGCATAACGCAACCTTAGGGAGCGCGGCTATTGTACGGAGGGGCCAAGGCTCGCGCCCACCGGCATGGTGGTCGCCCGCGTTTGCGCTATCATTAGGCGCCCGTCCGCCCCAGCGCAATAGCCGCCGTGTGCGCGCGGTCATTCGGCAAGCTCAAGACAGGCGATCTCTCAGCAAGCTCATGGTGACCGGTAACTCAGCATAAGTGGCTGAGTTACCGGTCAGGCCAAGGCAGGAGCAGCAGCGCATGGACGTCATGCAGCACGACATCCTCATTGTGGGCGGTGGCCTTGCCGGCTTGCGTGCCGCCATCGCGGCGGCACACGAGGGCCTCGATGTCGCGTTGATCTCCAAGGTCTACCCGATGCGGAGCCATTCCGTGTCCGCCGAGGGGGGCGCTGCCGCGGTCGTTCGCTGCGACACGGGCGACAGCCTTGATCTGCACGCGGCCGACACGAT
>JAERMM010000372.1 GCA_016844585.1 Chloroflexota bacterium | reverse complement strand
CAGGTGCGGCGTGCCAGATTCACCACGAAAGAGTGTGAATCGCTCGTTCAGAATATGAATGGGGAGGGCCTTACCGGCCGGCAGGTCCTGAGAGCGCGAGACAGGATGCCAGAACATGCGCAAATAGCGGCCCGCCACGGTGTCAGGCCCGGTGTGGACGAAATCAACCTGTTCCAGCGCCGCCATTGCTCCCCCAAAATGGCAGGGTTACGGGAACCGCAGATGAACGCAGATTCACGCAGATACGGCGTTGAGAAAATCTGCGTCCATCTGCGTGAATCTGCGGTTCCGTGCCTCCGTCCTCTAGTTGAACTCCCATTGGTAGACGCAGCCCGGCCACATAAACGAAAGGCAGCGGGCGGAAGAACATCGTGATGACGGGCAGTTCGTCGCTATAGACGCGCACGGCCTGGGCGATGATCTGCCCGCGCTGCGTCGCATCGAGTGTGTTGTTCAACTCCGCCACCAGCCGATCGTACGCCGGGCTCGACCAGCCGCCCCGATTGTTTCCGCGCCAGCCATTCGCCGGCGTCGCGATATTCGACGTTACGATGCCGGACAGTGCGCCCTCGCCAAGCGTCGAGCTTGTGGTGAACACCCCGGGGAACGTGCTTCGCGTCTCACCGTCTGTGGCGAGAGCGGTCGGCACGACGCTGCCCTGAAACTCGAAGCCCTCTTGCTTCCACAGGCCCATGAGGATGTCGCGCTCCAACTCGTTGTCGCGACCGGTATTAGTTTTGGAGTCGCTCGAGAAGCGGCCCGCGGTGGGGCTGGTAAAGACGCCGTCGGTGCCCTTCGCGTATCCAGCCTCGGCCATGAGCTGCGACGTGCGTTGCGGATCGTATGGATATTTGATGATCGTGCGATCCACCACGTCGCCGTAGGAGGAGCGCGGCGAGATCATGGAGTCGGCGATGATGCCATGCCCTTCATAAAGCGCGTTGTTGAACGACACCTTGTCGAGGGCGTGGGCCAGCGCCTTGCGCACTCGCTGGTCCGCCAGCGCCGGCGGGGTCGAAATGTCCGGCCGCTGCTGGAAGTGCACGCCGCGCCACTGGTTCGCGACCAGGATGATGCTGCCCTTCTGGCCGGCCTCCCATTCTTTGTTGAAGAGCAGGGCCTCGACCGCGCCGATAGATGATCCATCGCTCAGGTGCATCTCACCGGCGAGAAGACTGGCCATGGCTGCGCTCTGGTCCGAAATGAAGTTCAGGCGCACGCGATCGATCTTCGCCCGCCCCAGCACGTGGGCGTCAAATGGCGTAGCCTCGAGGAACGAGCCGATCTCCCAGCGATCGAGCTTGTAAGGTCCAGCGCCGACGAACTCGCGCGTCCAGAAGGCGTCGTTGGCGAAGTTCTCGCCCTGGTCGGCTTGCAATGCCGGCCCGAGGATGTGGCTCGGCAGCGGCGACAGCTCACGGTTGTAGGTGGTGAGAAGGGCATCCGCGTAGAGCTGCTTCCAGCTAATGACAAACGTGCGGTCGTCATTCGCGCTGACCCCTTCGATGAGGCTGAACGGGGGTACGCCGCGCAGGCCGAGGCCGGGAACGGAGAATGCCTGCCACGTCATCTCCCAGTCCCTGGCAGTGAGCGGCGCCCCGTCATGCCAGGTGAGATTGGGCTTCAACGTGTAGGTGGTCTCCATCCGTCCGTCAGGGAACACACGCCAGGTATCCGTGTTGAGCTGCGGAAACGTCTCGGCCAGGTAGGGCCGCCCGTTGCCGTTCTCGTCCAGCAGAGCCAGGTCGGCATTGAACATGGCCTTGGGGATGTAAACGTTGACGTTGCCCTCGCGCGGGGACCTGGAAGCGAGGCTCACCGGCTCATAGCGAGCGCCGACGACGAGCGTGCGGCTCGGCCTGGAGGGCGCGGTCGCCGCCTGACCAGGGGCAGAGCTTTCAGGTCGGCTCGCCGGGGCCGCCGGCGCGCACGCCGCGGTCAGAGTCGTTATCGCCACAGCCACCATGGTGGGCCAGGACTTGTTCAGCATTGTCCATCCTCTTTCGTGGGCCTATCGGCCGCGTAACGGCCATTTACATCTTAACGCCCGACTTCGGCAGGCCCGGGTGAGCGGATCGGCTATCCCGCCGGAACCTCGCTCATGTCGGCCAGGCCTGCCGGCGTGTGCCACTGCTTCGTCGGTCTGCCCGAGGCAAACTTCAAGAGCTCGCGCTCCCAGATCTTTCGCAGCATTACCACGCCAACGTCACCGCGAATCGGCCGGTCGTTCTCGCGCGGCGCAATCAGCCCCTGGCCCACCTGCACCGTGTAGTCCTCGATCCAGAACGACTTGTAAGTGCTCATCTGCGGGATGTCCATCATGCGCATCTTTCCGCCCAGGATGTCCTCACCGATCTGGTTCAGATCGTTCGTCTCCATCTCCTGAGCCGCGAGCCGACGCTCGCGATAGGCGTCCGCCGCTGCGCCAGTGAGCTGCAGGCAATCAACGACAAAACTGATGTTGTGCCCGTCGTCGACGGGTACTCGGAAGAACAGCCGATCAACCCAGAGGTTCTTGGCGTCCTCGAGGGTCCCCTCGACGCGGCCGCTCGACCGCGTCTGATTGACGTTTGGCATATGGAAATGGATGTACGACTTCGCGCCGCCCGGCAGGTTCAGAGTAGTTCGAAGGCCGTAGTCCGTCTCCTCGGTCGAGATGGGGCGGATGAAAGGCTCGCGGCCGACGCGCGTGAGCGACGTTCGATGTGCGTACGCAACGTGGGCCGCGTCGCAGGCATTATCGATTCGGTTGAAGTAGTTGCACGGCCAGTATTCCGGGATGCCGGCATCGATGACGAAGTCGCGCTCGAAGTCCGGGAAGCGTCGCAGCGGTGGAGTTTCCCCTTCGCCCAGGTAGACGAAGATCAGGCCCAGGTACTCCTCCGTGGGGTAACTGCGAATCTTCACCCGCGTGGCGAACTCTTCGTCCTCGCCGGGCTGCTCGATGCACTGCCCGGTCTCGTCGTACTTCCAGCCGTGGTACAGGCAGCGGATGCAGTCGCCCTCAACCCAGCCCACGTTGAGCTGGGTGCCACGGTGTGCGCAGCGTTGCTGGAAGACGTGCGCT
>JAERMM010000122.1 GCA_016844585.1 Chloroflexota bacterium | reverse complement strand
CGCTGCCGCGGACGACTATGGCGTGAGGGGCTTGAACCTCCCGTCGGCGACCCGGGACGTGCGGCGCCGCGTCAACGTACACGCCCCCGCCGATAAGGAAATCAACGACAATAATCTGCTGCTCGCGAAAGGCTGCCAGGCCCTCGGCATTTCCTCGAAGCGATTAGAGCTCAACATGCGGGACTGCCTCGGGTGCGGATACTGTGCGGAAGGATGCGCCTACGACCGGAAGCAAGGCACGATGATCACCTTCATCGCCGACGCACTGGCCCGCGGGGTGCAACTCATTCACCACGCCGCGATCGAGCGTATCGTCTTTAAAAGGCGGGGTGGCGACATGGTTGCGATCGGAGCGCGGGGTACCGTTCGTCCCCCCCATCCTGGGTCGCAGCCCAACACGGTGCCGGCAGGGGCGCTCGAGATTCAGGCGGGGATCATCATTCTGTGTGGCGGCGCGATCGAATCGCCGCAACTGCTGCTGCGCTCCGGGCATCCCGATCCCTACGACGGGCTCGGAAGAGGACTGGTTTTGCATCCCAGCCTGCCGATCATCGGACTGATGGACGATGCAATCGTCAATTACCGGGGGATCAGTGGCACGATCTTCAGCGACCATTTCTATGAGAGCCACGGATTCTATTTTGAATGCCTGTTTGGGCACCCTCTCTACGGCTCCCTCGTCTTCCCCGGGATCGGGTCCGAGCATTTCGACTTGATGCTGAACTTTCCTCGGACGGCGGCATTCGGAGTGATGCTGATTGACAGCGTGGATCCCGCCAACCGCGTCCAGTGGGACTCGACGCATCGCAAAAGCGTGATCCGCTATCGCCTCGGGGAATCGGATAAGGCTCGGCTTCGGTTCGCGGCGACGCGAGCTGTCGAGGTCATGTTCGCCGCGGGAGCGCGCGAGGTGCTGCTCCCATCGGAGGAGCCTGTGGGACCCTTAGCGGCCCCCCGGTTTCGTACGCCTGCCGAGGCTTCGTACTGCTCCGGGCTGCGTTTCCTTCCTCACGTCACCACCATCACCTCGGCCCACTGCCAAGCCACGGTCAAGATGGGGGAAGACCCCCGGCTGGGGAGCGTCAACTCGCGGGGGGAGTCGCACTTCGCTCGAAACCTACTCGTCTGTGACTCGTCGGTCTTCCCAACTTCGTGCGGCGCGAATCCCATGATCTCCATCATGGCGATGGCGCGCTACCAAGCCCGGCGTCTGGCCGCTGAGCTGCCCCGGCATGACCTCTAGCCTGCCTTCGCGGCTCGGGTTCGGCCTCATGCTCGCGCTCGGTACGGCGTCCCGGGCGGCCGCTCAAGTGACCACCTTCGTAGCGAACGTCGGCTATCAATCGCCCGCTCTGGTCGCGCCGGCGGTGTTTCTGTCGTCCTCCGCCGCGTCGGGGGCTAGGGTGTGGACAGTCGGGATCGCCGGGTTCACGCTGAGCGCGGACCTGACGAAACGGACGAGCCCGACGGTGGCGATGGTGCTGAGGGCCGAAGCCACGCCGGTCAATGCGAACAGCAGCCGGTATGTCTACCGGGATGGACGGCGCGATCCCGCCCTGGGATTTCGCGACCGCACGGTCCGTCTCAGTGCGGGACTGCGGGTGCAGGGTTCGGCTCGCTGGCGCATGGACGTGCGGGTGATCGGACTCTACGAATCGGTGGCCGGGGTCGCTGACTCGACCGTTGTCGCGCGCTGGAGAGCGCCGTACGTTGGCTTGGGGATCGAGACGAACTATAGCCGGGTCGTGTCGGACGATGTTTTCAACGCCCGGTGGGATGGATTCAAGGCGGCGGGCAGCGCCGCAGGGTTCTTGGGGTCGCAGCCCTGGTGGAAGTCGCAGCTGTCCTTTGGCTGGGGGAGGCAAGTCGGCAGGGTGAACCTCCGGGGGCGTGCGTGGTTCCTTCTCGGCCACAACCTGGATGTCGTGAATCAGCACCTGGTGGGCGGTTGCTGGGACCTCACCGAAAGTCCACCCCTGTACGGTTACCACTATGCCGAATTTCGAGTGGATCGAGGCGGCGTGCTCGCCGGCGGCGTGGACCTGCGCCTGGCAGGAGACTGGGAGTTGGGATTGCGCGTGGGATACCTGACCAGCCCGGCGCGATCGACGTACGGTGAGGCGGTGAGGCTGAGCACCATCTGGAGCGGAATCCGGCTCCATTTCGGGGTCGGACTGCCCGCGGCCTCGCTGTTTCGCGGGGGGGCCGAAGCCCCGCTTGTTTTTGCCGGAGTAAGCGCGGGGGTGTTCTAGTGGGACTGCGTACGAATCCTTCTTCGCGGCTGTGGAGAACCCTTGGGACGCTTCTGGGGCTGGCGTTCGCCTGGCTGCTCCTCTGCATCCCAGCGGCTCAGGCGCCGGAACCGCTGAACCCTCACAAGAAGCCGTTCAGCTGGAACCAAGACCCTCGTTGGTTCGCCCTCGAAGCACGGTTCCGAGAGTACCGGGCGCTGGGATGTGACGCGATCGCCGCGCGGCTCGATGCCGCGCTGCGCCGCAGTCACCGGCTGGTCGATGCGATGGATGCTCGCGCATGGAATCCGGACGCTGCTCTCTTCGATAGCATAGAAGTCAATATCTTCGATCTTGGACCGATGATCGGGACCTGTCCCGAACGGTTGGAGAACTACATCCATCTCGTGACCCGGACACGGAGTGCGGTGAAGCGCCAGTCGCAGCGTTGGGATGTCACCGCACAGTCAACGAGAGACCGGATGTATCGCCTGCTGTTTGGTGGCCGAGCGGCGCTGGAAGAAGTCATGCTCCAGGACTCCATGGCCTCTCGCACGCGGCTGGTCCTTGCCGACGACGAACCGTCGCAAACGCCGTTCGCCAGGATACTGGGCGTTACCATCCACAGCGGCGACCTTTTGGTGTCAAGAGGCGGCGCCCAAGTTTCGGCGCTCATTGCAGTCGGGAACGACTACCCGGGAAACTTTTCTCACGTCGCGCTGGTCTACGTTGACGAGCAAACGAGCCTCGCCTCGGTGATCGAATCCAGACCCGGGACGGGGGTGGCCGTGTATCGCTTGGAGGAGTATCTGGCCGACGTCAAACTGCGCGTCATGGTTCTCCGGGTGCGATCCGACCTCCCTGCGCTCGTCATGGACCCGATGATCCCGCATAGAGCGGCCATGCTCGCACTCGCGAGCGCGCGGAGCGGCCGTATCCCGTACGACGTTGCAATGGACTTGCAGGACTACGCAAGAATGTATTGCTCGGAAGTGATTTCTTCGGCCTATGAGAAGGTGGGGATCCGATTGTGGATGGGCATGTCGACCATCTCATCACCGGGCGTCACGGCGTGGCTCTCGGCAATGGGAGTGCGGCACTTCGAAGTCCAGGAGCCCTCCGACCTCGAGTACGACCCTCAGGTTCGAGTGGTGGCGGAATGGCGTGATCACGAAACGCTGTTCACGGACCACGTCGACAATGTGATCACCGAGGCGATGCTGCGCAGAGCCGAAAAGGGCGAAAGACTGACGTACCCCTGGCTCATGCTTCCGCTGGGACGGCTCGTCAAGATGTACAGCTGGGTCATGAATTCCCTTGGGTTCACTGGTCCCATTCCCGACGATATGAGTGCGGACGCGGCTCTGCGGGTTCTCAGCTTCAACGCGATCCATACGGAGATGAAGCGGCGCGTCCTGCTCCGGGCCGATGAGTTTCGGCGCCAGCAAGGCTACGTTGCTCCCGAATGGCAGCTGCTGGAGTTTGCCAAGCAGGTTGGAGGGACCGGGTTGACTCTCAGGGCATACTTCGTTGCGGTGGGGGAAGAACTGTGAACCGGCGCCTTGTCCCGTTTGTAGCGCTCGCTGGGATCACGCTCGTTGCTTCTGCCCACGTCGGCAGCCCGGACACGTATTTCCAAGGAGCCGCGGGTCCCTACTCCGTGCGTGTGATCGTTCGTAACCCCGGCGTGGTGCCGGGACTGGCCCAGATCTCTGTACGCCTGCTCGACCCGCACGCGGTGCGGAGAGTGCTCGTGCTGCCGGTGTTTTGGGACCCCCAGACCGCGGCCGCCCCGCCGCCCGACATCGCCCGGCGGGTCCGGGGCGATTCGCTGCTCTACAGCGCGGCACTGTGGCTCATGACCGGCGGCTCCTACGGTGTGCAAGTGACCGTCGACGGGGAGGCGGGGATCGGTACGGCGCTCGTCCCCGTCATGGCCGTGGCCACCCGCCGGCTGCCATTGCCAAGATTGTTCGGCACGGCACTCCTCGCGCTCGGCGTGTTCTTGTTCGTGGGAGCGCTCACGATCGTCGGCGCCGCAGTACGGGAGGCCAGCCTCGAGCCAGGCGTCGAGCCTGACCGGCGGCGAACCCGCCGTGCTCGCATCGCGATGACCGTGACCGCCGTCGTGCTCGCCTGCGCGCTTCTGGGTGGTCGAGCGTGGTGGAATGCGGTCGACGCCGCGTACCGCACCGGGCTGTACCGGCCGCTCCATGCCACCGCCACGCTGCGGGCCGCCGGCGGCGGGAGGATGTTGCAACTCTCCATCGACGACACGTTGTGGACGAACCGGACGGGACAATGGACACCGCTCGTCCCCGACCACGGGCACCTGATGCACCTGTTCCTCGTGCGCGACTCGACCCGCGACGCGTTCGCGCACCTGCACCCGGTTCCGCTCGACTCGGCGACGTTCGAGACCGCCCTGCCGCCGCTCCGGGCGGGCCACTACCGTCTGTACGCCGACATCGTTCACGAAAGCGGGTTCGCACAGACGCTCGTCACCGCCCTCGACATCACGACGCCCACGGGCACGTGGCGGCAGTCCGACCCGGACGATGCCTGGATCGGAGGGGAGGGGACGGGAGACCACGCGCAAGAGACCGGTGTGGTCAGCAAGCTCTCCGATGGTTCGACGATGACCTGGGACCGGGGCGCTACACCGATCGTGGTTGACCAGGACGCGCCGCTGCGATTCACGGTGACTGATGTTCAAGGCAAGGTGGCGGCGCTTGAGCCGTATATGGGCATGCTTGGCCATGCGATAGTCACGCGCGACGACGGCACAGTGTTCGTGCATCTCCATCAGGCCGGCACCGTTTCCCTCGCCGCGCTCGAGACTTTCGCGCAGCGGCAACCGGGGGATACGGTGCGGGGGCTGCTTGGGACACGACTGTCGATGATGCGAATGGGGAGACGGGACACCGAAGCTGTCCGCATTGCCGAGATCGCGTTCCCCTACGCCTTCCCCAAGGCCGGCAGCTACCGCATTTGGGTTCAAGTCAAGCGGAGCGGGCGAGTCTTGACCGGAGTATTCGACGCGGAGGTGCAGCCAGTCCCCTAGGGATCTCCGCGCCAGCCTAACAAGCGCCTCTAGCTGGCGGCGCGCGTATACTAGGGAATGTCCAGGAAGCCTCTCCTTCTACTCGTCGCGGTAGGTCTCGCCGTTGGCGTCCTCGTCGTATGGCGACTGCGCCCGCCGAGGCCTACCATCCCTGAACAGCCTCCGCCACCGGCCGTGGAGGTTCGCAAGTCAGCGCTTCAGGCAGACGCCGAAGGGGACTATGTCCCAGGCTATCGCTTTTCGGTAGGTCGTTTCCGATTCGCCGGTTTCAGCCTTCGTCCGGAGGCGCTGGTCACATTCGCCCAAGCGGCCTCCGGTACTGTGCAGGCGGCGGGTTGCCTAGAGGCCACCATCACCGCTGTTACCATCCGCCTCCGCTGTGACTACCCTCGGGTGGGCATCGTGACGATCGAGGGCAGGTTTCTCACCCGCTTGGTGACGAACCGACTTGATACCCCGGCCGTGTTGGCGGTCGTGACGGTGCGTGCGGGGAGCGGAGAGGTCTTGTATAGCGCGCAGGACTCGTTCGTATGGCAGGCGGGCCGCTAGAGGGGATCGAGCTATGGGTCGAAGCCGCCGCCGCACGCAAGATTTGGGCTCCGAGCAAGCGGCCGCCAGAATTCTATCTCGAGACTGATGGTGTCCCGGACCCTTGTCCTCTTCGCGATCCTGCTCACCGGAGCGTGCAGCGCCGGGTGGCGTCGATCGGAATTGGAGCTGGGCGCCCTCAAACCGAGCCAGCAGGTGCAGGTATGGCGGGGCGGGGCGGTGACGCGCTGGCACGCTGTGGTGGTGACTCCGGATACCGTGTCCGTCATCCCGTTTCTCCGTTCGGTTGAGTGTGATACTTGCCGCGTTGGCATCCCTCGTGCCCAGGTCGATTCTATCCGCCTTGGGAATCCTGTCGCGGCCTTCTGGAAAACGTTTGGACTCGTGCTAGCAGTGCCTTTGGGAATCATGATCGCTGTGTGTATAGAGACAGGATCGTGGCCCGGATGCTTTCCTACAGACGGCGGCTAGGATACGTCATGGCGATGACCTGCGGCGCGCTACGCATTTCGGGTCGGCTATAAATGCTTGATGCGATCGTCAAACGCTTCGATACGCCAGACGAGATCCGCCAGTTTCCCAAAGGACGCTTCGAGCTCGTGACAATTGCTGGCCGGACGTTTGGCCGAGCCATGTACGAGCCGGGCTGGAAGTGGTCGGTGCACGTGGGGCCGTCGGTCGGCGCCACTCGATGCACGGTCGAACACCTCGGGTTCGTTGTCAGCGGCGCGGGTGCGGCTGCGTTCGATGATGGCCGCGTCATTGAGCTGCGCGCTGGAGCGCTTTTCTACATACCGTCTACGCCGCATGACAGTTGGGTCGTTGGGGATCAGCCGTATGTATCGATCCACTTGCTTGGTGCCGATCACTATGCACGCTGAGTCTTGATTGCAGCGGCCGGAGCCCTCAGCTTAAGCGCGATCCGCTAGGCCGCGCCTCACGTCCACCAAGGAGGCCACCAATGCGTTCCGTTGCCATTGCCTGTTGTGCAGTCCTGCTCGTCGGCTGCAAGAAGTCGGAGAACCCACCCTCCCAGACTGCCATGGCACCAGCAGCGGTCGCGCTCTCGAGCTTCGCGGGTACCTGGCGCGTGCATGGGTTCAACGAACGCGGCGACAGTCTCGTTGGCTATCAGTTGACCGCGACCGCCGACACCACGGGCTGGACGATCGTCTTTCCAAACCGCTCCCCGATCGCCGTGCGCATCGTCGCCGTCGCGGGCGACAGCGTCGTGACGGAGTCCGGGCCCTATGAGAGCGTGCTGCGGAAAGGGGTCCAGGTTCGCACCCGCGCCGTCCTTCGCCTACAGGGCGACAAGCTCGTCGGCACCACCGTTGCGCGCTACGCGACCAGCGGGCCGGACTCCGTGTTGCACATTCGATCCGAGGGCACGCGGCAACCCTGACCGCCAAGTCGCAGGTCTACACGAGGAGGGCCGCATGCACCCTGCTGTGTTTCTTGTCGCACTCCTATCAACCCTGGGGATCGCTGCGTTCACGGTGATCAGGGTCGCTCGTCTGCTTGCCACTCGTCGAGAATCACCATCGGCCGACGTCACGGCGCGGCTCGAGGAACTTGAACGTGGGGTCCAGGGCCTCCAACAGGAGTTGGCAGAAACACAGGAGCGGCTCGATTTCACAGAGCGCTTACTCAGCACGGCACGGGAAGGGCGGCGGCTTGGCAGCTAGAGAGAGGAAAGAGGCGTCATGAAAGCAACGATCGAGAACGCGTTTGGCTACCAGGGCGACAACATGAAGCTCCCCGTGCCGGACCTGGCGGCGTCCCTGCCTTTCTATGAAACCGTGCTCGGCTTCCGGGTGCTGTCGCGCAGCGACACGCCTCATCAATCAGCCGTACTCGCCCGCGACCAAGTACAGATCGGACTCGTGGAAAACGGCGGCGATCCAACGCAGGACGGTTGCGCCTTTCACGTGAACGGCCTCGAGTCATTATTCGCGGAGTTCAACGCCAACGGATTACACAAGGAACTGTCCAAGTTCGACATGGAACAACGGGACGGGGTGGCGTGGAAGGTCGGTCCGTTAGCCCACAGGCATGAACGACTCTGGCCGCCAACGATGGCTCGGCGCAGCGCTACTCGCCGGCGTGCTCTACCTCGCCGTGGGTATCGCATTCGGCGCCCTTGCCGGGGCGGCCGCGTCCATTCAGATGCGATCCTTTTGGCGGGTGGCCGCCTATGTCATCAGTGCTGTGGTGTTCGCGGCCCACATCGCCGATGAGCACTTTCGACTTCGTAACACCGCGCGGCCAACGGCATGGCACGCGTCCGCGGCCGTCGCTTTCGGTGCCTTCGCGCTCGCACTCGCGGCCAACATTCATGACCTGGGCTCAGCCTCGGGTTATCGACTCCGAATGCTCATCGCCCTGGTAGCCTGGCCCCTTCTGACGGCTGTGCCGGCGTTTCTGGTTTCACTCGCCGCAGCTGGTGTAATGGCCCGGCTTCGCACAAAGCGTTTAGGTGAGTAGCATCGCGGAGTGTGACCCAACACGCCGGACCGGAACCCCGGATAGCCGCTTTCACAATCCCGATGCTGCATCGGGAGTTGAATGTAATCGACGCGCCCGGTTTCAACTCAATCAAAGATGCCTTTGTTGAAAGGACTGCCAGTCAGACGTGGCGTCCCAACCAGAAAACAGGAACAAACGGCCTGTTGAGTAGCGTATGGTCTGACATGACCATCACACAATCCGACGAACTGACACCGCAAAAGCAGCTCCGCCTGTGGCCCGGCG
>JAERMM010000371.1 GCA_016844585.1 Chloroflexota bacterium | reverse complement strand
CGTGTTCGATCGCGTGGCGTCGTCAGTGCCGGGCGCACGCTGGGCCCGCGGCTCGACAACCGACTACGGCGACGTTGTGACGGGCCTGCAGGGCGCCGACGCCGTCATCCATCTCGCGGCCTACGCGATTCCCTATAAAGAGATTCCGAACCACACTCTCTTCAGCAATAACGTGGTCAGCACCTACAATGTCTTCGAGGCAGCGGCCTTCCTGGGCATCAAGCGGGTGGTGACTGCCAGCAGCAGCGCAATCAGCGGCTGGACGTACGGCAACCAACCGCTCTTGCCCCAGTATCTCCCAGTCTATGAAGACCATCCGCTTCATCCGCACGATCCGTACGGGCTTGGGAAGCTGTGCGACGAGTCGATCGCGCGGAGCTTCTCCCTTCGCCGCGGGATGGAGACGGTGAACCTGCGTCTCGGTTGGATTCTGTTTCCCCAGATGGCAGGGTGGCTGATCAAGTCCGGCGGGTCGAGGATCACGCGGGTTGAGCTGTTCGCGTACGTCGACCCTCGCGACGTGGCGACGGCCTTTCGGCACGCCATCGAGGCGCCGCTTTCAGGTCACTCCGCCCTCTTGATCGCCGCCGACGACAGCTCGGCCAATGAGGCCCTGAGCACAGGGCTCGCCCGCGTGGCGCCGGAGATCGCCGAGATGGCGAAGGCCATCGTGGGCGACGCGCCCGGTGTCAGCAACCAGCGGGCGAAGCGGGTTCTGAGTTGGCGGCCGCAACACTCATGGCGCCGCCCGGATTAGTCCCAGCAACGTTTCGGGCTCGGCCTTGTTCCTCTCCCATTGCGATGGAGAGGAGCGGTGCGGGCACCTACCCGGCGATCTCCCACTCATGGACGTTCCACGTCAGGCCTTGCTGGCCGGCGTAGATGCCGATGGGCCCGGTGACGCCGTTTCGGGTGAGGATCGCCTCGACGCTGTAGAGCAACGGCCCGATCCCCACGAGTTCCGAGAGTCGGCGATTCACCTCGATGTTCGCTCTGCGCCGCTCGCCCTCGTCGAGGGTGGTCAGTCGCAGCTCGTGAAATCGGTCGATGTCGGGATCTGCGAAGCCGCCCCGGTTCGAGCCGAGGTAGCCGTTCTCGGCAGTTGCCACACTGGCCGAGTTGAAGACGAAGTTGTCATTCGCAATGGTCCGCGAGTTGATCTCGGTGCTCGGGAAGTTGGCGCGGAACTGCTGATCTCGTTCGCGGCCCTGGGGAATCACGAAGGGCGTCGCGTTCATTCCCGCTGACTTCCAGTTGTCGGCCACAATCGTGGCCGTCTTCGCCTGATCGGAGCTCCCGAAGGCCGAGACGTCAAAGCTCTGGCCGGCCGCGTTGGTGAGGGTGGCCCCTTCGGACGTTCGTCGCCAGCCTGCATCTGCGAGTAACGCTGCCGCCCGGTTCGGATCGTACGGATATTTGGTCAGCACAGCATCCACTTCGGGGAAGGTTGCGTCAGTGGCCGTTATGAACGCGTGGGCGACCGAGCCCAGTCCCAGCGTGATGGCATCCGCCAGTCCTTCGCGGTCGACGGCGTGCATCATCGCGCGCCGCACCCGCAAGTCGGTGACGGCAGGCTGCCAGTCAGGGACCTCTCTGAACTGAAAACCGATGTACCAGAGCGCCCGCTGGTAGGTTTTCAGCGAGCCCTGGCCCGCGGCCACCCATTGGTCGCGGGCCAGCACGGCCTCCGCGGGTCGGATTCCCGGCGAGTTGATCATGTCGACCTCGCCGGCCAGGAGATTGGCCAGCATCGTGTTTGCATCTTTGACGAAGCGGATGTCGATCCGTTCGAGCTTCGGTGGTCCGAGCGCCCAGTCTGTGAACGCGCGAGCCAGCAGGTTGGAACCAGGGTTCCATTGCTCGACGTAGAAGGGCCCGTTGCCGATGAAGTTCACGGTCCAGTCGTCACTTGCCAGGAAGGACCCCTTGTTTGTCCGGTAGCGCTGCTCCAGGCGATGGCGTGGGATTGGGCTCAGGGTTCGATAGCCGAGGGTATTTGCGGCGACGTAAGGCTCCTTCCAGTGAACGACCAGCGTACGGTCATCAGGCGTGTCGATCCTCGAAATCCTGCGCTCCACCTGGCGATCCTGTACGGCGATGTCCTGATCGAGGGTGACTTCAAAACCGAACAGGAAGTCCTCCGTCGTCAGGGGCACGCCGTCGTGCCATTTCAGGTTGGGACGCAGGCGATACGTGGTGACCATGGTTCCGTCCGGGTTGATCACCCAGCCGCCGTTCTCCTGTGTGGGAATCGTCTCGGCCAGCATGGGGTGCGCCGTCCCGCGGAAATCCAGGTAGGTGATCGCTGAGCTGAAGATCCAGTTGTAGTCGCCGTTGCCCGAGCCGGTAAGGAACTTGGGGTGCAGCGCGTCAGGCTCCAGTGGCCAGGCCAGCTTGAGGGCGCCGCGTGGGCCGCCGGCCGGCGCCGGGTTGGCGGTCTCGGCCGTTCGGCCGCCGCTGGAGGGAGCTGGAGCGCAGGCTGCCATGAGGCAGACGGCGCCCAACACGGCCGATATGAGGTGATTTTCGTGCACGTTCCCATTCCTCCACTGATTCGGGTCACTCGCGCGCGGCCGTGCCTTAAAGCAGGATGGCCAGGTGCCTCGCGGTTACGATGGTCTGGTCCAGCAGCACAAGCCGCTGAGCGAGTCGCCATCCAGCCTCTGTCGTTCTCAAAACGTCTCGCCGCTCGGCTGAAAAGATGTCCGGTGCTGGCTCATTGCCGCGCGTTCGATAGACCAGAACGTTCGAG
>JAERMM010000370.1 GCA_016844585.1 Chloroflexota bacterium | reverse complement strand
GTCTGGCAAAACGACGATGGAGCCATCGTCGAACGACGGCAGCCCGCTGGCGATCCGACCGGTGAGGTTGCCCGCGCCGTCGAAGGTGACGAGTCCGGTCGTATGGACCTCCGCCAGGGATGCGCCGCCGCCGTTGGTATTCGAGAACTCCCATACGCCGAGCATCTTCGCAATATTGTTTTGCGCCAGGATGAGCGTCTTCGATGCTCCATCGTCGACCGCTGACGGCCCTCGATCCGAAGTCGATCCTGGGACCGACGGTGTTGGCTGGGCGCACCCAACGATGCCGACGATCGCAAGTGAGATCGCAAGCGAGCGAAACCTACCCACGGAAATCCACCTCGTCCAGCCGTTTCATCGCGATTGTAGGCCTGCCCCACACTGCCGTCAACGAGCTGGTCCACGATCAGCGCGCGAGTTTGGGCTGCTCGTGGAGACGGGTATCGCGATGCGCTCCAGCCTCGTCAGAGTTGATGTGAAACGGTCATCCTGGGAGCCCGCAGGCGAAGGATCCGTGCCTTGAAATGCGCTCCGATTCTTCAGGCTGCGGCCTTCAGAATGACTTTGACAGTGCGCGGCCTCGCGCCTATTGGTACTCCCAGTTGTAGATGTTCCAGGTCGGGCGACCGGTGGTGAAGAACTTCGTTGTCTTCGATACTCCCTTGACGGGCGCGAGGTAGGCGTGCGCGTTCGGGTTGTACGACAGCGGGGTGTTCGGCAGCTCCTCTGTGAGGATCCGCGCGATCTCGGCCCGCTGAGGTACACGCGTATTCGGGTCCAACGTGACGTTGAACGCTTCGACCAGTCGGTCGTATTCGGGGTTGACCCAGCCGGTGCGGTTCTCACCCCGCCAGCGGGTTTCGGCGCTGGCCACCTGCGACGAGAGAAACGTCGCCATCTGTTGCGTCTCATGTGCGCCGAAGACGCTGACGTACTCGCCTGGGAAGGTGCTGCGCCCCTCCGGGTCGAGCGTCTGGGCGCGCGGGACCACGTATTCCGACGTGTCGAGCCCGATCGCCCTCCAGCCGGCCGCGATCACCGGCTGCTCGCCTCGCCCCGGTCCCGCCCAGAGCGGGACGGTCAGCTTCCCCTCGGTCAGGCCTGCGAAGAAGCCATCCCCGCCCTTCGTGTAGCCCGCTTCGTTCATGAGCCGCTCGGTCATGCGCGGGTCATACGGGTACTTGACGATCGACCGTTCGATGACGGAGAAGTACTCGGTCGTCGGGTCGAAGATGCTATCCATCATCTGGATCTCACCGCCCCAGATGGTTTCACCCAGCGTTTGCTTGTCGATCCCATGGGCGAGCGCGCGGCGCACCCGTACGTCTCGCAGGGCGCGCGGGTTTGCATAGTCGGGGCGAATCTGGCTTGTGACGGTGCTGATTGACACGGCCGAAAAGCCCGCGGTGCCGGCATTGCTCGATGCCCACTCACGCTTCAGCTCCAGCAGCTGCTGGAACCCGAAGGAGTTCAGGGCCACGTCGACGGACCCGGCGAGCAGATTCGCGAACACGGTGTTGTGGTCAGGCATGAACATGAAGCGGATGCGGTCGATCTTCGGCCGCCCCAGGACGTGCTGGTCGAATGCCATGGCTTCGATGTAGGAGCCCAGCTCCCATCGCTCGACCTTGAATGGCCCGGCGCCGATGAACTCGCGGCTCCAGTACGGGTTGTCCTGGAACGCCTCTTTCGTGTCCTCGAGGAATGGCTTCTCGAGGATATGACGCGGCATCGGCACGAGACCGAATCGCGTGGAGCCGCCCTGTAGCGCTCCCGCGTCCGGATACAGCCCCTTCCACCTGATCATCAGCGAACGGTCGTCCGTGGCGACCACATCGTCCATGACCGTGTGCGGCGCGACCGCGGTGCTGAATCCATACGCGGGGGTTGCCACGCGGAACGTGAAGGCGAAGTCCTCTGCCATGAGCGGCTTCCCGTCATGCCACACCAGGTTCGGCTTCAGGCGGTAGCGGGTCTCCATGCGGCCGTCCGGGAAAACCTGCCAGCTCTCCGTGTTGAGCTGGGGCAGCGCATCGGCCAGGTACGGCAGCGGGCGGTTCTGGTCGTCGTAGATGTCCAGGAAGGCGTTGAACGGCCGCTGATAGAAGTCGGTGGCCGCCGCCGAGACCGTCGGCGCCAACCCGGCTACGTAGGCTGGCTCCTGCTCGATGGCGATCGTCAGTGTGTGCTGCTGGCGCGGCGGCGCCGGTTGCGAAGGCTGGCCCTGATCGACCGGTCGGCTGGTCGGGCCAGCGGGCGCACAGGCACTGATCAAGAGCGCGATCGTGGTCAGAAACGCGGTGGTTTGAAGGGGCTTCAAGCGATTCCTCCTGGTCTCGACTCTCCTGGTGAAATCGAAGGGGCGACAGCGTGCCGCGTACTCAGCCTCTCCGCCGCATGCGATTGTGTTGATCCTGGCCGGTTGAAATTCACCGAGGATGCTAGCACACGCAGAGTAGATCGTCAGGGCACGCAGGCATTTTCTGGTGCGCGAAGCGTAGCATCCAACGACGCGCTGTTGGCGACCTGGTTCGCGCGATCGCAGCGGTGGCTAGGCGAATACGACCCGCTGACAGTGAGTCGGTACCCCCTCTCGAGACCGCAGTAGCGAATTGTGCGTGCACGTTGATCTGGAGTGTGGCGCTCGAAGCATCGCCACCTCCCACATCGGGGGCCCCGTCTTGCGATCACGACAGAGGCTTCCTTGCTGCCCAAAGCCTCCGCACATTGGTGATCGGCTCATTTGCGCTATTCGTAGA
>JAERMM010000121.1:2348-13669 GCA_016844585.1 Chloroflexota bacterium | reverse complement strand
GGTGAAATGGGACAACAACTACTTTGAGAACTTGCACCGCCTCGAGTGGACGCTGACGACGAGTCCTGCCGGTGCTAAGCAGTGGGCTCCCGCGGGTGCAGTCGCCACCGTGCCCGATGCGCAAGATCCGTCGAAGAAGCATCCTCCCATGATGCTCACGACGGACCTCTCAATGCGGATGGACCCGACCTACGCGCCGATTGCCCAGCGCTTCCTCGAGCACCCCGACGAGTTTGCCGACGCCTTTGCCAAGGCGTGGTACAAGCTGATCCACCGCGATATGGGCCCGCGCCCGCGGTGCCTCGGACCGTGGGTTCCGGCGGAGCCGCAATTGTTCCAGGACCCCGTCCCCGACGTCGATCATGAGCTGATCGGGGAGCAGGATATCGCAAGCCTCAAGGCCGAGATCCTCGCATCCGGTCTGTCCGTTTCCCAACTGGTGTCCACCGCCTGGGAGTCAGCGTCAACGTACCGTGGCACCGACAGACGCGGTGGGGCGAACGGCGCGCGCATCCGCCTCGCGCCGCAGAAGGACTGGGAAGTGAACAACCCGGCCGAGCTGGGGAAGGTGCTACTGGCCCTGGAGCAGATCCAGACGGCGTTCAACAACTCCCAGACCGGTGCCAAGAAAGTCTCGCTCGCCGACCTGATCGTCCTGGGCGGTTGCGCAGGGGTGGAGCAGGCTGCGAAGAACGCCGGGCAGAACGTGCAGGTGCCCTTCAAGCCGGGGCGTTCGGACGCCGTTCAGGGGCAAACCGACCAGGAGTCGTTTGCCGTGCTCGAACCCCTCGCGGACGGCTTCCCAAGCGGCCGGGGACGTTGACCAACGATTTCTTTGTGAACCTGCTCGACATGAACACCGAGTGGCAGACGTCCTCCGAGACCGTGTTCGAGGGACGCGATCGCGGGACTGGTGAGGTGAAGTGGAAGGGGAGCAGGGTAGACCTCGTCTTCGGTTCAAACTCCGAGCTCCGAGCCCTCGCCGAAGTCTATGCGTGTGCCGACTCGCAGCAGAAGTTCGTGCGCGACTTCGTGGCTGCGTGGGACAAGGTGATGAATCTCGATCGCTTCGACCTTGCCTGATCTCAGCGAGGTGCTCGTTGACATCGGTGATCGTGGCCGTTAGGATGGGGATCGTTCCAGCGCATCATTGACGAGGAGGGATGGCTCATGCCCGAACCATGGGGGCTCTTATTCCGGTGGCTACACTTCATCTTTGGCATAACCTGGATCGGAATGCTCTATTACCTGAACCTAGTCAACGTTCGGATGATGCCTTCTCTCGATGCGGCGGATCGGCCGAAGGTGATCGGGGCCAACCTGCGCCGAGTGATGGCGTGGTTCCGCCATACCGCATGGCTAACGGTGCTCGTGGGCCTGGTGCTCATTGTGATGCTTTACCCGCCCGATAGGATGGGGCCGACCAACGCGAACGCGTATTACACGATCTACACGGGCTCGCTTCTCGGGCTCATTATGGCGTTCAACGTCTGGGTTTTCATCTGGCCACGCCAGAAAAAGATCATCGCGGCTGCTGCGGCAGGCGAGCCGGCTGATCCCGCCTGGGGGCGCATCGCCCTGTATTTCTCGCGGGCGAACTTCACGATGTCGTTCCCAATGCTTTTCTTCATGGGTACCGCTAACCGAGGCGGACTCGACTGGCTCGGGATCATTGTCACGGGGGTCGTCCTATCCGCCCTCGGGTTGGTCGCGGTCTTCACCGTGCAGAAGTGGTGGGCGCCCAAGTTCTGACCCTTCTCCTGGTTAGTCTGAGCGACTCGGGTCGAAAAGCGGAAACGAGGGCGGCCTTCTTGGCTTGGCCCGTTTATTGTCCGCAGCTCCGGCGAAAATGGTTGTTGCGGACGAGCACCGGGGCGGGAGTGTACTCAAACCTACGCCACCCGCCGGCCGCTCACGAGCTGGATCACCAGGATTGCTAATCCGACCACCTAGAAGCGCGTGGATGAGGCTCCCGCCAACTCCGCCCAGCAGAGGTTCCGGTGGTGGGCGCTCTAGCACTTCAAGTTCGCAACATGCGAAATGCGAGGCCGCGGCCGTTAACGTCGTCGCAGCCACCAGGCCAGCGCAGCCACGACGAGAAAGAGGAGCCGCGACAGCCAGGCGCGTCCGACGGAGGTCGCCACGACCGCGGCGTGAACGGGCTGTGGGATTTCGGCGGGGCGTACGACCAGCAGTGCTCCCGGTTCCACAACAACCTCCAGTCGGTCTGACTCGCCGACGTCATTACCATCGAGCTGAACCGGCTGCTGTCGATCAGTCTCCACCAGAACGTATCGTCCACTATGGAACTCGGTCAGATGGTCATTTCGGGAGAGGCCCAGAAACGCGCGAGCGGCGAGAAGCGCCATCTCTTGAAGAGTTCGCGCTCGAATTACCGCAACCTCTGGCTTCTAGCAAGCCATCGTCCGGACTGGAGCTCGGGATCAACTCCAACCCAGCCGTAGTTCGGCCCACGTTGGCGATAAGGACTGTTTGCGCAAAACGGTACAGGATTTGGTCATCGATGGCGAGGCTGGTCGCGGTTCCGGCCAGGGCGTGGGCCGCCTCGGCCACGGACCCATCTCCTCCGCAGACGATGAGCCTTTCCATGCCGTCGGCAACCGCTTGCTCAGCGGCCGGCTGAGCCCCCCGAGCCGCGTCCGTTTCGACGAGGCCGCAGGTTAGGCCCAGGGTCCGAGCCAGCGCCTCGAGTGCGGAGCGTCGAGCTCTGGGGTCCTCGGCACCCGCAACGGGGTTGAAGACCAGCGCAACACGCTGACGATCACACGTGCTTTCAGGGCGTTCGCTTGCTGACAGGGGTCCCCCATGAATTTGGAAGCCTCAATCGGATATTTGTGGATCTCCGCCGCGGACCGGCACAGGGCTACCCTCCCCTACCATTTCATCGATGGCCTCGTGGATCTCCGCCTTGTCCATCCGTTTGTGGAGGTATTCAAGCAGGTGCTCGGCCTCCTTCTCGGAAAGGGTGTCGACCAGGCCGTGCAACTCCTCTTGGAGGGTCATTGCTGGGGCTCCTTCCTACGCCACGACCTCATATGTCTTAACCGACGCCTGCGCACCGCTGAGCAGCTCACGGGTCCTGCGCTGAATCTCCTGGTGATCTGGGCCGACGCGATATGCGTCGATGTCCGCCTGCGACTCCCACGTCGCCATCGAGATCATCTCCCCGGCGTGCTCGCGGCAAGACAGGAGCTCCTCTGAAAGACACCCTTTCACACCAATCATGAGTGGAGCGCAATGCTCTTTCCAAATCGAACGCGCGGTATCGATCTGATCCGGCCTGACCTGAACGTGAATTATGTATTGGACACATTTTGTTAAGTGGACGGCCCCAACTTGGTTCCTTCACCGGCCGCCGTTCCGTGGCTGTCCCCAAGTTCCGCGTCCTGCTCGGAGGAGTCCTTGTTCCGCGGCGCCTGGACTCTCCCATTGCGTCGAATGCGCTCGAACTGCGCCTGAAGAGCGTCCAGCTCGTCGTCTGGCAGGTCCTCCAGGTCCACAAGGTTCGTCCGCGCCCCTTCAACCCCGCGGATCAGCTCGTCGAGCTTGAGATGCATGGCCCTGGCGTCTCGGTTTTGCGTGTTCTGGATGAGGAACACCATGAGGAACGTAACAATGGTCGTCCCCGTATTGATAACGAGCTGCCAGGTGTCGGAGAACGCGAAGATCGGGCCTGTCAGCGCCCAGCTCACGATGATCGAAGCGGCGATGATGAAGGCCCACGGTGTGCCAGTCGCGTCCGATACGGCGTTGGCAACCTTGCGGAAGAGGTCATTCACTGCATGCCATCCGGATGCCTTCCCCATGACGGTAAGAGGTGTGCGCTTCTGTCGGCGCCGTCTGACTGAGTCAGATCTCGGTGCCCGCACCCTCGGGCCACTCCAAGTGTCTCCTCCGAACGTCACGTTTCAGGTAGCTATCGGTCACAGCAACGTTAACAATGTGAGGAACCACACCGCATACCCTCATCGGAAGTCTGATACGATGCAGCCGCCGCGAAGCAGCGGGGAGAACCTTGGCGCACGACGTGTTCATCAGCTACTCCAACAGGGACAAGTCCGTCGCCGCCTGCGCCGCGCTTCGGGAGGCGCGAGCGGGATGTGCGACAGCCTCAGACTAGAGAAATGAAGAGCTGAAATGCTGCTGGCCGGCGACATTGGCGGTACGAAGACCCACCTCGCGGTAATTGACCCCGAGGCGGGCCCGCGGGCGCCCGTCGCACAGAAGGAGTTCCCCAGCCGCGGCTACCCGACCCTGGAGGCCATTGTTCGCGCCTTTCTCTATCAGACGGATCGGCCAATCGACCGAGCATGTTTCGCCATTGCCGGCCCGGTCATCGACGGCCGTGTCAAAACCACGAACCTGCCATGGGTCACCGAGGCCGAGACGTTGCGGCGCGAGTTTGGGCTCGAATCCGTGTTGCTCCTCAACGACCTCGAGGCGGCCGCGATCGCCGTGCCGACCCTTGGCCCAGCCGATCTCCATACGCTGAGCGTTGGGAGGCCGATCCCCGGCGGGGCGCTTGCCGTGATCGCGCCGGGCACCGGGTTGGGGGAGGCGTTCCTGACCTGGGATGGCTCGCGGTATCACGCCCATGCATCGGAGGGAGGCCACAGCGACTTTGCCCCGGCCGACGCCATTCAGGACGGACTTCTCCAGTTCATGAGGAGGCGGTTCGGACACGTCAGCGTTGAGCGAGTGTGCTCGGGCATCGGCATCCCGAATATTTACGACTATCTCCGCGGCAGCGGCTATGCGACCGAGACGCCATCCGTAGCCGCCCAACTCTTGGAAGCGAAAGATCGAACGCCAATCATCGTGGATTCGGGCCTCGACACAACCCACCCCTGCCCGCTCTGCGCCGCTACTCTCGACCTGTTCGTGAAGATCCTCGGCGCCGAGGCTTCGAATCTTGCCCTCAAAGTGCTGGGTACAGCCGGGGTCTATCTGGGTGGCGGTATCCCGCCCCGAGTTTTGACCATACTGAAGGACGGACCCTTTATGGAAGCATTCGCGCACAAGGGCCGCTACCGCGAGCTGCTGTCCCATGTGCCCGTGCACGTCGTCCTGACACGAGCCGCGCTGATCGGCGCCGCAATCCATGGCCTCGAGGCTCGCAGCAGCACGTAGGCGCCGTGGGCTACGCCCCTGCGCGAGTCGGCGCCAGACTTCGCGCAGCTGCGACAATTGCTTCTGCCGTAAACCCGAACTTCTTCGCTACGTCCTTCAGCGGGGCCGAAGCGCCAAACGTATGCATGCCGATCTGCCGCCCGCCAGAGCCAACGTAGCGATCCCAGCCGAACGTCGAGGCCATTTCGACGGAGACGCGGGCGGTGACCCCGGGAGGCAGCACGCTGTCGCGGTACTCCTGGCTCTGCAACTCGAACAACTCCCACGACGGCATGCTAATCACTCGGGCCTTGATCCCTTCCTGCCGCAATGCCGCGCGGGCCGTCATGCAGAGAGAAACCTCGCTACCGGTGGCAAGGAGAAGGACATCGGGATCACCGTCCGCGGCATCGACGAGCACGTAGGCGCCCTTCGCAAGGCCGGCAGCAGGCGCGCAAGTCGAGCGATCCAACGTCGGCAGCGCCTGGCGCGAGAGCACGAGCGCGACTGGCCCATCCCGATGCGCCATGATGACGCGCCAGGCCTCCAACACCTCGTTCGCATCGCACGGACGCAGCGTGATGAGTCCGGGCATGGCCCGCAACGCTGCAAGCTGCTCGATGGGCTGGTGCGTCGGCCCGTCCTCTCCGAGTCCGATGGAGTCGTGCGTGAAGACGTGGACGACCGGAAGCTCCATCAGCGCACTGAGGCGGATAGATGGCTTCGCGTAGTCGCTGAAGATCAGGAAGGTCGAGCAATAGGGGCGCAGCCCGGAGACAGCGAGCCCGTTCGCGACGGCCGTCATCGCATGCTCGCGAATGCCGAAGTGCATGTTGCGCGCTCCAGGGCTGTTCGCCTCCAAATCACCCGCATCGGGGAACGTCAGGCGGGTCTTCGTCGACGGCGCCAGGTCGGCGGAGCCGCCGATGAGCCACGGGATATGTTGCGCGATGGCGTTCAGCACGATGCCCGAAGAGTCCCTAGTCGCAACGCCCTTGGCGTCGGCCGGGAACGCCGCCAGATCGTGGTCCCAGCCATCGGGCAGATCGCCTCGCTCGATGAGATCCAGTTGGGCGGCCAGACCAGGATGCTGGGCGCGGTAGGCGGCCAGCTTTGCCTGCCACGCTGACCTGGCCTCTCGCCCGCGCGCTCCGATGCCTTCATCGAAATGCTCGCGCACCCCCTCCGGCACGAGGAAATGCGCATCCTCCGGCCACCCATACGACCGTTTCGCGGCGCGAACCTCCTCTTCGCCCAACGGCTCGCCGTGTGCCTCCTTCGTGTCCTGTTTATGGGGCGCGCCGTAGGCGATGTGGCTATCGACGATGATCAGCGACGGGCGCTCCCTGGTCCGATCGACCGCGGCCAGGCCACGCCCGAGCTGATCGAGGTCGTTCGCATCCCCTACGTGGGTGACTTCCCACCCGTAGCCCGCGAAGCGCATCGCGACGTCTTCGCTGAAAGCAAGCGACGTACTTCCCTCGATGGAGATGCGATTGCTATCGTAGATCCAGCACAGATTCGAGAGCTGCAGGTGACCGGCGAGGGAGGCAGCCTCACTCGAGATGCCTTCCATCATGTCTCCGTCGCCGCAGATTGCGTAGACCCGGTAGTTGAACACATCGAAGGTTGGTCGATTGAAGGTCGCGGCCAGCCAGCGCCCCGCGATGGCCATCCCGACGCTGTTGGCTACCCCCTGCCCCAAGGGCCCGGTCGTGGTTTCGACTCCCGCGGTCAGGCGGTACTCCGGATGGCCCGCGCATCTGCTGTCGAGTTGGCGGAACTTCTTTATGTCATCCAGCGTCACCGCTGGCTCCCCCGCCCCTTCGACGCTTGATCCACCTGCGCGCACGCCGGTCAGGTGCAAGAGCGAGTACAGCAGCATAGAAGCGTGGCCGTTCGAAAGCACGAAGCGATCGCGATTCGGCCATGCAGGATCTTGCGGATCGAACCGCAGAATTCGCTGCCAGAGGCTGTAGGCGACCGGAGCGAGTGCCATTGGCGCGCCCGGGTGGCCTGAGTTCGCGGCCTGCACCGCATCCATCGAGAGCGTGCGGATCGTGTTGATGCAGAGCTGGTCCATCTCGGAGGCGTCCATAGATCTCGTCCTTTTGACCCGGCTTCATTCGCACGCGGTCGCGAGAATTGGCTGGTCCTGTTCCGCCAATGGGAATGGCGGTGAGAGCGTCCCTGGTCCCTAAGCGGCTTCCTTCGGATTGTGCCAGCCGCCATCGCGCACGGCCAGCTGGTCCGCCGCCGGCGGGCCCCATGACCCCGGCTCGTAATGATGGATTGGCCCGGGATTTCTGAGCACAGGCTCGACGATCCGCCACGTCTGCTCCACGCTGTCCTGCCGCGCGAAAAGTGCTGCGTGGCCATCGATCGCATCGCCCAAAAGGCGCTCGTACGCTTCCATACGATCCGATCCGAACACCTCGTCGTAGGCAAAGCCGAGATCGACGGGGCGCGTGAGAATCTGGCCGCCCGGCACCTTAGCCTGCAGCGAGAGGTTAATGCCTTCGTCTTTGCCGCCAAGGCGGAAACGTAAGTGATTCGCTTGAGGCGAAGGAGAGTCGACGTCAGCGAACAAGAGCTTGGGAGGCTGCTTGAATTCGACGATCGCTTCCAAGCTGGTTGACGCCATGTTCTTCCCCGCGCGGATGAAAAAAGGCACTCCCGCCCAGCGCCAGGACTCAATCGACAGCCGCAACGCAACAAACGTCTCGACCTGCGAATCCGGGTCCACATTGGCCTCCGATCGGTAGCCTTTGTATTGGCCGCGGACGGTCTGAGACGGATCGATGGAACGCGTCGCGCGGAACACTTTGACCTTCTCATCCCGCTGGTCCTCCGCATCGACCCCAATCGGTGGCTCCATGGCCAGGAGCGCGACTACCTGTAGGAGGTGATTCTGTACCACGTCGCGCAAAGCGCCAACCTCCTCATAGAACCCACCGCGACCCTGTACGTCGAACGACTCGGCCATGGTGATCTGGACGTTGGCGATGTACCGCCGGTCCCAGATCGGCTCGAGCAGCCCGTTGGCAAAGCGAAAGACTAGGAGGTTCTGAACCGTCTCTTTGCCTAGGAAGTGGTCGATTCGGTAGATAGCCTCTTCGGGAAAGGCGCGATGCAGATAGTCATTCAGCGCTCTTGCGGAAGCGAGATCGCGGCCGAAGGGCTTCTCGATCACAACGCGCCCTCCACGATTGAGGCCGCTCTCCTCCAGGCATGCGGCTACGCTCTCGAAGACGCTCGGCGGAATTGCAAGATAGAAGATCGGGTGCTCGGCGGAGCTGATGTGCTCTCGCAAGCGGCGAAACGTGTCCGCGCTCTGATAGTCGCCATTCAGAAATGAGAGCGATCCCGCGAGCTTTGCGAAGACGGCCTCGTCCACCGAACCGAGCTGGGCGACGACCGATTCCCGAGCACGCGCGCGAAGCCGCTCGTCGTTCCAGGAGGAGCGAGCCACCCCAACCACAGGCATGTTGAGCCGATCGTCCCCCGCGAGCTGGTAAAGCGCCGGGAACAGCTTCTTGAACGCCAGATCGCCCGTAACCCCGAAGAGGACCAGTGCATCTGATCGGAAGGCCCGCGCAGTGTCTGTCCGCAGTCCCAACCCGGCGAGATGACCGCTTTCGCTCATCCGGCCCTCGCCGCGTCCGTTGGTCCTGCTGCCACGGTAGCGTGGCCGCCGAACTCGTTCCGCATCGTGGCGAGCATCCTGTCGGCAAACGTGTTCTCCTGGCGACTGCGGAAGCGGGCGAACAATGACGCGGCGATCACCGGTGCCGGTACCGCCTCCTCGATGGCGGCGTCGACCGTCCATCGACCTTCGCCCGTATCCTCCACGAAGCCTTTGATTTGCGAGAGCTGTGGGTCCTTCCCCAACCCGTCGGCCACCAGATCGAGGAGCCAGGAGCGGACCACACTTCCGTTTCGCCACGCCTCTGCAATCGCGTGCAGGTCCATGTCTGGGAAGGCGCCGGACCGCTGCATGATCTCGAAGCCCTCCGCGTACGCCTGCATCAAGCCGTACTCCACACCATTGTGAACCATCTTGACGAAGTGGCCCGACCCTTCGGCGCCCGTGTGGACCAGGCCTCCGTTCTCGGGGGCCAGCGCGCGAAAGACGGGAAGGCAATGATCGAAGGTCTCCTTCTCAGCGCCAATCATCAGACAGTAGCCGTTTTCCAGACCCCAGATTCCCCCTGACGTGCCTGCATCCGCGTAATGCATGCCTCTTGCCTTCACCAACGCGGCGTCATCGAGTGCCAGCTTCCAGTTGGTGTTTCCACCGTCGATGATGATGTCACCGGGTTCAGCCGTTTCCGTCAGGCGACGGATCGTGTCCGTGGTAGGAGCGCCCGCGGGAAGCATGAGCCACATGACACGCGGGCGCTCCTTGAATTTCGCAACGAACTCGTCCACCGCGTAGGAGCCAACGGCGCCCTCGGCCTCTTTCTCCTTCACCGGCCCCGGCGATCGGTTGTAGGCAATGACGCGATGGCCCTTCCGAAGGAGGCGGCTGACCATGTTGCCACCCATGCGCCCCAGCCCGACGATGCCAATCTCCACGCCCTCGCCTCCTACCGGGATTCACGCTCCAACCGTACGTTGGACCATTCCCATAACCAATCATCCACTATCGGTTATCGACCCGGCGTGTCCCGCTCGGCCGGGCGCCCCGCCGCGTCCTCATCCACGAACCAGCGCAGCACGCCATCGCTTGGACCGACCCTGGAGGCGGGCAGATCGGCGTCTCCGCGCAGCGCGCGGCTCAGCACATCAGCCTTATCCGACCCCGTGACCAAGAACGCAATCGCGCGGGCAGAGTTGATCACAGGCAACGTCATGGTCACACGATCGACAGGGGGAGGAAGCGCGCCCGGTGGGCTCGACACGACGAGCCGACGTTCCTCACGCAATGACGAACATCCCGGAAACAGCGATGCAATGTGGCCATCAGCACCCAGGCCAAGAAGCACGAGGTCGAAACGCGGCCGGTCAAATAGGCCCAGGGACAAGGAGCCGAGCAGCGTAGCCTGGTAGGAAGCGGCCACCGCGGAGGCGTCTCCGATCTCGGTCGGGACTCGATGCATCTGTTCTGAATGGATCGGCACGCGAGACAGGAGCGCGTCCCATCCGAGGCGGAAGTTGCTAATCACGTCATCAGAAGGCGCCATGCGCTCGTCGGCCCAGAATATGTGGCAGCGCGCCCAGTCAATGCCGGGAGATACAGCAAGCAGCTCGAAGAGACGGCGAGGCGTCGTTCCGCCACTGATTGCCACGATGAAGCGCCCACGTTGAGCGATCGCCTCCTCAGCTCGGTGGCTCCAGAAGACAGCCGCTTCTAGACTCGCCTCCTCATGGCTCCGGCCGATAGTCACCTGTCCGCTCACGATTGCCCGCCCCGGATTCCATTGCAGCGCTGCGAGAGCCGATGATCGGCCACCGGCGCTGCATCGTACCATTGCCGGCCGGGCGCGCAGTCGAGCAGCCGTGTTAGGATTCGACCGAGTAGCCACGCACCCGGTGGCGACCATGCTGGGTGGACGGGGGGACAATGAACGACGAGTTGCGAAGCGTTCCGATATTTGCCGGCCTGGGAGACCAGCCGGCTGCGGCCCTTACCGCGGCGGCGGAACGACGAACGTTTCGACCCGAGGAGGCCATCGTGCGGCGCGGCGACGCCGGTGGGCGTCTGTTCGTAATCGTTCGTGGCCAGGTCTCTGTAACGCTCCCGTCCAGCGAAGGACCGGAGTTGCGGCTTGGGACCCTCAAAGCAGGTGAGGTGTTCGGCGAGATGTCGGTCTTCGACGACGAACCACGATCCGCAACCGTGACGGCCATCGAGCCCACTGAGACCCTCTCACTCAACACGACGCAGGTTCTTGCCTTCCTCGGTGAGCACCCAGAGGCGGCGATTGCGATCATTCGCCTGCTGGTCCGCCGCCTGCGCGATACGAACACCCTCGCGGAGAGCGTCCGGGCCGACGCATCGGCCGCCGAAGCTAGGCGGGCCCGATCCTCCCCTAGCGGGTGACTTCCCATTCGTGAACGTTCCAGGTGATTCCTTCCTGAGGACCATAGTTCCCCACCGGGCCCACAACACTCTTTCGAGCGAGGATGACCTCGATGGAGTAGAGGTATGGCGACGGGCCGACAACCTCAGTCATTCGCTTCAGTTG
>JAERMM010000121.1:0-2294 GCA_016844585.1 Chloroflexota bacterium | reverse complement strand
CCCCGGTTGGAGCCGCTCCATTGATTCTCAGGTGTAGGAAGCTCGGCCGCGGTCCACACGAAGTTCTCCGGCCCGATGGTCCGCCCAACAGTGTCAGCGCCCGGGAAGCTCACGCGAAACTCGTTGTCGCGCGACCTCGCTAACGGGATCACCAGTAATTTGGAGTCCACTCCAGCCGTCTTCCAGTTGTCAACCACGATGGTGTTCTGCCGCTCCTGCGCCTGCGTCGTCCACAGGTCCATGGCCAGGCTCTGGCCGGCCACGTTGGCCGCGAGACCGCCACCGGACGGTCGGCGCCATCCAGCCTCTTCCATCAGGGCGTTGGCACGGTTCACGTCGTAGCCGTATTTCGTAATGGCGCGATCGACGTCCGGGAAGATCGGATCGTCGGGGTTGACGAACGCGTGAGCTGCGCCTCCAAACCCCAGGTTGATGACCTCGGCGAGGCCATCTCGATCGATCGCATGGAGCAACGCTTGTCGTATTCGGATGTCATTGACGGCTCGTTGCCAGTTCGGCACCTCACGAAATTGCCACTGCAGGTACGATGTCCGCGTCGCCCAAGCCTTGATCCACCCTTCGCCGCTGCCAGCCCACTGGTCTCGCGCGATCACGGCCTCCTCGGCACGCACTCCGGGCGCGTTGATCATGTCGACTTCGCCGGACAGCAGATTCGCCACCTGCGCGTTCCGGTCGACGATGAAGCGGATATCAAGCGTATCCAGCTTCGGCGGCCCAAGCGCGAAATCCATATGCGCGCGGGCCACCATCCCAACGCCGCGGTTCCAGCGCTCCACTTTGAATGGCCCAGTCCCTACGTAGGCGGTCGTCCATTCGTCTCCGGTCATGAGGCCGGGCTTGTTTGTCCGATACTTCTCTTCAAGCTGATGGCTGGGCAGCGGTATAACCTGCTGATACCCCATGACATTGGCGCTGGCGTACGGCTCCCTCCAGCGGATCACGAGGGTGGAGTCGTCGGTTGCCACTACCCCTTCGATGAGGGCCTCAGGGCCCGGGTTCACGACTGGCATGTCCTTATCGAGATAGACCTCGTTGGCGAAAACGTAGTCGTGCGCCGTGATCGGGCGACCATCGTGCCACCTGGCATTCGGCCGCAGCTTGTAGGTAGTGACCATGGTGCCGTCTGGATGAATCACCCAGCTTCCGTTTGCCTGCGAGGGGATCTCGGCAGCAAGGAGCGGATGCGCCACGCCGCCCATGTCCCTGTACGTCAATGTAGAGTTGAAGAGCCACTGGTACTCGCCAACACCCGAGCCGGTCAGGAACCTCGACCCGAGCGTGTCCGGCTCGAGCGGCCAGGCCAGCCTTAGCGTCCCTCTTGGGCGAACGGCAGCCTGTTCCCCAACTGTTCGATCCGCGTCGGCGGTGCGCGTCGCCGACGGCCCAGCCGACGCGCACGCGGCCAGCGCAATGACCATTCCCGCCGCCAGAGATGGCAGCAAGCAAATTCCTCGCAGCCCTCGGTTCGAAGACATCTCTTGATTGCCCTCCAGGTTCGACGAGTCCACGACGCGCCGTTCTCGCATCCCCAAGCGTAACCCGCCCCATCCGAAGAATCCAGCGGCCGAGTCGACGGCCTGACTCAGAAGACCGCGCGAATCAGTCCCTGGTCGTGGGATGGCCTCCCAGGCTAGGTCGAGTGGGAGGAAACGCGATGGAATCGTGGCGCTGAGGGCCAACAACGACATATGATGGCGTCGCGATTTGGCTTCACCTGGAACATTTTCGAGTTGGAGGTCACGGCGCAGCAGACATGAGGATCACAGGCGCGATTGCACCTTTCACCATCAACGGTACTCGGCCGAACGGCAGCCAAACTGGCTGGCGCCGGCGTACGACCGGGGCTGTTTCCAGGGCAGCTGCCTCGACCCTTTTTGGCGTCATCCTAACGGCGCAGGCAACCTCAGCGTCGCCGCAATCGCAAGACTGCATCCAGCCATCCGAGGCCGGCTGTCCTCTGCCGTTTGGCCAGATAGCGTCCGCGGTCCTGGACGATGCCACTGCCCAGCATCTGTGGCGCGTGAGCGCGGCCAGCCCGGGAGGACTGCAAGTCTCGCTCATCAGTCCTCCCGCCCTATTCCGTATGTACGTCTACGACCGCAATGCCGACCTCATGGGACCTGTCGCGGCGGACGTCGGCGACGATGAGGTGACGATCGACGTCGAACCCAGCCAGCCGGGGCCGTACCTGATCATCATCGACAGCCCCGAGGGCCAGGCCAGCAGCAGTCCCTACTTTCTCGAGGCGCGGTCGATCGGTGGTCCGGCCGAGC
>JAERMM010000369.1 GCA_016844585.1 Chloroflexota bacterium | reverse complement strand
GATCGACGGCCACGAAGCGAAGCTCGCGCCGCTCCAGAACTTCATCCTCCCCGGCGGCACCCCCAAGGCCGCGGCGTTCCATCTGGCGCGCACCGTGTGCCGCAGGGCCGAGCGGGGCGTCGTCGCCCTTGCCCGGGTGCAACCGATCAGCCCCGCGATCGTGCAATACCTGAATCGGCTCTCGGACTTGCTGTTCGTTCTGGCGCGGGCGGCGAACGCGCACGCCCGCCGTCCCGACGTCACGTGGTGACGATCCGCGTCCCGCTGCGCGAGCAACGCGACGCTTCCTACGACATCCTGATCGCCCCCGGCTTGTTGGCCGAGCTGCCGGCGTTACTCAAGCGGCACTGCCCGGCGCCGGCGTACGCCGTGATCAGCGACTCGCACGTGGCCAAGCTGTTCGGAGATGAGGTCCTGAAGCGGGTATCGGGTACCGGGTATCGGGCCGAGCTGCTGACGTTCCCGGCGGGCGAGTGGAACAAGACGCGCGAGACCTGGGCGTCACTCTCCGACCGAATGCTCGCGGCCCATTTCGGGCGCGACTGCGCGGTGATCGCGTTGGGGGGCGGCGTTGTGGGCGACGTGGCGGGGTTCCTGGCGGCGACCTATCTGCGGGGAGTCCCGTACGTCCAGGTGCCCACGTCGCTGCTCGCGATGATCGACTCGTCCATCGGTGGGAAAACGGGGGTGGATGTCCCTGCGGGAAAGAACCTGCTCGGTGCCTTCCACCAGCCGCGATTGGTCGCCGCGGACCTGAATCTCCTGACGTCGCTCCCCCCGGTGCAGCTCTCGGCGGGCCTAGCCGAGGCGGTGAAGCACGGCGCGATCGCCGACGCCGAGTACTTCACGTTTCTCGAGCGTGACTACGCGGCCATTCTCAGCAAGCATGGGCCCGCGCTGGAGCGGGTGGTGCGGCGCTCGGTCGAGATCAAGGCAGAGGTCGTGGCGGAGGACGAGCGGGAGTCAGGCCGGCGCGCGATCCTGAACTTCGGGCATACGATCGGCCACGCGGTCGAGGCGACGGCGAAGTACGAAGCCCTGCATGGCGAGGCGGTGGCTATCGGAATGGCGTACGAAGCACGGCTCGCCGAGGCGCTGGGCATCGCGGCCAAAGGCACCGCGGAGCGAATCACGAGTTTGCTCGAGCGTTTCCGGTTGCCGCTCGAGCGGCCGCATGGCGCGAGCGTGGATGATCTCATCAAAGTGATGCGAGGTGACAAGAAAGCACGCGCGGGGGAGATTCGGTTCGCGCTCCCCAAGGAAATCGGGGCGATGCACCACGATGCGAAGCACGGGTGGACGGTGGCTGTGGAGGAAGAGCGGATCGCGAAAGTGCTGGACGCTGGGCAGCCCTAGAGGCGTGCTGCCACGCACCTATTCAGATCGATCTCATGTCGACAGAAGAGTCCGAGGGTCGCCGCCTGTTGCCGTCAGATGATCGTCAAGTACTTCCTCGCTGGTCTCGCCGACGGCTGCATCACTTCACGGACTGCGTAATGGTCCTCGCAATCACTAGATAGTTCTCTACCAATCGTGCGTCGCCAAGAAAACGGTCTAGCAGCTGGTCGTCGAAGGGGCCCTCGGTATAGCCGTAGTAGTTCTCGTAGGCGGCTCCACACATGCGCCGACGAATATCAGCAACCTGAGGACCATCCACGACGTCACCGAGGGGGTCGACCAAAAGAAAGCTGTTTGGCGTGCTCTGACACTTGTACGTACCAATCAGCATAAGAAGAGAGAGACGCGCCTTCTCGAGGTTCTCCAGGGCCTTGTCTTGCTTTCCGCTCCTCCAGTAGGCGAGCGCGAGACGCGGAAAGAGTTTGAAGTTCGGTACGTCAGGGAGCCGAATGGACATGGCGTCCTCGAACCAGCGAATCGCATTCTCGTACTCGTTCCGGTCCATGCTTTCGACGCCTTGACATACGAGCGCGTTGTATCGGGGACCGCCAGGCTCGACCAGCTCCAACGCATTACAGCTGGCCTGTTGCGCCGCGCCGACACTGACGCTAGTCCCGGTGGCGTAAACGAGAGTGGCAACGGCCACGATTTGGACTCGGCAGAACAGAGAGGGCATGCCCATTGCAATTCTCCGAAAGGGTTTATGCCACTTTATGGAACCGCGATCCGCGACCCCGGATCGACAAGACGCCCGCGGAAGCGCAGCTGCACCTCAACGTGTTCAGTGATCCCCGGATAGAGCTCATACAGGGGTTGCTGATGACCGATGAAATCGCCCGCCTCTACGCGCGTGCCTAGCCCAATGCCCGGCCCTGGACGGACGTAGAGCTCACGTGCGGTCCAGTTGCCGGAGCTGATTTGGATGTAATTAAAGTGCGCGTTATCGGCATACACAACGCCGATCGCAGTGATGGTACCTCCCATCACCGCATAGACATGGGCTCCCGCTCTGGAAACGACGTCGGTCCCAGCGTGTCTGCGACGACCACCGTCCCGACGCGAACCAAAGTACCCACATCCCCAGTCGTCACATTCCCGAATTGCTCCTCCCGTTGGGTTGGCAAGGGAGATCTCCCCCTGCGACGAGACATACTCATACCCATACGCGTCCATTAAGGCCCACGCCCAATCGATCCATGCCCACACATCTTCCCACGTTTGGAACGGACCATCCTCCTCCCCTCCGCCATCCTCGCCGCATTTGGGCTTCGGAGGATCTTCCGACTCGGTGGACGCCATCGGAGCAGACGACTCGGCCTTGCGGTGCTCCCCGAAAACTGGTCCACAGGCAATCATTAGACCAGTGAGGGAGCGAT
>JAERMM010000011.1 GCA_016844585.1 Chloroflexota bacterium | reverse complement strand
CCACCTGCTGTCTCCTGCGCCGAAGACACCAATAGCCCCCGCGAGACGAAGGTCGGACGCGGGTTCCCAGCGCCAGTCGGTTCCAGGCGATCCAGAAGGTCGGCCAATCGACTCCCAACTGACTCGAGCTTCAGGATACCGTCCGTCCTGACGACGCGCGCTGGAACTTGCTCGCCTCTCATCACACGCACGGCCGTCTGAAAAGCCGAGCGGAATTCCTCAATGTCGCACGAGCGGAGCGAGAAACCGGCCGCCCGCTCATGACCGCCAAACTGGATCAGCGACTCGCCACAGTACTCCAGCACGCGCACGAGGTGCACACCATCGACGCCGCGCACCGAGCCCCGACTCGTCTCCTCACCCCGCTCTATGACAGCGCAAGGCACGGCATACCGGTCAACCAGTCGCGACGCGATGAGTCCGGCGAGCCCGACCGGGTAAGCGCCGTCAAGAACTAACGCGCTACCGGCCGATGTCCGTTGCGCTTCTTCCTCCGCCATCACAAGAACCTCGTCCATAAGCTCGCGGCGGCGATGGTTCGCATCATTCAGGCGCTGCGCCGCCGATTCAGCAGAGGCGAGATCCTTCGAGAGCAGCAGATTCAGCGCGTCACGCGCGTCGCCCATGCGACCGGCGGCATTCAAGCGCGGAATGACGCCGAACGAGAGATCCTGCGTGGTCAGACGGGAGAGCATGAGTCCTGAGGCCTCGGCGAGCGCTTGCAGTCCGACCCAGATGCCCGATCGCGCTGCCGCCAATCCAAGCCCGACTATGGCCCGGTTCTGGCCGGTCAGGGGAACGATGTCCGCGACGGTGCTCAATGCAGCGAACGTTGCAAGGCCGGTGCACAAGCGCTGGCTCTCCGCCTCGCCGAACGCCGTTGCCAGGACTGCCCGCGCCAATTGAAACGCAACCCCCCCGCCGGCGAGGTCTTTGAACGGAAAGCGACATCCGGGTTGGTGGGGATTGAGAACTGCTAGCGCCGAGGGCATCTCAGAGGGAACCGTGTGGTGATCCGTCACGATCGTGTCGATGCCAAGCTGTGCGGCAAGCCCGACCTCTGTGTTGGCGCTGATTCCGCAGTCGACGGTGATCATCACTCTGGCACCGGCCCCAGCGAGCTGCCGCACCGCGTCGCAGTTGACACCGTAGCCATCGCGCGCCCGATCGGGGAGATGCACCAGAGGCTCGACGCCGAGGTGGCGCAACATGTGAACGAGGAGGGCGGTGCCAGAGACCCCGTCCACGTCGTAGTCGCCGTAGATCGCGACGGGCTCACGGTTGGCGGCCGCCTGCGCAAGGCGCGCGGCCGCATCCGTCACGCCTCGCATGAGATGCGGGTCGCTCAGCGACTCGATTGGCTGCGGTGTGAGGAAACAGTCCGCTTCGTCGGCCGTCCGGATGCCGCGATTCCAGAGCAGCTGCGCTAACAGAAGCGAGTCAGCGCCGAGAATGGCTTGCTCGTCGGGGCCTATGCGCTGAGGCGCCGACCACTCGATGGCGGGCAAATCAGTAAGCAGGGGCAAGAATGCCGGGTTTCGGGTGCTTGACTGGCGCCGCGCACGCGAGTGACCATTCCACCGAAGGAGTGGGGGTTGTTACGCTGTGATGCAGGCGCTTCTGGCACTGGTGCCGCCGTGGGTGATGCTGGCGGCGCTGGTCGGCTGTATGCACGGCGCGCTTTTCCATTTACTATTTGGCAACCGGGTCGGCCGCCTGCCGATCGAGATTCTCATCGGTCTAGTTGCAAGCGTCGCCGGGGGGCTGCTTGGGACAATGATACCGCCTGCGGTGCTCGCAATCGGGGACACTAACCTGATCTCGAGCGCGGCGTTGGCGTGGCTCGCGTTGGGAATTGCCCGCTTGTTTCGTTTCTGCTAGGGTCTTGCAAGGAGGTGGTGAATAATCTTGGAGATTCTGCAGGGTATCCGCGACGTCGCGGTCATCATCTTGGCGCTAGAGTCGATTATCCTGGGATCCGCCCTCCTCTTTCTCGCATGGCAGGTCTGGAAGATCGTGGGGCGCGTGCGTCACCATCTGGATGTGGTGGCCGGATCTGCACAGGACATCCTCGGAACCGTCAAGGAAACGGCGGGCTCCGTTAAGGAAACAGCACAGAGCACCAAGGGCACTGCTGAGTTTGTGGGTGATCGGGCAGCGAGGCCCGTGATCGAGCTCTACTCCGCCGTGTCGGGCGCGTCACGGTTCGCGCAAGCCTTTCTCAATAGCGGCAAGCGAGGAAAGCCAGAATAGATCACGACTGCACGAGGATTAGGAGGAGGAGAGATGAGCAGCAGTGGATTCTTCGCCGGATTTCTGCTCGGCGTCGCGGCGGGCGCGGTGCTCGGCATACTATGCTCGCCGAAGAGCGGTGATGAGAATCGGGAGATGCTCCGCGAACGGTTCCCTGACCTGCGAGAGCGCGCCCCTGAGCTTATCAACCGCGCGGCCGAAGAGGTGAAGACACGCATCGAGGAAGGGCAGCAGGCGTTCCGCCAGGGCGCGACGGAGACACGAAAGCGCATGGAAGGGGAATTGGACCAGGCGCGCCACTCCGAGGGCGGAACCGCGTAATTGCCCACTCAGCAGATCGCCGTCTCGGCGAGCGCCGCTGGAATCTCACTCAGAAGGTCAGAAGCCGCCATTCCCCCCAGGCGCTTGCCGAGCGCGGCACGCGCACCGGCGTTCGCGTGCACCCACACACCCAGGCAGGCAGCCGCGGCCGGCGGCTGCCCCCTGGCCAGCAGTCCTCCAATGATTCCGGTGAGCACGTCGCCAGTTCCCGCGGTAGCTAACGCTGGATTCGGAGCGGCCAGCACCCAGCGCAAACCGTCCGACCCGATGGCAGTAAATGGCCCCTTCACAACCAACGTACTGCGCCATTCAGCCGCGAGGCGCCCCGCGGTCTCCCAGGGACAGTCCAGGTTAGGGACATCATCGCCCATCATCAGTCGCCGCAACTCGCCCAGGTGGGGCGTCATCACGACACCCTCCCCGATCCAATCTGGCCACCGAGGCCATTTTGCAAGTGCATTCAGTCCATCGGCGTCCACAACGGCCGCGACGTTCTGCCGGGCACGCTCACGCAGGACAGACCCGACGAAATCTGGCACGCCCCCGTCGGTCGAAAGACCCGGACCGATCGCCATTGCCTGAAAGCCGTCCAACTCTGCTGCGATGCGACGGGCACACGCATCCGGGGCCCCGCTCGGTCCGTCGTCTGGCAGCAATAAGTACGTGATCTCCGGAACCCTCGCCGCCGCGATGTCCCGCAGCCAGCGCGGGCAGGCCAACGCGACCACGCCTGCCCCGATGCGGACCGCGGCGGCGCAGGTAAGAATTGCAGCGCCAGCGTATCGCGGCGACCCCGCCACAACCAGGAGCCGACCGAAGAGCCCCTTGTGGGCATCCGGTGGCGCAATCGGCACCAGGCCTGCTACCGACTCGCGGGTTACCAGCGACGGCGCGCCGGGTGGTCCATCGACGACCCCGATGTCTGCCAGCACGAGTCGACCCGTCCGCTGAGCTGCTCGCGGCGTCAATAGTCCCCGCTTCGCCGCGCCGAGGACGACCGTTAGGTCCGCCACGATGGAGGTCTCGGCACTCTCGCCGCTGTCGGCGTCCACACCGCTGGGATTGTCGACCGCGACGGTGATCTGCCGAGAAGACGCCCTTCGCGCGGCATTCGCCCCCGCGATAATGGTCCTCAACGGATCTCGCGGATCCCCTCGCGCTCCGATTCCAAGCAAGCCGTCGACGATTACGTCGCGACCCAGCAGCGCCGCGGAGACATCGGCAGCGGTCGCTCCGTCGCGAAAGGGGATGAGTCGGCCGCCCGCATCCAGGAACTCCCGGAGCTCGGCATCCGTTATCGCGTGGTGAGGGGCAAGGTAAAGCTCGCCTGACCATCCTGAGCGAAGCAGCCCTGCGACCGCGATCCAAGCGTCGCGTCCGTTGTTCCCGGTTCCAACCAGCGCCACGGCCGAGCCAGCCTCAGGGTGGACATCGAAGACCGCGCGGGCCACGGCTGCCCCGGCGCGTTCCTGAAGAGTGGCTTCGGCCACTCCGGAGCGGAACGTAGCCTCCTCCAGTTCGCGCATCTCGGCGACAGAAACGACCCTCAATACAGCGGCACGGCGACGTTCGACGCCTCTTCGTCGGACGCGAACGCGACCGCCACGGCGCTGTCGCGCGAATGCGAAATGCTGATCGAGATGCTACGAACACCCAAATTCTGCGCTCTTTCCGCCGTCTTTCCATAAAGCCTCACTCTGGGCTGGCCAGAGTGCATTCGCACGATCTCGATCTCGGCGAAGCGCATCCCGCCGGTGCCGAGGGACTTCATCACCGCCTCCTTCGCGGCAAATCGACCGGCCAGGGACGCAAAGCTCTGTCCGCACTGCTCCCACTCGGTGGTGGTGAACACGCGGCGGCGAAATCCTGCTCCGTGACGCTCGACCGCGCGTCGCACTCGCGCAATCTCGACGATGTCTACACCCAGGTCGTGCAAGTCTATCTCTGCCTGAAGCAACCGTCCGGTGATTACGGCTCAGGCCGGCAGCTTACCAGACTCACCTCCCAGATCCGCTCCCTCCCTGGATGTTTTCGCCTATGTCTGCCAGACACAATTGTTACAGTGCTGCCGTTGAGGCATCGAGGTATTGACAAATTGGCACAAGCATGCGAGGATAAGCTCCTTACTCATGTCCATTCGCGGAGGATCAGATGCGTGACGAGTTCCCGAGCTTACTACGATCGTTTCGCGAAAGGGCCGGGAGATCCCGCAATAACCTGGCGTTAGAGGTGAGCATCGACCCGTCGTACCTCACACGCATCGAACATGGAGACCGTGAGCCCCCGCGCCAGCAAATCGTGGAGGCGTTGGCCCGTGCTCTCCATCTGTCCATATCGGATAGGAACCGCCTGCTCGTTTCCGCGGGCTATGCGCCCCTGTCCGTTGTGCAACTCGGCTCATGGGACGATGCGCTTCAGGCCGTAGCCGACGTGCTTAACGACATGCACCTGTCGGTGGAAGAGCGAGATGAGTTCCGATCCGTGGTCCGGACGATCTCCGCTCGCTGGCGGGGAGCCACGCCCGAGCTCGCATCGCAGGTCGCTCCCTGAGCGACGACGTCGACCGCCCCTGAACCGGAAACGCGGGGCTATAATCCTCGTTGGATACCTTGCGCGGCCTTCCTCGCGCGGAGTTGGGACACAATGTGTCGCTCTTGACGCAGGTAGAGTCGCTCATCGAAGGCATCATCGAGGGAAGCTTTCGGCGGGTCCTCTCCCCGCGCCTACAGCCACTAGAGATTGCTCGGGTCCTTGAGCGCCTTATGCTCGACCAGAAGCTGGTCGGCGCACAGTCAGTGGAAGTACCCAATTTCTACGTGGCACGGTTGCATCCGGTCGACTTCGATCGCTTCGCTTCGTTCCGCGACTCCGTCGAGCGCGAGACGGCAGCACACCTCGACAGGCGGGCGGTCGAAGAGGGCTGCCGTCCGATCGGTCCCATCCGCGTCGAACTCGCTCTGGACCCTCGTGTAACGCGTTCCTTTGTGAAAGGGGAGGCCCGTTTTGAGGATGCGTCCTGTTCCGAAAGCTCAGGCCTCAGCCAGACCCGACGCTTCGATACCGTCCTCGCCGCCGTCGCCGCAAGGGGGCTTGCCCTGATCACGGAAGACGGAGAGGAGCTGCGTGCTGAGAAGACGATCGTAACGATTGGGCGCGGGATGGACAATAGTCTTGTGGTTCGCGACCTGCGCGTATCACGACACCACGCCAGAATAGAACCTGACGGTGATGGATGGATCGTGCAAGACATGGAGAGCACCAACGGGACCTATCTGGAGGGGCAACGTGTCCAGATAGGTCGATTTAGCTCAAATGCAGAGATCTCCCTGGGTGGCTACCGGATCACCGTCCGTCCGACCTGAGGGCGTGCCTGACGTTGGACGCTCCTGCCGACATCACGATCTTGGCGCTGCGGATCACAGTCGTGGGGCTGCTTTACCTTTTCCTCTTCGCGTTGGTGCTCCTGATGCAGCGGGAACTTGGCGCCGAACTCAGGGATCGACGCTCGCCATCAGCACGTGCCAGGCTTGTCGTGGTCGACGCTGGCACCTCCGGGCGACACCTCGGGCACACGATTCCGCTCGAGCCCGTGACTCGGATTGGCCGTGCAGATGGGAACACCATCGTACTGGATGACGAATTCGTCTCGATCAGCCACGCGATGATCTTGCTTCGTAACGAGCGATGGTGGGTACGCGACGCGGGCAGCACCAACGGTACCCTAGTTAACGGCGGCCTCATTGAGGGCGAAATGCTCCTCCGCGCCGAGGACGAGATCCAGGTCGGCGGGGTGCGGCTCAGATTGACGTCCTAAGCTGCTGATGACACGAGGAATCCGATCGACTGAGCTTGGCCTCTTGATCTACTCGATCGCGCTGCTGGGCGCTGCGTCGATGTTGCTCCAATTAGTGCGCGGCGGGAGCACGATGCAGGCCCACCTCGCTGCCGTTTTCGTGTTCGCGATGTTGCTCCTGAGCATCCACGTAGCCCTGTCGATGCGTTTGTCCGGCGCCGATCAGGCGCTCCTTCCAATTGTTGCAACGCTTTCCGCGCTCGGCCTCGTCGCCGTCGACCGCCTCGAGCCGTCGTTTGCGCCGCGCCAGACTTTATGGGTCGCGCTTGGCGCCGGCGCGCTTCTGGTGTCAGCGTTTGGCTTGCCACGAGTGTCCTGGCTCGCACGTTTCAGGTACACGTGGGCCACTGCGGGGCTTCTCGTTCTGGCTGCAACCGTCACATTCGGGGTAGATCCGAATGGGAGCGGGACACGTCTCTGGATCGGCGCCGGCGGGCTCTACTTCCAGCCCTCTGAGATCATGAAGATCGTCATGGTCATTTTCTTCGCGTCCTACCTCGCCGAAAAGGGGGCACTCATAGCGCATGCGCCATTGCGTGTCGGGCGGCTCGCGCTCCCACCGCTCGCATATCTCGGGCCGCTCGCGGCGATGTGGGCGCTGTCGATGGCGATGTTGGTGTGGCAGCGGGATCTTGGAGCCGCCCTGCTCTTTTACGTCGTGTTCCTGGCAATGCTGTACGCCGCAACAGGGCGAACCTACATGGTGGTCGGTGTGTTTCTACTGATCATTGGTGCGATCGCATCCTATAACCTATTCGACCACGTACAGCTCCGCACTCGGATCTGGCTGGACCCATGGTCGTACGCGACCGACGATTCGTACCAGATCGTGCAAGCTTTGACCGCCTATGCGGCCGGCGGGGTCGTAGGCTCGGGTCTCGGATACGGCTACCCAGAATACGTACCCGCCGTACACACAGACTTCGTTCTGGCAGCACTCGGCGAGGAACTCGGCCTCATAGGAACCCTGGCTGTCGTCGGGCTATACATCGCCTTGATCCATCGCGCATTCCGCATCGCGCTCCGCGCAGAATCCGACTTCTCCAAGCTGCTCGCCGCGGGGCTTGGCACAACACTGGGCTTCCAGGCCTTCGTGATTCTGGCCGGCAACCTGGGAATCATCCCAATCACCGGCATAACACTGCCATTTCTCAGCTACGGTGGCAGCTCAATTCTCGCCAATTTCATCATGATTGGGCTGCTTCTCCGTATCTCCGCGGAGTCGGCGTCCGGGCGACCTGCTCGTGCCTGAGCGCATCCGCGGGCTCTCAGCGATCATTTCGCTCATGCTAGTGACGGTCGCACTGGCCCTGGGCTACTGGCAGGTGATTCGAGCGGACGACCTCCTTGGGCGACCCACAAATCCACGAATCATCGAAGAGGAGCGGAGGCATCTGCGAGGGCGCATCCTGGACCGTCATGGCGAAGTGCTGGCATCGTCGAAGAAGATCGGCGAGCTTGCTGAGCGGACCTACGCATACGCCCCTCTTGCCCACGTCACCGGCTACGCGAGCACAATTCACGGCAAGTCCGGCATCGAGGAAGCGTACGACCCATTCCTGCGGGGCGACCGCGGAAGCGGTCTGCTGACCCGCTTGCAGAGGCGCGTGCTTCCGGCCGATCAGGTGGGCACAGACATCGTCCTTACAATCGATCTCGAGCTGCAGCGCGTGGCTGACGGCGTGCTTGGGAACGACAGAGGGGCGGTTATCGCCATCAATGTGGCTACCGGGGAAGTCCTCGCCCTCGCAAGCCATCCTTACTTTGACCCTAACACACTCGATGAGAGCTGGGAGCAACTGGCGACGGATTCGGCGACCCCGTTCGTGGATCGAGCAACACAGGGACAGTACGTGCCTGGCTCGGTCTTCAAGATCGTGACGGCATCGGCTGCAGTCGATCTGAGAGTAGCTGACCCGAACGAGCGCCATCGACATGAAGGCGATCTTGTCGTCGACGGCTTCCGCATCCGGAACACAAACCACCCCCAGCTTACGGACCTGAGCTGGGCCGAAGAGTTCGCCTGGTCGTGCAATCCTATGTTCGCTTACACGGGTTTGTCACTCGGATTCCCGGGAGCAGCGGACTTCAACGTGATGTCGTCACCGCAGCCCTTCACGTTTCCCTCTGTGAGCGTCGCAGCGAGCGTGGATCGATTCCGCGAGTATGCGCAGCGCTTTGGCATCGGCCAGCGGGTGCCATTCGATCTGCCCACTTCGGCCGGCCGCATCTCGAGCGGGCCTAGTATGACCGCCGTCGAGTTGGCCAATACCGCCTTTGGGCAGGGGGATCTGCAGGTCAGCCCCCTGCAGATGGCGCTGGCGGCCGCGACTATCGCCAACGGTGGCGTTATGCCGGCGCCCTACCTGGCGTCAGAATCACGCGGCCCTCATGGGAATACAACCCTCCACCGTGGGGGCGAGACGTTGCGGCGCGTCGTGAGCCCTGCGACAGCGGCCGCGGTCAACCAGATGATGGTGCTCAGCGTCGATACCGCGTACGCCCAGCCTGCCCGTATCGCGGGGGTCCGCGTCGCAGGGAAAACCGGAACAGCCGAAGTTGGCGCTGGCAGCACGCCTCATGCCTGGTTCATCGGCTACGCGCCAGCCGACCGTCCGGGTGTGGCCGTCGCCGTTATCATGGAGAATCGCGGCTCGGGGACGCAGTTCGCGACGCCGGCTGCGCAGAAGGTTCTTGAGGCCGCTCTCCGTCTGGGCTACTGAGTGCCTGTGCTATGATCCAAGTATCCAAACGATTCGAAAAAGGAGGCGCCAGATGGACTCCGCAGACCGCATAACTGATGACCTGGAAATCGAAGGCGCCATGCCCGAGCGCTGGGAAACAGCGATTGAGGATGTTGCACAGGTTGTCGCCCTTGCATTGGACCGCGTTCAGGACCTGGTAGATCTCATAAACGACCAGACACGCGCTCGACCGGGCGTGGCGAAGATTCTGCTCGCGGGAGTCGGGGGGGCGGTCGTCGGCGCGTTCGTCGCGGGACGCCTTCGGCCACGTCGGGATCCAACGCTGACGGAATCGACCGCCGCGTTGATGCGCGCAGCCTCCAACCGGGGCTCATCGGCCCTGGAAGAGGCGGCCAGCATCGCTAAGGCCGCGGCGGAACGGGTGTCCCATCGGATACCATCCCGCGGCGACATTCAGGAGCAGGTAGCGCACCTGAATGGGTCCGCGATCGGCACACGTGCAGACCGCAAAGCGATGCCAGATGCGGGGCAGCTCCGTCACGCGGCGGAGCTTTTCCCTATTGCAATCGCACTGATTCGCAATCCAATAATCCGCGACTTTCTGGCTCGCTCCGCTATGCGCGCGACGCGGCGGGGCTAGCGATCTCATAAAGCGTCTGCCCGCGCCATTGAGTACAAAGCCAGGGCTGGCCCCATGCCAGCACCGGCCTCCTCGCTAGAAAGACCTGCGTTTGGCTCTTCCAACGTACGTCGCGCTCGACCTCGAGTTCATCGAGGCCAACACTCCTTCCTCGCGCGTGATCGAGATTGGGGCCGTTCGCTTCAACGAGGCCGGGGTGCTGGACGAATGGACCACCCTGGTCAATCCCGGCGCGCGGGTACCCTATTCGATTCGGCTGTTGACCGGGATCGACGACCGGGCGCTCGATAGCGCACCGCCACTCGATGAGGTCGCCGCGGTGCTGGGTCGCTTCGTCGGTGACGAGCCCATCGTCGGTCAGAGCGTCGAGATCGACGTTGCGCATCTGGCCCGGCAAGGAATTCGGCTCCCCAACCCACAAATCGACACTTACGAGCTGGCCACCGCGCTCCTACCCGGCCTTCCCGCGTACGACATCACCTCCATCGCTCGCGCCCTCGGCATGACTCCCTCCTCGCATCATCGCGCAGTCGTCGACGCCCACCTGGCACGGGAGATCCTAGTCGCGCTGCTCGGCCGAATCCGCGCATTGGACCTCGACATTCTGATGCAAGTGAATCGTGTTTCTCGAGACGCTCGTTGGCCATTTCACGACCTCTTTCTGGGGATCGAACATGACCGTCGCCGCCGCCTGCTGGAGGACGCTCTCGCTCAAGGAACGGTAGCGCAGCCGCCCCTGGGGCTCGCACACGTCCTGGCCCCTCCCGACGCCGTGGCCTCTCTCTCCCCTGCCTCCACCATGCGCGACATCAACGTAAGCGCGCTGGCGGAATCCCTGGCCCAGGGCGGATCGGTAGCCGCTACCGTGGCGGCCTACGAGGAGCGGCCTGAGCAGATAGCGATGCTGCGAGCAGTAGCCGAAGCATTCAATGGCGGAGCACATCTCGTTGTGGAGGCGGGCACCGGGGTGGGAAAGTCGCTCGCTTATCTCCTTCCATCGCTCGCGTTCGCGGCGGCGAACGACCGGCGGGTCGTGGTTTCAACCAACACGATCAATTTGCAAGACCAACTTTATGACAAGGACATACCTGACCTGATTCGTGCGACCGGTCACCGGCTGCGCACGACCGTTCTCAAGGGACGGTCCAACTATCTCTGCCTGCGTCGATGGATTGCGTTGCTCCGCAGCGAGTTCTTCAGCGCAGAAGAGGCAAGCCTTCTCGTGAAGACCCTTCTGTGGATCCGCCAGACAAAGACCGGCGACCGTGGTGAGCTGCGGCTGACACCTGAGGAGGAGCTCGTTTGGAGCAGGATCTCTTCTCAGGCGGAGGGATGCTCGCCGCTCACCTGTCCGTATCACCGCGAGGGGTCATGCTTCATCGCCAGGGCTCGCCGAGCCGCGGAAGCAAGTCACATCGTGATCGTGAATCACGCGCTTCTTCTCTCGGACGTGCAGACAAAGAGCCGAGTCGTCCCGGAATACGACCACCTGATCGTGGATGAGGCGCATCACCTGGAGAGCGAGGCAACGACCCAACTCGGGTTTACTGTTTCCGCACGATCGTTCTTTCAGCCGGTCGAGGCGCTGCGTGGACCACACCCGGCAAATACTGGCGGCGCCGCCGACCTGGGGCTCACTCTGCTCCGAGGGGGAGGCCTGCCTCAGAGCCAAACAGCCTATCTTCTTGAGCAGGTCCAATCGCTGCACAGGGCAGCCCCTCAAGCGCTCGCTACCGTAACCGAGCTATTCGATGCAATCCACGATTTCGTACACGCGCGGGCGGCTGCGGGTGGGTCTACGCCATTGGTCCGCTTGACCGGGAACGCTCGGAACGACGGCGCATGGCAGTCAATCGAGCAAACCTGGGAGGGCGCGCGCGGGATGCTGGAGAACCTCCGACGCAGTTGCACGCCATTGATCGAGGAGCTTTCCGACGCCACGGCCTCCGACGAAGGACCCCCTATTGAGAATGTCCTGTCCGTTGGGCCCTGGGCGAGTCCGGATTCGGAGAGCGCACCCCGCCCCCCATCTCGCGGAGGGCAGATGGCGGGATTTTCTGACGTGCTTTCAGAGATTCTGGCAGCGACGAATCAACTCGACGAATCCATCTCGCGGGCGCAGGCGATCATCGCTGAAGCCAACCCAGCGGTTGTTTGCTGGGCCTCTGACCCGAGCGGTTCGCCATCGATCCATTCGGCGCCGCTGGACGTCGCCGAGCACGTTCGTCGGTCGTTCCTCGAAGCAAAAAGCACGGTGGTCATGACATCCGCGACCTTAACGACGGACGGAACGTTCGACTACGTTCGTCAACGTCTCGGAACGGCCGATGCGCGGGAGTTGGCTCTGGGCTCACCCTTTGATTATCAGAACGCGGCGCTGCTCCTGCTTCCGTCAGACATTCCGGAGCCGAGCCAGCCCGGGTACACGAAGCGGGCCGCGGACGCGATCGCGGACACCGCTGTTGCGCTGGGCGGCCGAACTCTGGCGCTCTTCACTTCCTACGCCCAGCTCCGCGCCACCCGTGACATGATCCATGAACGGATCGACAGGGAACAGATAGTCCTTATGAGCCAGGGAACGGACGGTTCTCGCAGCCGACTGGTGCAACGCTTCCGGGCGACCGAGCGGGCACTACTGCTGGGTACCGCCTCGTTCTGGGAGGGTGTCGATATCGTCGGCGACGCTCTGTCCGCTCTGGTCATCACCCGTCTGCCGTTCGCGGTACCGACGGACCCGGTATTCGCGGCGCGCAGCGAGCAGTTCGATGAGCCTTTCAGCGAATACGCCGTGCCGCAGGCGATTCTCCGCTTCAAGCAGGGGTTCGGCCGTCTCATCCGAAGCCAGACAGACCGCGGCGTCGTCGTAGTGCTCGATCGGAGGATTCAGAGCAAGTCCTATGGCGCGGCATTTCTGAATAGTCTGCCGCCTTGCACGATTCGCCGGGTTCCGTCGGCCAGCATCGGCACAGTCGCCCAGACCTGGCTCTCCGGCGAGGGATCTTGAGGGAGCCGCGGTCTACCGAACGAGCCCTCCGACTGCTTGGCGGACGTCGTCGGCCACGCGGTCAAGCCAACGCCGGTGAGCAATGAGCTGCTCCAGGCTGATCATGGTGATGCAATGCTCGCGGGCGAACAACTGAAGTTGCGGGAGCCTGGCCATCGTTCCGTCGGCATTCATCACTTCGCAGATAACCGCGGCCGGGTAGCACCCCGCGAGCATTGCAAGGTCGACAGACGCCTCGGTGTGGCCGGCCCGTCGAAGAACACCGCCTTCTGCATAGCGCAGCGGAAACATGTGTCCGGGCCGCTCGAGATCGTTCCGCTGAGCAAGCGGATGGATGAGTGTTTTTACCGTCCAGGCACGATCCTCAGCGGAGATCCCGCTCGTGATTCCTCGTCTCGCGTCCACGGAAACGGTGAACGCGGGGGCTCCAGATGGCGCATCTGAAACCATCGGAGGAATCCCAAGGTGGTCGAGGCGCTCTCCCAACATCGGCATGCAAATCAGGCCCCGAGCATGTGTGGCGAGAAAATTTACCGCCGATGCTGTCACATACTCGGCCGCGATTGCGACGTCACCTTCGTTCTCCCGCTCCGCATCGAGGATGAGCACGAATTTGCCACCGCGAAAATCTGCGACCGCCTCCTGGATGCCGGCAAACGTATTCAATAACCCTCCAACAACCCGCAGATCATTATGCGCCCCTCACGGCTTCCGCGTCACCCGACCTAGGCTGATAGCAGAGTCTCCATCCTAGGCTCTCGTTGATCAATCCACAATGTCTTGAGTGCGTTGAAGCAGCACCCGAGTGCTTGACGCATAGTCACCCACTTGGGTAGCGTCTCAGCACAATGCATGCTGGTCGTCCCGCCACGGCTCTCGTCTCTCGTGCCCTGCATGTGCCCAAACGGGCGCGAACCCTTCGTGTCCTGGTGGTTGAGGACAATGAGCGGCTCCTGCGAGCAATGTGCTCGGGACTCGATGCCGTCGCCGACATCTCGCTCGATGTCGTTGGAGCCTACCGGAGCGGTGAAGAGGCGCTCGCCCACTGCCTCAGCCAACCGCCTGACGTAATCCTGATGGATGTTCGGCTGGCCGGTCCTGCTAACGGCATCGCGACAGCAGTGTCCATTCGCCGAGAGTTGCCGCGCCAGCCCGTGGTCTTCTATTCGATTCAAGACAACGATGAGTACTTCCGCGCGTTCATCGATTCAGGAATCCTTAGCCACTACGCCTACGTGTTGAAGTCGAACTATCTTCTCCCAGACATGATCGCTCCCCTTCTGACGGATGCCGTCGACGGACGTGGATTCATCGACCCAGATGTTGAGTCGCGCGTGCAGGAGGTCCGTGAGAAGGACCGTGGCTCGCCAATGGCGTTACTCGAGCCCAACGAGCAAGCTGTGGCACGGATGCTCGCCGAAGGGCTCAACAACGAGCAGATCGCCGGTCGGATGGGATTCCGAGACAAGCGCACTATCGCACGCACGAACGGTCAGATCTACGCCGCGTGGGGTTTGAGCGACAATCCGACCGAGGAAAAGATCGCACGGACTCGCGCCGCGATCATCGTTCGCGCTGGGCGACTGATCACCTGGGACGCCGAGGGTAGGGCGCACAGTTTCGATTCGGACGGAAGAGAGGTCCCGTTCGAGGCTGGCCTGAGCCTGTGATCGCTCTAGCCCTGTCGTCATGAATCCCCAACTTCCTTCTCGTTCGACCCCTTCTCGTTTGACCGAGGTAGGCTCTCCTGGCTGACGCTCTGGCCGATGCTGCGATTCGGTTCCTTTCCGTTTTCAACACCGTGGCCTTCCTCTGGCTCGGGTGCACGGTTCTGCTCAATGCTGAGCGGCGGACCCTCGGCACCTGGCTTGCAAGCTCAGCACTCCTTCTGAGCGGAGCGTTTTTCGCGGCCCATTCCATGGTCGCCGCCGGCGACCTCTGGGGTGAGTTGCACCAACTCGCATTCTGGTGGCCGATGAGCTGGCTGCCTTTCATCGCACTTCCGTTCCTCTGGTATCTCGTCGTCAGTTGGTACGCGGGGCGACTCCACGAGCCCTGGCATCGAAGGCAGGCCGTCGGTCTGGGGGTCATTGGGTTGGCCGCGGCCATTGTGCTCACGATTGTGTCCCCCTTCCCGCTGCCATTGCCATCCGCTGCGAACGTTGCTCTGACCGTCGCGCACGAACGCGCGCCTGGGAGCCTGCGGGCGCTTTTGATCTACCCTGCGTTTAGTCTTGCGTGCATCGTCCTGGCGCTGCGCATCCTCATGCGCCCCGCGCCATCGGGCAGGTTTATGGGCGAGATTGCACGGCGACGGGCCCTGCCGTGGCTTGTGGCTACCTCTCTGGCCCTGCTGATCGTCAGCGCCGCCGTGGGCGCACTGTCAGCGTGGCTTGTTACCCAGGTCACGCCGGATCGGCCAATCACGACAGAAACGCTCTGGCCAATCAAGGGATTTGACATCCTGCTGTCGAGCCTGCTCGCAGTCACGGTCATCCTGCTCGGCAGGGCCATCGTCACCTATGAAGTCTTCACTGGCAAGGTACTTCCCCGCGGCGGGCTGCGGCGTCATTGGAGGAACAGCCTGATTCTCGCCGCGACAATCGGGCTGCTCGTTGGCGGTACGCTCGGCGTCCCGATCGACCCTGTCCCACGCCTGCTGCTGGTCACTGTGATGATCACCGTGCTGTATGCCCTGCACGGCTGGCGTACCTACGCCGAGCGGGAGCAGGGGCTGGCGCGCTTGCGGTTGTTCGTAGGCAGCGAGCATCTCTACGAACGGCTGGTTGGATCCTCCAGCGTCGGCTCCGGCATCGACGCCGAGCGCCAGTTCGACGCCCTCTGTGGGGAAGTGCTGGGTGCGCGGGTAGCGTATTTGGTCGCAATTGGGCCGGCGGCCCCTCTCGTGCGACCACTGGCGTATCCGAGGGACGCAGCTACGTTCGCGCCTCCGCTTGATGGCCTCATGGCGCTCCTGTCGACCGATGCGCTCTGCGTGCCGTTGGCGCCCGAGAACAGCGGCGCCGCCTGGGCAGTCCCGTTGTGGAACGAGCGCGGGCAGATTGGAGCACTGCTGCTCGGTGAGAGGGCTGACGAACGCTTGTACACTCAAGAGGAGATCGAGATCGCTCGCGCTGCCTGCGAGAGGATCATCGATCGGCAAGTGACTGCCGAGATGTCGCGCCGCCTTATGGACCTGCAGCGGGCGCAGCTCTCCGGGACGCCTGTGCTCGACAGTCATGCACGGCAACTCCTTCACGACGAGACGCTTCCTCGGCTCCACACCGCCATGCTCTTGCTTGCACGGCGCAGCGGCGAGGCAGCGGACAACGCGAGTGATGCCGCCGCTCTCATAGCGCAGACGCACGGCGAGATCTCCGCTCTCCTCCGCGCCACGGGCGGTCCAGCGGCCCCGCGTGTGGCGGAGCTGGGCCTGACTCGAGCGCTGCGAGAAGCGCTGGAGGCGGAGCTAGGTGGGGCGTTCGACAGCGTGAGCTGGCGCCTTGACGCCGAGGCAGTTGATGCCGTGGACCAGCTCTCGGCGACGAACGCCGAGGTGGCCTTCTGCGCAGCCCGCGAAGTCATCCGTAACGCGGCAGCCCACGGCCGCAATGGAGACATGAAGCGTCCGCTCCACCTGGCGATCGAGTTGAACCGCAAGCACGGACTGCAGCTCGCCATCGAGGACGACGGGGTTGGCCTTGAGGCGACGGCAACCGACGCGCGTGGCTCTGGCCAGGGGTTGGCGCTTCACAGCACGTTGATGGCGGTGATCGGTGGTGGACTGACCGTCGAGAGCGCGGCAAATCGTTTCACACGAGTCACGCTCATCTTGCCAGGGTGATGGAGTCTCTAGAGCCGCTGCCCATTGCCCATCACGTCCGTTACCCCACTCAGGCGAGCGATGTGGCTGACTCTGCCATCTCGAATGTAGGCTCGCGGTACCCGGGCTCCGATGGCCGTTAGGATGTCATGGGGAATCGTGTCAGCATCCGAGGCAAAGCGATGCAGGTCAATCTCGGCATTGCCGTCCCGACCGAGGAAGGTCGCAACGTCGCCCACTTTGACCGGCCCGCAGCCCGTGACGTCCACGGTCGTTTGGTCCATGGACACGCGCCCGATGATCGGGCACCGATTGCCATTTACGAGGACTGCGCCAGTGTTCGAAAGACGGCGCGAGACCCCGTCCGCATAACCGGCGGTTACGAGAGCGACGCGGGTCGCTCGTTTCGCCAGCCAGGTTTGGCCGTAGCCGACGCCCTCGCCTTCGGCGATCTCAGCTACGCGCGCGACCCTCGCGCGGAGACTCACAGACGGCCGCAGATGGAGCCCATCTGGGACTTCGCCGCTGGGGCTGACGCCGTAGAGGGCCAGCCCGATTCGAACCAGATCAAGGTGCGCCTCGCGGACCGCGAGCGTGCCTGCGCTGTTCGCCGCATGCCTCATGGGGAATCGATATCCGGCGCCTTCGACCCGTCGTGTCACATCCAGAAAACAGAGAAGTTGTTCCCGAGTGAAAGAGAGATCGGTTTCGTCGGCGCTCGCGAAGTGCGTGTAGATTGCCTGGATGTCTAACCCGTCGACTTCTGACAACGAGCGAACTAATGGGAGCGCCTCTTGAGGCTGCACACCGAAGCGGTGCAAACCGGTATCGACTTTGACATGGATCGACGCTCGACGCCCGACGCGTGTCGCCGCGTCTCCCAGGGCTTGCCCCAGCGTCGCATTCTCAACCGTTGCCGTGAGATCGAGGCGAACCACTTCGTCTGCACGCGACGGATGCGTGCGCGTGAGGATCAGTATCGGCGCACGAATACCGGATTCTCGGAGCTCTCGGCCTTCATGAAGGCGCGCAACGGCTAGCCATCGCGCCCCCGCTTCCAGGGCGGCACATGCAACCTCACAGGCTCCGGTTCCGTAGCCTTGAGCCTTGACGACGGCAGCAAGCGCCGTGCCAGGTCCGAGCCAGCGTCGCAGGTTCGCGACGTTGGCCTCCACGGCATCGAGATCGATTTCGGCCCAGCAGGGCAGCATCCGTAAAACGTCATCGAATGACGATCGGGGCGTGGGCACGTTCAAGGCCTCAATTCCCGCTTCCGTGGCCACTCGGAGTCTCCATCCCAGTCGGCCCGACCACTCCAGCTCGTCAACGGATGCGCCGCGGAGGCACAGGGTGGTCAGATTATAGGAGCGTCTGCCGAGTCGAACAGCGGGCTAGATGCCTGTTTGCCCCTCTTCCGGACGCATCGGTACAATTTTGTAATCTTCAGGAGGTGAGCGTTGACCGACGTTAGCGGGTTTGTAGATCAAATTGCTGACAAGAGCGATGACTACTCGCAGTGGTATACCGATGTCATCCTCAAAACGAAGTTGGCGGACTACTCGCCCGTTCGTGGCTGCATGGTGATCCGACCGTATGGCTATGCGCTCTGGGAGAACATGCAGGCCGGCCTGGATGCGCGATTCAAGGCCACAGGCCACGTAAACGCCTACTTCCCCCTCTTCATCCCGGAGAGCCTCATGAAGAAGGAGGCCGAGCACGTTGCTGGCTTCGCTCCGGAGCTGCCCTGGATTACCGAGGCTGGTGGCGAGAAGCTCGAAGAGCGCCTCGCCATTCGCCCGACTTCAGAAGCCATCATTCTGTCGATGTACAGCAAATGGGTGCAGTCATGGCGCGACCTCCCCTTGTTGATCAACCAATGGGCGAATGTGGTCCGATGGGAGAAGCGCACCTATCTCTTCCTGCGAACGAGGGAGTTTCTCTGGCAGGAGGGCCACACGGTGCACCGCACCGAACAAGAGGCCATGGAGGAGGTCCTTCGCATGCTCGATGTATATCGCGAGTTCGCGGAGACGGAGCTGGCCATGCCGGTCATAAGGGGACGCAAATCCGATGCCGAGAAATTCGCCGGCGCCGCGGCCACCTTTACCGTCGAAGCAATGATGGGAGACGGAAAGGCTCTCCAGGCTGGCACCTCGCATTTCTTCGCCCAGCGGTTCGCGGAGGCCTTCAACATCAGCTTCCTGGACATGGACGGGGAGCGACGCTTCGCCTGGACCACGAGCTGGGGAGCGAGTACCCGACTCATTGGCGGGATCATCATGATGCACGGCGACGACAGCGGCCTGATGATGCCCCCGCGCGTTGCACCCTTCCAGGTTGTGATCGTCCCCATTTTTCGAAACGACGATGAGCGGAGTCGGGTGTACGAAGCAGTCCAGGCTATCACCCGTGATCTGACCGGTGCGGTCCGAATCCACACGGATTGGTCAGACAACAAGCCGGGTTGGAAATACAACGAGTGGGAGATGCGCGGCGCGCCGCTTCGGCTCGAGGTGGGCCCGCGCGATGTCGATCAGGGACAGGCCGTTGCCGTTCGGCGCGATAGTCGGGCTAAAGAGTCAATTCCGATCGCCGGGCTCGGCCAGCGACTCCCGGAGATCCTTGATGAGGTCCACCGATCAATGCTGGATCGCGCCCGCGCCTTTCGGGATGCTCACACCTGGACAGTGTCCAGCGTCGACGAGATCGCCGAGCAGATGGAGAAGGAACGGGGCTTCTTCTGGGCGCCGTGGTGCGGCTCCCCGATGTGCGAGGGCGCGGTAAAAGCGAAGACGGGGGCCACGCTTCGATGCATCCCGTTCGAAGGCGGCGACGACAAAGGCCTGTGCCTCGTCTGCAAGGCTACTGCAGATCAGACCGCCATCTTCGGAAGATCATACTGAACGGGGAACCGCTCCCCTTCGTCGGAATAGCCGCCGCGTTGGACCGGGCGGACGGGCTTGACGAGGATGTCACCCAATCCCTCAGCGGCCTGGAGGGCGACGACCTCGCCCAGTTTCAGGACGTGTGGCGTGGCCTGAATGGCGACCATCGTTTGGCGCTTCTGGGCCTCCTCAGGCAAGCCGCGGACGAAAGCGCATTCCTCGAATTCTCATCGGTTTACAAGGGCTCGCTGGACGATCCCGACGCCGAAGTGCGAGCCGCCGCCCTTTCGCTTCTGGCGGAAGATGCCGATCTCGGCTTGCTCGACAGCTTTCTCAAATCAGCGGTTACCGACCCGTCAGAGGAGGTACGCCTGGCTGCCCTGGACGGCCTCTCACACTTCACCTACGCCGCGCAAACTGACGGATGGGACCCTGAGTCCGAGCGCAAGCTAGAGACGGCTTTGGCTGGCGTGCTGCACCTGCCCACAACATCATTTCCTCTTCGGCGTGCCGCCCTTCTGGCACTGGCTTATCTCACGACTGCACGTTCGGAGCAAGAGATTCGCCAGGCCCACCTCCAGCCGGACTTGCACGTCACAGCAGTCGAGGCAATGGGGCGCAATTGCCAGGAGATCTGGATCGACGACGTCATCACCGAAATGGAGGCTGACGATCCCGAACTCAGGCAGGCCGCGGCTGAGGCCGCGGCCGAGCTTGAGGATCAGCGGCTGATCCCTCACCTCTTAGGGAGACTGAAGGATGACGATGACGCGGTCCGGCGAGCAGCGATCAAGGCTTTAGGAGCGACAGGTGGTTCCGACGCCAAGGCAGCGCTGAGCCAACTGCTCGCCTCCCGCAACCGCGATGTGCGGGAGGCGGCGCGCGATGCGATGGAGTCGCTTCTCGACGACGAAGACCCGTTCCGCGCCCTTTAGTTCGAAGAGAAGGGCCCCATCGGGGTTTTTTCGGCGATCTCCTTCCAGTAGAAGCATGCCACCCAGTGCCTCGGTCGCACCTCTTCCAGCAGCGGCTCGCTCTGCGAACAATCTGCACGTGCGAACGGGCAACGCGGATGGAAGCGGCAACCACTGGGCGGCGTCACAGGACTAGGCACGTCGCCCTGCAAAATAATCCGTGACCTGCGCTTCTCGATCACGGGGTCTGGGATGGGAACCGCCGAGAGCAGAGCCTTGGTGTAGGGGTGAAGGGGCAGATCGTACAACTCGGTACGATCGGCGATCTCCACTATCTTGCCCACGTACATCACCGCGACGCGGTCGCTGATGTGGCGTACGACGGCCAGATCATGAGCGATGAAGAGGTAGGTCAAGTTGTAACGGTCCTGGAGCTCTTCCAGCAGGTTGATGACCTGCGCCTGGATTGACACGTCGAGCGCGCTGATCGGCTCATCGCAGACGATGAACTCCGGGTCTAGCGCGAGCGCCCGCGCGACCCCAATCCGCTGGCGCTGGCCCCCACTGAACTCGTGGGGATAGCGATTGGCGAAATACGGATTGAGGCCCACGATACGGAGCATCTCACGGACCTTTTCCTCTTTCGCCTTACCCTTGGCAAGGTGATGAATCTCCAGCGGTTCCGCGATGATTCCACCGACCGTCATGCGTGGGTCCAGCGAGGCATACGGGTCCTGGAAGATCATCTGCATGTTGCGGCGATAGTTGCGCAGATCTCGATTCTTGAGCGTCGTGAGTTCCACGCCGTTGTAGACCACATGACCAGCGGTCGGCTTGTAGATCTGCAGCACTGCACGTCCAGTCGTCGACTTGCCGCACCCACTCTCGCCTACCAGCCCCAGCGTCTCGCCACGCTTTACGTCGAAGGTGATGTCGTCGACCGCGTGAACGTGTCCTACCGTGCGCTCGATAATCATCCCGCGGCGCACCGGGAAGTACATCTTCAGATGCTTGACGTCGACAAGCGTTTCTCGTTCGGCCGAGCCCGGACGGGCGGCTGCCTCAACCATCGCTCAGTTTCCTCCCCGCGTAAACGTCGACCCAGCAGGCAACAGAATGGCCGTTACCGACAGGCTGCAGATTCGGGTTCTCTTCGGCGCTCCTGTCCACAGCGTAGATGCACCTCGGCTGGAATGGACACTTGTCGCCAATGTGTATGAGGTCCGGCGGGAACCCCTCGATTGGGATCAGCTTCGCGCGCCGCTCCTGGTCCATGCGCGGGATCGACCGCAGCAGACCGAGAGTGTATGGGTGACGCGGATTCGCGAAAAGCTCTTCGGTCGTAGCGTGTTCGACGATGTAGCCTGCGTACATGACATTGATGCGGTCGCAGATTCCTGCCACGACGCCGAGGTCATGGGTGATCATGACCAGCGCCATACCGACCTCTTTGCGCAGTTTGGTAATGATGTCCAGGATCTGCGCTTGAATCGTCACGTCCAGCGCGGTTGTCGGCTCGTCCGCTATAAGAAGCTTCGGCTCACACGCCAGGGCCATCGCGATCATCACGCGCTGTCGCATGCCGCCACTGAACTGATGCGGATAGTCCCTCAGGCGGGCATTCGCTGCCGGCACTTCGACCAACTCGAGCAATTCAATCGCGCGTTTATCCGCCGTGCTCTGGTCCATGCCTTTGTGCAGCATGAGTGGCTCGGTCATCTGGGTCCGGACCGACAAGACGGGGTTCAGCGACGTCATCGGGTCCTGGAAGATCACGGCGATCTCGTTGCCACGGATCTTCCGAATGTGGTCCTCGTCGTAGAGCAGAAGATCCTTCCCCTCGAAGAGCACTTGCCCGCCCGCGATGCGGCCCGGGCTGGAGACCAATTTGAGAATCGACATAGCGCTTACGGTCTTGCCGCATCCACTCTCGCCAACGAGTCCAACAGCTTCCCCGGGCATCACCGTATACGAGATGCCATTCACCGCGTGAACGACTCCGTCGCCGGTTGGGAACTCGGTTCTAAGATCGCGCACGTCAAGGAGTGGTTCCAACGCCTAATCCTCACAGAGATGCATGGCCAGAATCATGCCATGTCCATTATGTCCCGTTGACAGTTCGAGAAGCGCGTGCCAAAACGATGCTCTTTACGTCACCCCCCGGCCTGCGGCTGCGTGGCAGTGGCGCGGATACTACAGCACATTTGACGGCGACTTCAAGGCCCATCAGAAGGGCGGCAACCTGGCGCCATTGCACTAACGACGTTCGGGTCCGGTCAGCGCTCGCAACCGCTGGTCCAGCCAGTGATGCCATCGGTCGACCGCGAGCGATCGGAACAGTATACCTTCAACTCACGGAGTGTCTCGAGATCCGGCTCCTTTCCTCCATAGGCGCCTGCAACATACGCGTCCGCAATCGCCACGAGCTGCGGCCCCGCGGCGGGCACAACTCGCGCCAGTTCCGTTGTGTACTCGTACGGCGTCTGCGAGTGTTTGGGACCCAGACCACACCATGTTGCGAGTCGAAGCGTCTGAGCATAGGGCCGAGCGAAAAGAGGCAGGTTTCCGATGCCGCGGGCCCATAGCACGAACATCACAATTGCGCCCACGCCAACGAGGCCCATGAGCACAAAGAGAAGAATCAACCCAGGTGGATAGGCAGGACCGGTCTGGTTGGCAGGAAGCGGCAAGAAGTTGCCGCTGTCGTACAGGTCTTCGTCGTCCAGGAACTCGTCCACCCCGCGCTCGGACTCCAGAATCCGGAGGAACTCCTCCTCGGTAAGCGCGACCAGCGGGTTTTCGAGGCGGACCGGCGCGGGGCGAATGGCGGATGGCTCAAACGTGATCCAGCCGTAGCGCGGAAAATACACTTCGGTCCACGTGTGTGCATGCGCCTCTGTTACGAGGTAGGACTGGGTGGGGGGATCCCAATCGCCCGTCACATAGCCGCTCGCTACGCGAGCAGGGATTCCCACCGCGCGCAGCATGACCGTCATAGCCGTCGCGTAATAGTCGCAGTAGCCTTCCCGCGACTGGAAAAGCAGAAAGCTCACCCAGTCCTGGTCAGAGGGCGGCATTTGCACCCGCGTGCTGTACCTGAACCCTCGCAAGTATTCTTCGACGCGGGCCGCGGCATCGTACACATTAGTGGCGTCACCCACCACGCGCCAGCTCTCTTGCCGCACGGGCTCCGGAAGGGTTGTGGGCAGTTGCAGATATGGCCGCGTCCACGGCGGGTAGATCGTGCCCGCCTGCCGCAGCTCGTTGATGGACGCAGTGGAGACCGCTGTTAGTACGCTATAGCGCTGCTGCTCACGGATTGGAATGACCGGCCGCAGCGAACCGAAATCGTGCGGGTCCGCGCGATAGTCATATACCGTGGGCACGCCAACCGTGAGCGGCGTGTCCGGCGCGTAGATCACCGATGCGGTGGGCGCCAGGAGCGTGACGGTGTACTCGATGAGCTTGCGGCCCGCATCCGTCTCCATTGAGCCTTCGAGTGGCTGGCGGCGGTCCAAGCGTTGCGAGCTGATAGCTGAGTTGGCCATCACGTTGCCGGTGTATCGGTCGTAGGTTACGGCGCGCCAGTACGCAGGATCTCGTCCTCCAACGCGCATCACCGGCTTGTCTCCCAGCTCGAACGAGCCGCGAGGCGCCATGGTCAACGCGGCGGTAAGACCACGTCCCGATTGCGGTGATGGGTTGAGCGAGGCGAATAGACGATCAAAGTTGGCCTGCACACTCTGCCAGGGACCGGCGACGTTTTCCCACGCGGAAGCGACGCCACGCTGGACCTCTCCTACCGGCATTCTCCATGCGGCGCCTATTACGAGGACCCCCACTACGAAGGTGGATGCGGCGAACCCTATGCCAGGACTGAAGCTCTGTTCTGCGCTCTCAGTCCGCCAGCGCGCCACCTTCTCGACCGAGTTGATGGCGATCATCAGCAGGAAGCTGGAAATCAAATGGACGAACACGAGCGGCAAAAGCTGAGGAGGCGCATAGGACAGGTTCAGCAGCAACGCCGACCCGGAAGGAACGATCGCCCACCATGGAGTCAGTCGTCGAAACGCGAAGAACGAACCGAGGTACCCGATTGTCCAGGCCCACAGGCTCATCTGATATGCAAACAGCAGATTGTCCGTGCTTGCGGCGCCCGAGAAGACGGCCGCGACCCAGTCTGACAATCGGTTGACGAAGGCCCCGACTCGGGCTGGAACGCTCGGCTCGGGAAGGAACCATGCATATTGCAAAGTCGATAGGGCGGCCCCGATCGCCGCGCCGAGCAGCAGGCTGAATGCCAGGTTGAGCCTGCTGCGAGCGAAAACGATGCCGGCGACCACGCCTGCCAGCGCGAACCAGGGCACGGGCTCCAGACGATCCGACCATCCAGCCGCCTGGATCGAAGCGGCCGGGTTTACGGCAAGGATCGCGACCAACAGCGCCGGGAGCCACATGTCACGAAGGCGCAGACGATTCACCGCGGAACTGCTTGACGGGCATGCGGCGCCGTGACAGCCGCGATGCTTGGCTGCGTCAGCAGGCCTTCGAGAGGTTCGCCTCGCTTCACAAGGTAGGTCGGGATGTTCGCGGCCGCGAGCGAGCCAACTGTTGTGATCGACGAAAGGCCACTCCCGAACGTCGCGGACTCAACCAACGCGACCATTACGCTCACTCCGCGCAACGTGAGCTGGTGCGCCGCTACCACCCAGTCGGTCGCGAGAGACGGCGTGACAATCACTACCGTAGCCAGTCGACTGATCCGCAAGCTCTCCGCCGTCAGCGTCTCCCCCAGCGTCTCCCATCGGTCTCCTTGCGCCACGGCGAGCCACTCGAGCACCTTGGTGAGCTGTCGCGATCCGCGGTCTGGGTGCAGCAATTCCTTCTGGCTCAGGAGCCCGACTGACCGGTTCTGCACCAGGAAGTGGCGCGCGAGCGAGGCCGCGACCGTCACGGCATATTCCTCGGTCGACTCAGGGCCGCGCCCGACGTGTACCTGGCGGTCGAGATCGATCACGACCCAGATGTCCGCGAAAGGGTCCAGCTCGAACTCCTTTACCATCAGACGCCCGGTGCGGGCAGTTGTTGGCCAGTGGATGCGGTTGTAGGAGTCGGAGGGCTGATAGTCGCGCACGCCCGCGACTGTCGGGGTGACGAAGGGCACGTGGCCGCTCTGCTGCACGCCTCCTGGGAGCTGTCCCGGGATGCGTCCGGGCGTGACGAAGTCAACGGTGCGCGGATAGATCAGAATCGTCGTCTCCGAGCCGAAGCGCGCCTGACGCTGAAAGAGGCCAAACGGGTCTCCCGTGGCGATGGCGATATCTCCGAGATGGAACTTGCCGCGAGAGGTGCACTCGGTCCGCAACATCCAGGTGCGACGACTCTTCGGCCCAAGAAAGAATCCGCGTCGCACGGCGTGGTCCACGAGGTTCGACTCCGAGCGCATCTCAACCCAGGCCTTGGGGAGGTAGGAGATGTTGTCTACTGCCACCCACTCTTCGAAGAACCCGCCGACTTGCGCTCGCTGAGCACGGTTGCGCCGTTCGACGGTCAACGTTCGGATGGAGACCAGCGTCCAGACCCAGGAGATGGTGATGAGCAAAAGGAGCACGTAAGAGACGCGGTACATGACGCTCCACCCACCGGCGAAAGCGATCACCAGGGTGGCAAGCCAGAGCGCGAGGAGCCCGAGCGTCTTCATTGGTGCGCTTTAAGCGGGCACCCGCGTGCCTGGGACGGCGACGGTCTGGATGAGTTCCTGGAGCACCGCGCTGGACTGAAGATTCCGAACACGAGCCGACGGATTCATGATCACGCGGTGTGCCAGAACCGTCTCTACCAGCGCCTTGGTGTCGTCCGGGATCACGTAGTCGCGACCGGCCAGCAACGCGGCGGCCTGAGAGGTGCGAAAGAGGGCGAGCGACCCGCGCGGGCTAGCCCCGAGGTAAACGTCAGGATGTGATCGGGTTGCGGCCACGATGTCGACGATGTATCGGCGGATCAGCGGATCGACGCGAACTTGACGGACCTGGTGCTGCGTTGCAATAAGGTCATCAGCAGACACGACCTGTCCGATGTCCTCAATAGGATGGGAGAGTGTCTGCGACTCGAGGACCGCGACTTCGTCATCGCGCGCGGGATAACCCAGGTGAACGCGCATGATGAACCGGTCGAGCTGCGCCTCAGGGAGCGGGAACGTGCCCTCATATTCGATGGGGTTTTGCGTCGCCATCACCATGAACGGTGCCGGCAGCGCGTGAGTTACTCCGTCGACGGTGAGATGTCGCTCCTCCATTGACTCGAGCATTGCGGACTGTGTTTTCGGGGTCGCCCGGTTGATCTCATCGGCAAGGACTATCTGTGCAATGATGGGGCCGGGGCGAAACTCGAACTCACCTGTCTTCTGATTGTAAATCGATACGCCGGTCACATCGCTTGGAAGCAGGTCAGGCGTAAATTGAATGCGACGGAAGGTGCAGCCGATCGACTTCGCCAGCGATTTTGCCAGCATGGTCTTACCTACGCCGGGCACGTCCTCGATGAGGAGGTGGCCCTCACTCGCAAGCCCGATGAGCGCCAGCTCGACTTCATGCCGCTTCCCGATGAGGACCCGCGACACATTGTCCAGCACTGAACGAAGCGTCCGGCTACCGTCCGTCATTCACCCTCCAACCGAGCGCACTACTCATAGCTTCATTCCTCATAATCTATCAATCGCCCTAACGACCGTGGCAAAGCTTGTACTTTTTGCCGCTCCCGCAGAAGCAAGGGTCGTTCCGCCCGATCTTACGCCCTACTTTGGCTGGTTGTCCCGACCCACCACGGTTCGTCGCCATCTGCTGGGCCCGAGGACGCGGGCGCTCCTGGGCAAGCCTCACCCGATAGATCAGGTGAGCAACGTCGTGCTGAATGGCGCGGAGAAGCTCATCGAACATGGTCGCGGCTTCCACTTTGTACTCGACCAACGGGTCGCGCTGACCGTATGCACGGAGTCCGATGCCCTGACGGAGGTCGTCCAGTGCCGTCAGGTGTCGCACCCACAACGAATCGATGACTGGGATGACGACCTGGCGCTCGGCCATGCGCATGAGTTCAGGTCCGAGATCCCGCTCCTTTTCGTCGAATGCGTCTTCACAGTAGCTCTTGAGGAACTCCATCAGCTCGGCTGGCGTCATGCGATCGAGCTCGGGTCTCGCTCATCGTCGCGTCCACCGGCATAGGCGGTGACCAATGCCTCGACCTCGCGATCAACCCAGTCGAGCAGCATCTCGCGCAGCGTGTCTTCGCCTAGCACGGCGCGACGATCCGCGTAGATCACCTCGCGCTGCTTGTTCATGACGTCGTCGTACTCGACGACGTGTTTGCGCATGTCGAAGTTGTATGCCTCGACTTTTTGCTGGGCATTCTCGATCGACTTGCTCACCAGGCCGTGCTCCAATGGCACGTCCTCGTCCAGGCCTAGCTTGTCCATCAGGCCGGAAATTCTTTCGCCCCCGAAGCGCCGCATAAGGTCATCCTCGAGGGAAATGTAGAAGCGAGACGAGCCCGGGTCGCCCTGTCGGCCAGCGCGGCCACGGAGCTGGTTGTCGATACGGCGCGCCTCATGGCGTTCGGTGCCGATGATGTGCAGACCACCCAGTTCGACGACCTTGACATGGTCGCGTTCACACAACTCGCGCGCCTCTTGCTCTATGGCGGCAACTGCCTCCGGTGGGGGCTCCTCTTCAGCGGCCTTGAACTTGCGCCGCACCATCGCCTCAGCCAGGCCAACCGGATTTCCGCCGAGAAGGATGTCTACGCCGCGGCCAGCCATGTTGGTCGCAATGGTGACGGCCCCCGGGCGCCCCGCCTGCACGATGATGCCCGCCTCGCGTTCGTGCTGCTTCGCGTTGAGTACCTCGTGGTCGATGCCCTCTCGCTGCAGCAGACCGCTCAACTCTTCGGACTTCTCAATCGAGATCGTGCCGACGAGCACGGGTTGACCCGTGGCATGTAGCTCCTTGATCTCATCGACGACGGCTCTGAACTTGCCCGCCTCGGACTTGTAAATCACGTCCGCCTGATCAACGCGAATCATCGGGCGATTCGTCGGGATCGGGACGACCTCCAGGTTGTAGATCTTCCTGAATTCGTCTCGCTCCGTCATCGCCGTGCCCGTCATCCCTCCGAGCTTCTCGTACATGCGGAAGTAATTCTGGAATGTGATCGTGGCGAGCGTGACATTCTCCCGTTGAACTCGTACGCCCTCCTTTGCCTCGATCGCCTGGTGCAACCCCTCCCCGTATCGCCGCCCGGGCATCAGCCGCCCGGTAAACTCATCGACGATCACTACCTCGCCGTCATTGACGACGTAGTCACGGTCGCGCTTGTAGATGAGCTGTGCCTTGAGCGCCTGATCGAGGTAATGCGCCATCTCATAGTTGTCGGGGTCGTAGAGGTTGTTTACTCCTACCGCGCGCTCGACGCGGCTGGTGCCCTCTTCAGTCAAGGAGATGGCGCGGTGCTTCTCATCGATCGTGAAGTCCTCTTCTTCCCGCAGGCGCGGGACGACCCGCGCGAAGAGGACGTACTGATCAGTTGACTCTTCTGCCTGGCCCGAGATGATAAGTGGCGTGCGTGCCTCATCGACCAGGATGTTGTCGATCTCGTCGACAACGGCGAAACTGAGCCCGCGCTGCACCATCTCGGCCGCGGTCCAGACCATGTTGTCGCGAAGATAGTCAAAGCCCAGCTCGTTGTTGGTTCCGTAGGTGATGTCGGACGCATATGCTTCGCGGCGCGCGCGAAAGTCCATGTCGTGTTGGATGGCGCCGACGCTGAGGCCAAGGAATTCGTGGATGGGGCCAACCCAATCGCGGTCGCGCTTAGCCAGGTAGTCGTTGACGGTAACGACGTGGACGCCTTTGCCCGCGAGCGCGTTCAGGTAGGCCGGCAGCGTCGACACCAGGGTCTTGCCTTCGCCCGTTCGCATCTCCGCGATCTTGCCTTGATGCAGCGCGATACCACCCATGAGTTGGACATCGTAGTGACGCTGGCCAATCGTGCGCCGCGCGGCCTCCCGAACTACGGCGAAAGCGTCCGGAAGCAGCTCGTCGAGCGATTCGCCGGCAAGAAAGCGCCCGCGGAGCTCAGTTGTCTTGTCACGCAGCTCCAGATCAGAAAGCCGCGAAGCCGCGCTCTCGAGTCCGTTGATGCGCTCGACGAGGGGCTGAATACTCTTGATTTCCTTCTCCGGGTTGTCCCCGAAGACGCGACTGATAAAGCCAAGCAACTGGGTTTCCTTCCCTCTGATTAGCTGCGAGTGGCGTACCACATATTACTGCCGTCAAGGAAGCCGGTGAAGAGTACGGGCGGCGCCGATCACGGCCTCGGCCCGAAGGGGCTCGCTCCCGACTGGGGGCGGGCCGACCGGATCGGAGGCTGGCTCTCGACCATCCAGCAGCTCTGCCGCCGCCAATACGCCTCCGGCGATGACCTTCAGGTCATATCCGCCTTCAAGCACGACGACCAGCCGCCCAGCGCACAGCTCTTCCGCCAATTCTCCGATTCGCTTCAGAACTGCCGCGTAGCCATTGAGCGACATGCGCATCTGTGCGAGGGGGTCGGCCCAATGGGCGTCAAATCCAACCGAGATAATCACAAGGTCCGGATTGAACCGCCGCAACGAAGGCGCAAGCAGCCGATCCGTCGCGGACTCAAAGGTCTCATCGCCGCATCCGGGCATGAGCGGCAAGTTGACGGTGGTCCCGACGCCATCGTCCGAGCCCGCGTCTTCAAGCCTTCCCGTCCCCGGATAGAATGGGAACTGGTGCGTAGAGTAATAAAGGACATCCGGACGCGTGTAGAAGATGTCCTGCGTGCCGTTGCCGTGGTGGACGTCGATGTCGGCGATTGCAACCCGCTGGGCGCCACCCTCGTCAATCGCCCATTGGGCTGCGACCGCGACGTTGTTGAATAGGCAAAAACCCATGGACCGAGTGGCCGTCGCGTGGTGTCCTGGCGGCCGAACCAGAACCAAGGCGTTTTCATGGGCCCCGGACAGCACGTCCCTCACAGCCTGGGTCGTGGCGCCGGCTGCCAAACACGCTGCCAGGTACGACTGGGGCACAACGAAGGTATCAGGGTCCATCCAACCACCGCCGCTTTTCGCAACATCCTCGACACGGCGCACGTGCGGCTCGTGGTGGACGCGCGCGATGAGGCCCGGCTCCGCGGGCCAAACCTCAGGCCAAACCTGGCGGTCGGCGTGAGGATTCGCGCGTAGCGCAGTCACCGCGGAGGCCACGCGCTCAGGGCGCTCCGGGTGACCGGGAGCAAAATGCTCCAGGCACCTCTCGTCCGTGTATACGGTTACCAACGGAGCCCGCTAGGGCAGGCTCGAGCCGGGCGCCAGGCGCGGGCGCCGATTAGGAACAGGTCGCTCGGATCGTTCCGCTGGGGCGGAAGGGGTCGGAGGCGGAACAACCGGAGCAGGGTCCTCGACTGGCAGGCCGTTGAACACTCGTTCCAGGGCCTCCCCATCGAGCGTTTCACGCTTCATCAGTTCGGCGGCGAGCAGGTCGAGAATGTGACGATTGTCGGTCAGAAGCTGCATCGCCTGGTTGTGCGCGTGCTCGATCAAGCGACGAATCTCCTCATCGATCGCCTCGGCCACTTTCTCGCTGTAATTCTTCTGCTCGGAGATCTCCCGACCCAGGAAGATCATCTCTTCCTTTTTGCCGAATGTCCGTGGCCCCAGAGCGTCGCTCATACCGTACTCGCACACCATCTTGCGCGCGAGGTTCGTGGCGACCTCGAGGTCGTTCTGCGCTCCTGTGCTCATTTCCCCGTAGACGAGCTTCTCTGCCACGTGACCGCCGAGGCTGGCCGCCAACCGATCCTCGAACTGCGATCGCGTCCACATGTGTCGGTCCTCGGTCGGCAGGAAGCGCGTGTAGCCACCCATCATGCCGTGGGAGATGATGGTGATCTTGTGAACCGGATCGTGTTTCTTCAAGAATCGACCGACGACCGCATGTCCAGCCTCATGCACGGCTGTGCGGTTTTTCTCCTCGTCGGAGATGATGCGGCTCTTCGTCTCGGGCCCCGCGATTACCCGATCGATCGCCTCCTCCATCTCGCCCATACCAATGGTCTGCTTGTTTCGGCGCGCCGCAATGATCGCGCCCTCGTTGATAAGGTTGGCGAGGTCAGCCCCGGAGAATCCGGGCGTCTGCTTCGCCAATACGCCGAGATCGACGTCGCTAGCCAACGGCTTCCCTTTAGCGTGAACGTCGAGCACGGCCCGACGTCCAACCACGTCCGGTGCTGGCAATACGACGTGTCGGTCGAAACGCCCGGGTCGAAGCAGTGCTGGGTCGAGGACATCAGGACGGTTTGTGGCGGCAATGACGATGACGTTCGTATTCCCGTCGAAGCCGTCCATCTCCACCAAGATCTGGTTAAGCGTTTGCTCGCGCTCGTCGTGGCTGCCGCCGAGGCCCGCCCCGCGCTGTCGGCCCACTGCGTCGATCTCATCGATAAAGATGATGCACGGCGAGTTTCTTTTCGCCTGCTCGAAGAGATCTCTCACTCGAGATGCTCCCACTCCGACAAACATCTCCACGAACTCTGAGCCGCTGATGCTGAAGAACGGCACCCCTGCTTCACCGGCAACCGCCCGCGACAACAGAGTCTTGCCGGTTCCAGGTGGCCCCACCAGCAGCACACCCTTCGGAATCCGCGCCCCGAGCGCCGCGAATTTCTCGGGGAATTTGAGGAAGTCGACGACCTCGTGCAACTCCTGCTTAGGCTCCTCAACACCAGCAACGTCGGCGAACGTGACCGACGGCTTGTTAGCCATGAACATGCGCGCACGACTCTTTCCGAAGGAAAGGGCCTGGTTGTTCGACCCCTGTGCCTGTCGCATCATGAAGAGCAGGATTGCGCCAAAAAACACCAGGGGCAGCAGATTGATCAGGATCTGCAGCCAGTTTCCGAACTGCGGAGGGTCGCTATAGACAATGAGGGTGTCTTCGAGCTTGTCGGGGGTCACCCCATAGTCGCGAAGCTGCTGCGTGACGCTCGCGTTGGGGTCTTTTCGAGAGGTGGCCTTGCGCTTGTCGGCGTAGGTGATGGTGAGGTTGTCGTCACGAACCTCGATCTTGCTGACGGCGCCGGCGGCGACATCCTTTGCTACCGCGCTAAATCCGATTGACTGATTCTCTCGCTCGGGCTGGGGAAAGGCGGTAAAGAAAAGCGCTATCACGGCCACGAGGAGAATGAGATATACGAAGCTGTTCCGCAGCCACTTGCTGTCCATGAGTTACTCCCGCCGGGGCGAACCGCGTACCGCGGTGCTCTCTCGCGTTGTGGAGCACGCGCGTTGACTGATTATACCCAGTAGGTGCAACGCCCAACGGTCACTCTTGGATTCCCAGGGCCTGGCCTCGTCCCCCAGGACTAGGAGCGCGAATCAACCTGGAAGAACAAGCGAAGCCAGGATCTCCAGTTCGGCTCAGCTATCGTGCTTGAAACCGGAGCCTCAGCCGGCGGCTCGGGCTGCTCCGGCCAAATTAAAATGATCGGACGGTCGCCAGGTTTTGTGAGACCCAACTCCTCGCGCGCGACCCGCTCGATATCCTCGTCGATGCGGCCGCCGGTCAGTTCGGCCTGCAAAGTGACGTTGCGACCTCGAAGGGCAACAATCTCCCGACGAACCCCTTCGACCTCCTGATTGATCCGGTAGGCATCCAGCGCGCGTTGACCGGTCAGGAGCACCAGATACGCTGCCGCGAACGCCGTGGCGACGGCAAGTGCACGGCGAGGCAGCAGGGACCCGTCCAGAATCCTCATCCTGGCACCCAGGTCAATCCAGACGTGGCGTCCACGCCAAACTGGCTCGTCAGTTGGATTGGTTGCCCGGCTAACAACCGACCCTCTGGAGTGATGAAGAGGTCGACGACGAACAATTCGAACTCGGCGCCTGAGAGCGCCAGATAGGCGATTGACGAACCGTTCGGCGACCAGCGCGGGCTGCGCGCCGAGTCCGCGGTGACCAGGACGGTGGGTGGATCGTTCGAAGTAATGTCCAGCACCTCAATGAGCGTGCGTCGTCCATCGCGTGCCACAAACGCGATGTGCTGCCCGTCTGGCGACCAGCTCGGATCGAAGGATCCACCTGCAATGTTGGTCAGGATACGCGAGTTCGCGGGTCGCGCAACGTCGATGACATTGATCTGGCTTGTGTTCAACTGAAATCGGGTCGCCGCGATCTGCGAGCCATCTGGGGACCATGAGAATGAGTCTACCGCGTCGAGGTTGGACCGCGCCTGAGTAAGCTGCCTGGCCCCGCTGCCATCTGTTCGCATGGTCCACAGCATCGGATAGTTGCTGTTGCGATCAGATATGAACGCGATCGACTGGCCATCCGGCGACCAGCGCGGGAAGAACACCCAGGCATTGTCTTGAAGACGTCGGGCCTGGCTATTGGTGAGCTGGCGGACTTCGGAACCGTCGGTGTTCATCACATAGACATCTGTTGCGCTCTGTCCCCAGGAGATCAGCGCAAGCCGCGAGCCATCGGGCGAAGCGTCGGGCTGGTACCAGTATCTACCGCCGTTCGTCAGCGGAAAGACGGCCCCGCCGTCCGCGATCCAGATATCCCCAGCGTGGCCAAAGAGAATGCGACCCGGGACGGCGGCAAGCGCCGTGCCCTCGGATTTCGTTCCGTCGTTCCCGACATGCACGCCACTCACAGCCAGCAGCAGCAGGGCTGTGACGACTCCTACCGCAAACCACAGCCTTGGAGCCCCACGTGAAGGCGCTCGCTTCATCGAGCCGCCCGTGCCGCTCGCCGGCTTGGGTGCGCCAGGCCGGTCAGGTCCCCGACCGACGCGCACCCGCGCGAGCGAATGGCCTCTCTTAAGCCATCGAGAATGCGAAGAGATGTCCCTGGGTCGACGAATGTGGCCGTCCCAACCTGCACAGCGCTCGCGCCGGCCAACATCAGCTCGAGCGCATCATTGAGTGACGCCACTCCGCCGACGCCGACCACTGGCACCCCGACATGCTGGCTCACAAGGTAGACGAGCCAGAGTGTGAGCGGGAAGATCGCTGGGCCGGACAGCCCGCCGGTCACATTCGCCAGCACGGGCCGAGCCGTGCGGGTGTCGATCCGCATGCCGACGAATGTGTTGATGAGGGACACCGCGTCTGCGCCACCGTCCTCCGCCGCCCGGGCCACACTAACGATGTCTGCCACCTGGGGCGAGATCTTCACCAGCAGCGGCAGGCCGGTGCGCAGGCGAACCGCCTCTGTTATAGCAGCAGTGGTCTCGGCGTCCTCGGCAACGACCCGTCCGCCCTCCCAGACGTTAGGGCATGAGATGTTCAGCTCAATGCCTGAGATCCCGGGCACGCCCTCGAGCTGGTCAGCCATATACGCGAATTCTTCTATGGAGTCGCCTGCGATGTTGACGATGACTGGAACGTCCCATTGAGCCCACACCGGTGCCTTGTCGCTCACCAGCTTGTGGATGCCAACGTTCTGTAGGCCGATGGCATTGAGCATCCCCGCGGGAGTCTCCACGACCCGGGGCCCTCTGTTGCCGCGGCGCGGGTGCAGCGTGATGCCTTTCGAAACAATTGCGCCGAGTCGCTGGACATCGATGAGTCGAGCGTACTCAGTGCCGTAGCCAAACGTTCCGGACGCGACCATCACGGGATTACGCAGGGTTAGTGGAAGCTTCGCGTTTCGCCCAATTTCGACGCGCAGGTCAGGTTGGGGGTCGGGGGGCGGCAATCTCACCCATGACCTCCGACCCCTGGGCCCCTGGTCCCTATCGCAGCAGCCTCTTCCCGCCAAACGATCTGCCGAATGTCGAACACGGGCCCTTCAGTGCACACGCGGAGCGGACCGCGGGTGGATTCGATGCAACAGCCGAGACAGACCCCCATGGCACATCCCATCCGCTCTTCCATCGCGACCTGGGCGGGCTTGCGTGGTGCGAGATCGCGCATGATTCGCGCCAGCGCCGCCATCATCGCGAGTGGCCCGCACGCATACACAGCATCTGCCCATACGAGTCGCTCGGGAATAAGGTCTGTGACGAATCCTCGGTACCCCGCGGACCCATCGTCCGTCGCGACCAGATATTCGACCTCTTCGGGAATCAGCGAAGCCGGGAAAATGAGCTCCGAAGCCGCCGCCCCGACTGCGAGGGAAACGTTGGCACGGCGCGCCAGCGCGCGTTCCGCCAGGCCGACGAGCGGGGCTACACCGTATCCGCCTCCGACTAGCAGCAGGTTGCGCGCCTGGGGGCTCACGCGGAACCCACGGCCCAGAGGCCCCAGACAGTCGAGCATGTCACCTGCCTGCCGCCTGACTATCCAGGAAGAACCCTCGCCGACGTTCCGAATCATCACCTGCAGCAGCGTGCCATCAGTTCGGAAGATGCTCATCGGGCGCCGTATCAGAGGAGACAGACCGTCTCCACAGCGGATATGCAGGAACTGCCCGGGGGAAGCCGACCGCGCAGCCCGCGCCGCCTCTAGTGTCAAAACGTGAGTTGACGGCATGATCTCTTCGTTATCCACGACGCGTGCTGAGAAGAGGTCCAATTACACTCGACTCATCACCGTTTGGGGGTCGAACGTCCAATACTCCTGGATAGGTCGCACGTCGAACGACGACGCGGCATCAGGTTCCCGGTGGCGGCCCCCTGCGACGCACTCGGCAACCACCCGCGCGGTGTCCAGAGAAGTAAAGCACGGAATTCTCCGTTCCGCGGCCGTGCGCCGAATCTCGAAGCCATCTCGAAGTTGATCGCGCCTCGCCGATACACCGGCAAGCGTGTTGACGACTCCATTGACCGAGCCGTCGACGATCACGTCCAGAACGTTCGGGTGACCTTCATCCAGCTTCTTCGTTGTCATGACAACGGGAATGCCCAGCGCCGAGATCATCTGCGCCGTACCCTCGGTAGCGTACAGGCGGTAGCCAGACGAGGCGAACGACTTGATGATGGGAATTGACTCTGGCTTGTCCCGGTCTGCGATCGAGAGAAGCAGCGCACCCTCCGCGGGGAGCATCATGCCCGAAGCGATCAGCGCTTTGGTCATCGCTCCCTCGTAGGTGCAATCGATGCCCATCACTTCCCCGGTGGACTTCATCTCCGGCCCGAGGTACGTGTCTACCCGGGCCAGCTTGGACATGGAGAAGACGGGCGCTTTCACCGCGACGAGATCCTGCTTGGGCCAGAGCCCGCCCCTGTAGCCCTGGTCCCTCAAAGATTTGCCGAGTGAAACGTGCGTCGCAACGGTGACGATCGGAACCCCCGTAACTTTGCTGAGAAATGGCACGGTTCGGCTGGAGCGCGGATTCACCTCGAGAACGTACAGCGTGTCCTCGAACAGAACGTACTGCACGTTGAACACACCCAGAACGCCGAGACCAATTCCGATGCGGGTCGTGTAATCCACAACACGCTCCACCTCAGATCGCCGAAGCCCGAGCGCTGGATAAACTGCCATCGAGTCGCCGGAATGGACGCCAGCCCGCTCCACATGCTCCATCAGACCCGGGATCAAGACGTCCTTGCGATCGCAGATAGCGTCGACCTCGAGCTCCTTACCCTCCAGATACTTGTCGATGAGGACAGGATGCCGTGTTGAAAGCTGAGTCGCAGCGGTGACGTACCGAATCAGGTCGGTTGCGTTGTGCACGATCTCCATTGCACGCCCACCGAGCACATAAGAGGGCCGAACGAGGACCGGGTAGCCGATGGTTTCGGCCGTGTTTATGGCCTCCTCGACCGTCCGCACCGAGGCGCCCGGGGGCTGTGGCACCTCCAGCGCATTCAACAGGCTCTCGAATCGACGGCGATCCTCGGCCAGATCGATCGCCTCGACGCTGCTGCCCAGGATGCGTCCCCCGGCGCGATGGAGAGGCTCGGCCAGGTTGATAGCCGTCTGGCCACCGAACTGAGCAACCACGGGCGGCGCTTCCCCCAGGAACCCATTGGCGGTTTCGCCAATTTCGTTCTCGAGCACGTCTCGCAGGCTCTCCTCGTCCAATGGCTCAAAGTAGAGGCGGGTAGAGGCATCGAAATCGGTGCTTACGGTCTCCGGGTTGCTGTTGATCATGATGCTGGCCAGCCCCGCCTCCTGCAGCGCCGCCGCCGCACGCACGCTGCAGTAGTCGAATTCAATTCCCTGGCCAATGCGTATGGGTCCGGAGCCAATCACGAGCGCGGATGCTACACCGAGAGGCGCTGCCTCATTCTCCGCCTCATAGGTGCTGTAAAAATACGGCGTGGCGGCGGAGAACTCAGCCGCGCAGGTATCTACCATCTTGTAGACCGGGCGAATGCCCCACCCCGTGCGCTGCACCCGGACCTGTTCGGGCAGGCGGTCGCTCAACGCGGCGATCTGGGCGTCCGCGAACCCCATGCGCTTGGCGCGATACATCAGCGATGGCGTCAGGTCCTCCCGAAGCAGCTCGCGCTCGACCTCAACGATCGACGCGAGTTTTGCGACGAAGAATGGGTCGATGCCGGACAGCGACGCGACCTTCTCGATGGCGACCTCGCGCCGCAGCGCAGCGGCGATCGCCCACAGACGAAGGTCGTTGGGACGGCTGATCAGGTCGAACAACTCCTCTGTTGGGCAGCCATCGGCGTCGCTCCAAGACCGCTCTTCCCAGAGCAGCGAGCGTCCGTCGATCTCGAGCGAGCGAACGGCCTTCTGCAACGCGGCCTCGAAGGAACGGTCGATGGCCATGACCTCGCCCGTCGACTTCATCTGGGTGTTGATGGTGCGGTCGCCGGAGGCGAACTTGTCAAAGGGCCAGCGCGGCACCTTGACGACGAGATAATCGAGCGCGGGTTCGAACGCGGCCGTCGTCTGGCCTGTGACGCGGTTGGGGATTTCGTCCAGTCGCCGGCCGATGGCGATCTTCGCAGCGACCCTCGCGATCGGGTAGCCGGTAGCCTTCGACGCGAGGGCCGACGAGCGGCTAACGCGTGGGTTCACTTCAATCACATAGTAGGCGTGAGATCGTGGGTCGAGCCCGTACTGGATGTTGCAGCCGCCCTCGATGCCAAGCGCGCGAATGATTTTGATCGCAGCCGAGCGCAGCATCTGATACTCAAAATCGGAGAGGGTTTGGCTGGGCGCGACCACGATCGAGTCACCCGTGTGGACGCCCATCGGGTCGAAGTTCTCCATATTGCATACGGTGATGCAGTTGTCGGCGCTGTCGCGCATCACCTCGTACTCGATCTCTTTCCAGCCGATGAGCGAACGCTCCACAAGGACCTGGTGGATCGGACTGGCAGAGAGGCCATTCTCGCAGACAGTCCGGAGCTCGACCTCGGTTCGACCAATACCGCCACCGGTTCCCCCGAGCGTGAACGCCGGGCGAATGATTACCGGGTAACCAATGCCCTCTGCGAATTCGACGGCAGCCTCGACGTCGCTGGCCACCACGCTCTCAGGAACCGGCTCCCCCAGGCTGAGCATCAGTTCTTTGAACAGCTCACGGTCTTCGGCCTGCTTGATCGTCGCGAGTGGTGTGCCCAGCAACCGAACGTTGTACCGGTCCAGGACGCCGGCATCAGCCAGGTCGACCGCGATGTTCAGCCCGGTCTGGCCGCCGAGCGTCGGCAGCAGCCCGTCGGGCCGCTCGCGCTGAATGATGCGCTCGATCACACTGACTGTGATTGGCTCGATATACACCGCATCGGCCACGCCGATGTCTGTCATGATGGTCGCAGGGTTTGAGTTCACGAGAACCGTCGACAATCCCTCCTCGCGGAGGGACCGGCACGCCTGGGTCCCCGCGTAGTCGAACTCGGCGGCCTGCCCAATGATGATTGGCCCGGATCCGATCACCATCACTTTCCGTAGTGCTGAGTGCTGAGTGCTGAGTGCTGAGCCCGTCAACTCCAGCTCTCCACCCGTCGCCCGCACGCGAGGCCTGGCACGTACGCATTGGCCATCACTGAACTACTCAGCACTCAGCACACCGCGGAGGGCGGTGGCGCCCGAGGTCGGTTGCGCCGCCATCGAAAGGAAGCGCTCAAAGACGTACTGGTTGTCTTGTGGGCCGGGGCAGCCCTCCGGGTGGTACTGGACCGAGAACGCAGGCAGCTCGCGGTGCGCCAGCCCTTCGACCGATCCATCGTTCAGATTGACCATGCTCACGAAGAACCCGGATGCCTCCGTGATGGAATCGCTGTCTACTTGAAACTCGTGGTTCTGCGACGTGATATGGACCCGCCCCGTGGTGAGGTCGCGCACCGGGTGATTGCCGCCATGGTGGCCAAACTTCAGCCGGCTCGTGGCGCCGCCAGCGGACAGACCCATTACCTGGTGGCCCAGGCAAATACCCAGGGTTGGAATGGCGCGCCGAAGCAGGTCGTGCACCAGCGCCTCAACCTGATTCATGCGCTCCGGGTCTCCCGGGCCATTCGATACCACCACACCGTCGACGCCAGCCGCCAGAACGTCATCGAAGGTGGCGTTCCAGGGCAGGACGGTCAGATCGGCGCCACGAGCAACCAGGGACCTGGCGATGTTGTGCTTGACCCCGCAATCCACGAGCGCGACCCGCGCGCGCGAACCAGACGTGACAGACTCGATCTGGCGGTCTGTAGGTCGCCTTGAAGACTCGACGTTGGAGACCTCGGCTACGAGGTTCTTGGCCGACAATGGGATGGCGTTGCGCGCCGCGGCTATCAGGCGTTCGATTTGCGAAGCGAGCCCAGCGCCGCCTTCGACTGGCCCCAGCGCGGCCCGCATTGTTCCGTGCGTTCGCAGATGTTTCGTGAGCGCGCGCGTGTCAATACCCTGGATCCCGGGTACTCCGGCGCCATCCAGGTACCGATCCATGGTGCTGGAGGACAACCAGTGATTGGGGTGCGCAGCCAGGTCGCGGACAATGAGCGCCGTCAACCACGGTCGCTTCGATTCGCGCGCCTCGTCCTGCACGCCGTAGTTGCCGATTTGCGGGTGCGTCAACACGACCATCTGTCCGCGATACGAGGGGTCCGTCGCGATCTCCTGATAGCCAACCATGCTCGTATTGAAAACGACCTCGCCGTCGGTCATGACTCGAGCGCCAAAACCGCGGCCCAGGAAAACGCGGCCGTCCTCGAGGGCGAGACCTGTATCGGCATCAACAAAGGGTTGACGATTGACGAAGGAGAACGGGCCGCTGCTGTCTGGCTCGTTCAATTGGCCGCCTGTGTGCCTTCGTAGACTGACCGACCCTCGACCATCGTCATGATGACGCGCCCTCTGAGCGACCGGCCGTCCAGCGGCGTGTTCTGTCCCTTGGAATAAAAGCGATTAGCGTCCACAACCCACGATGCCTCGGGATCAATGATCACCAGGTCCGCCAGGGAGCCTTCAGCCAGAGTACCGTAGGGGAGCCCGAATGCTCGGCACGGCTCAACCGTCAAGCCCCGAATCACATCATTGAGAGTGAGCTGCCCAGCCTCGACCAGCGTCATCAGACTGCCGAGCGCCGTCTCAAAGCCTGAGATTCCGAAGGCCGCTTCGTCGTAGGTGCAGTCCTTGTCGACGGAGCGGTGCGGCGCATGGTCCGTGGCCAGCACGTCGACGAGGCCTTCCGAGACTGCTGCAATGAGCGCCTGCCGATCTACCTCGGTTCTGAGCGGCGGATTGACTTTCGTTCGCGTGTCGTATCCGCGTACCCATTCCTCGGTCATGGTCAGGTGGTGGGGCGTCACCTCGGCGGATACGGCAAGTCCGTCGCGCTTGGCCATGCGCAGCAGAGCTCAATGTCACGGGCGACCATCACCTCCTCGGCGGCTGGAGGTTGCCCCTTGAGTCCGAGCAGATCGGAGATGCGCCCCTCGTTCATCACTCCGCCATCCGCGATCACGGGATCTTCACAGTGGTTGACGATGGGTTTGTGGTGACGCAGGCTGTTCGTGAGGGCATATCGCATCATGCGCCCGTCCCAGATTGGTCGGCCATCGTCGGAGAATGCAACCGCGCCAGCGGCTGCCATTTCGGTCGCGTCTGACAACTCGCGTCCCAGCTCTCCACGTGTCACCGTCCCGAGCGGAAGCACACGGGCCAGTCCAGCACGCCGCGCCGCGGCGAAGACGAACGCGATGTCGTTCGCTGTGTCTATGGTGGGGTTCGTGTTGGGCATGCAGCAGATCGTCGTGAACCCCCCGGCTACGGCGGCCATCGCTCCGGTTGCGATCGTCTCCTTGTCCTCGAACCCCGGCTCCCGGAGGTGGCAGTGGAGGTCGACAAACCCCGGGGAGACCACCATGCCGGCCGCGTCGATCTCCCGATCAAAGCTGCCCTGGGCCTCCTGGCCGATGTAGCCGTCGACGTGTCCATCGACGATCACAAGGTCGACCACCTCGTAGCGCCGCTGGCTCGGGTCGATCACTCGGCCGTTTCGAATACGAATGCTAGTCATACCGGTACCTTGCCACTAAGACCTGGCGCTGGCACCAGCGGCGTCTTGTGTCCGTTGCTATTCTGTGCCGCCGCCGCGACGACGAGGTAGAGGACGGCCATCCGAATCGCTACGCCGTTCGTCACCTGCTGCTGAACAACGGATTGGCCGCCGTGAGCGACGTCCGCGTCGATCTCGACGCCCTCGTTCATCGGACCGGGATGCATGACGATCGCCCTGGACGCCGCTCGCGCCAGCCGGGCTCGCGTGATCCCAAAGTCGCGAGCGTACTCGCGCAACGATGCGAGCCGGTTGCCCTCCTGCCGCTCGAGCTGGACTCGCAGCGGCATGACCACATCGACGTTTTCGATCGCGTGGTCCAGGTCGAAATCGACGCGTACAGGCCACGGCATGCATTCGCCGTCGTCCTTCAAGGCCGTCGCCGGCAGCAAGTTTGGCGGCCCGCAAAAAACAACGTCGGCGCCCAGCGCAGTCAGGCCCCAAGCGTCTGAGCGTGCTACCCGGCTATGTGCAATATCACCCACGATCAAGACCCGAAGACCCTCGATGCACCCGAAATGATCGCGGATCGTATAGGCATCAAGAAGCGCTTGTGTTGGATGAGCATGGGTGCCGTCCCCGGCGTTGACGACCGGAATGTCCATCTGCTTCGCGATTGTGTATGGAGCCCCTGATTCCTTGTGACGAACCACTAGGACGTTGGCCCCCAGGGCGCGCAGCGTACGTACGGTGTCGAGCAGTGTCTCACCCTTCTCGACGCTGCTCCCCGAAGCCGACACGTTGACGACGTCCGCGCCAAGGCTCTTGGCAGCAAGCTCGAAGGAGACGCGGGTCCGCGTGCTGGGCTCGTAGAAGAGATTCACGACGCTGCGCCCTCGGAGCGACGGGACGCGAGGGACAGGGCGCGCAAGGATCTCCCGCATTCGATCAGCCGTGTTGAACACCGACTCGAGCTCCTGATGACTGAAGTCGTCCAGGTCGAGGACGTGCCCGCGGCCCACCCAGGGAACAGCCGCCTCGACGCTGTGGCTACGGCCCGTGTCCCCTCGATCGACAGCTCCGATCATTGCTCCGCCCCCCCCAGCCCCTTAAATGCCGCGTCCTCGGTCCGTCGAATGACGACCTCGTCGGACCCATCAGTCTCGATGACACGGACCTCGACGACCTCCTGGCGAGATGTCGGGAGGTTCTTCCCCACATAGTCGGCACGGATGGGCAACTCCCGGTGTCCGCGGTCGACGAGCACGGCCAGCTCGATTGAGCGGGCACGACCGTAGTCCATCACCGCATCCATGGCCGCTCGAATCGTACGGCCCGTAAACAGCACGTCGTCTACAAGCACGACTTTCGCGTCGGAAATATTGGTCGGAAGGAGAGTCTCGTGAATCTCGCGCACGCGGCCCGAGAACAGGTCATCTCGATAGAGTGTGACGTCGAGCTGTCCGCACGGAACGTCGGCTCCTTCAAAAGACACGATCGCCTCGTGAATCCGTTGGGCGAGTGGCACGCCACGGGTGCAAAGCCCCACGAGGACCAGCCCCTGTGGACCGCTGTTTCGCTCCACGATCTCGTGAGCCATGCGGGAGATGGCCCTCCGCATCTGGTCGGCATCCAGAATGATGCGGTCGGTCATCAGGGCACAAAAAAACTTCCGCACGCCACCAACGGCTGTCGGAAGTTTTTCAGACTGAGGATCATCATGCCCCTTCCCGGTCTCACTGGACCGGGTTAAAGAAGCTCGTAACCTCCTTAGCGTAACACACCGCCCGGGTCGTTCGCCAGCGCGAACGTGCTTGTTGTATTTGACGGTGTTTTGTAACATTTGCTGTGCAGTTTGCCCGATCCGTCGCCATTCCCTCGGGCGAGGCGGTGAGCCTCTCGGACGCGTTGCGTCTGGCGCTCCCACGTGGCACACGCGTCACCGCCGGTCAGCAGTACCTTCATCAGCAAATCTCCTGGGCTCATGCTTTCGTAACCCGACCATGGGCAATCGGCTCGATCGAACGCGGAGCGCTGGTGATCCTATCTCTGCGGGGAGTCACCGCCCGGAGCGAGCTGCTCGGGCTCCCACGACTCGTCGACGCACTCGCGGCTTCAGGCGTCTCCGCAATCGCACTGAGCGACGACGTTCCGGAAGTCAGCGAAGCTGCCAGGCAGCATGAGGGGCTCTCCGTCCTGGTCCTGCCGCCGGATACATCACTCAATGAAGTCGAACGCGCCGTCATCGGCCTGATTCTGGATCGGGATGGGCTCGTTCAACGCCGGTCCGGCGACCTCTACCAAACATTGATCGGACTGGCCCTGGAGGATGCCCCAACGCAGACAATCGTCAACGCGCTGGCAAACGCGGCCGGACGCGTCGTCTACCTGGAGGACGAATACGGTGTGTGCCAGGCCGTCGGTGCGCCGGATGACCACGAAACACTTGGGCTTCCCTCGGCGTCGGACGCCGCGGGACTGTACTCGGCGCGAGAGGTATTGGGCATCTCGTTCGCTTCGCCCGCCACTGCCGGACACACACCGAGCTGCATTCGCCGCATCCTTCCAGAACTCCCGTACGCGGTTTGTTCAGCACCGATCACCCTTGGGGGCACCATTGCCGGGTTCCTGACCCTTCTGGGCGCCTCACACCAGATGCAGGACATCGATGAGGTGATCGTCGTACGTGCAGCATCCGCGTTCGCTGTGCCGATCGCAAAGCAGCGTGCGATCGTCGAGACACAGACCAGGCTGCAGGGAAGCTTTCTCGAAAACCTCTTTGCCGGCACGATCGCCGACGACGAGGAGCTTGCGGCTAGAGCCCGCTACCTGGGGCACGATCTGTTCGAGCCGTACGATACCGCCTGTCTCACGCTGGACGACAATCTCGTCGGGGGACGCACCGCGGTTGACGAGGCAACGCGTGCTGGCGCCTGGACCTCATTCCTGGACTTGGCGCGTCGCGACATACTCGAGCGCTGGCCGCGGGCGCTCCTCCGCGAGCGCGGCGATATCCTGGCGGTGTTGTTGCCCGCGGCGGATGGCCCGACGGCCGCCGCGATCCGCACGTATCTTGATGAGGCGCGCTCTCGTCTTGGTCCGCTGGCGGGCAAGGTGACTGCAACGGTAGGACTCGGCCGTCGCACCAGCGGCCCACGCGACATCGTCAAGTCTTACGCTGAAGCTGAACAAGCAGCTCGGATTGGGAGACAGTTTCTAGGCGGCGACCGAACGGTGTCTTTCGAGGAGCTGGGCGTCTACCGCGTGATCGCACGAGTGGAGGACCACGCCAGCCTTGACGCATTCTGTCGCGAGTACCTGGGTCCGGTTGAGGAATACGATGCGCGGCACACAGCCGAGTTGATCGAGACACTCGAAGGCTTTTTTGCTTGCAACGGCAATCACGCCCGCGCCGCTGAAATGCTGCATTTGCACCGCAATACGTTGCTCTATCGACTCGAACGGATCGAGACGCTGACCGAGCGCAATCTCGCCGACGCGGAGACCCGGCTATCGATCCAGCTCGCGTTGAAGATCCGACGGGTGCTGCCCACGATCCTGGCGAGCCAACCACGATCCAGCGGAGGAGGACGACATTGACCGAACCAGGGGGCAACACGGCCCTTCGAGCAGAGGTATTCGAGCGTGCTGAATCGGAGGGCGTGAAGTTCATCAGTCTCCAATTCACCGACATCATGGGGGTGGCGAAAAACGTCACCATCCCCTTCCACAAATTCGATGACGCCGTCGATCACGGGCTCTGGTTCGACGGGTCGTCTATTGATGGGTTCGCCCGAATCCACGAGAGTGACATGTTCCTCGCTCCAGATCTGGCGACGTTCCGGGTCATTCCCTGGGAACGCGACAAGAACACGACGGCTCGTGTCATTTGCAACGTCTATACGCCTGACGGCGACGAGTTCCCAGGCGATCCGCGGCACGTAATGCGGCGGAACGCCCGTCTGGCAGCGGAAATGGGCTACGTCTTTCAGACGGGCCCGGAGCTGGAATTCTTTCTCCTCAAGGCCGGCAGTCCCGGCGTGTTGGATTCGTTGCCCCATGATCGCGCCAGCTATTTCGACGTCACGAGCGACGAGGCCGCCGACATCCGCAAGGAAATGGTGGTTGCGCTCGAGGGCCTCGGAATCGTGGTCGAAGCGAGCCATCACGAGGTCGCCAACGGCCAGCACGAGATCGACTTCCGTTATGCGGACGCGCTCACTACGGCGGACAATACGGTGGCAGGCAAGATCGCCCTCAAGGCGATCGCGCAGCGCCATGACCTGAGCGCAACATTCATGCCAAAACCCTTCTTCGGCATCAATGGTTCAGGCATGCACACACATCAGAGTCTTGCGGACCTTCACACGGGTGAGAACGCCTTCTACGATCCAGACGACGAATACGGCCTCTCCCCGGTGGCGCGACAATTCATCGCCGGTCAGCTTGCCCACGCCAGAGGGATGAGCGCCATCCTCGCCCCGCTGGTCAACTCATACAAGCGTCTCGTCCCAGGCTACGAAGCGCCCGCCTACATTAGCTGGGCACGAATCAATCGGTCAGCGCTCGTTCGGGTTCCACGTGTCAGCGCAGGCCGCCCCGAGTCGACGCGGATCGAGCTTCGCTGCCCCGACCCAAGCTGCAACCCCTACTTGGCGTTCTCGGTCATGCTGGCGTCCGGCCTCGATGGGATACGTCGTGGCTTAACGCTGCCTGCGCCCATCGAAGAGGACCTGTTCCATTTCGACGAAGAGATGATGGCGAAGCACGCCGTTGGCACGCTTCCAGCCAACCTTGGCGAGGCTCTCCAGGAGCTTCAGCGAGACGATCTAGTGGTTCGCGCCATCGGCGACCATATAACCGAATGGTTTCTGCAGGCCAAACATCGCGAATGGAACGAGTATCGAATGCAGGTTACGCCCTGGGAGTTCGATCGGTACCTCGAGACCTACTAGCTGTTCACTCGTTCTTCGTCGCCACGTGAATGGCGATTGCGCCGAACCCGAACCTTCTGTAGGTCACTTGACCGAACCCGACCTCACGGAACAGGTCCGTCAGGCAGTCCGCGGTCGGAAACCCTGCCAGAGACGATGGCAAGTAACGGTAGGCGGCGCCGTCGCCGCTAACCAGGCGTCCGAGAAGCGGCACCACCCGGTGGAAGTAGAACCCGGCAAGGGGCGCCAGAGGCCCGGCTGGTATGGGCGTGAGGTCGAGCGAAACGGCCCGGCCGCCCGGGCGCAACACACGGTGCATCTCGCGCAGACACAGGGGCAGATCCACTACGTTTCTGAGCAAGAAACCACTGGTCACACAGTCAAATGTAGCGTCGGCGTATGGCAGAGCGAGAGCATCCGCCGCCATGAGTTGGATGCCGCGCGGTTCGGAAACTGGCAGCTTTCGCTGAGCCGCGGACAGCATGGGAACGCAAAAGTCCGCGGCAACAACGCGCCGGGCCCCCAGCCGCAGGAGATCGAACGCTAAATCGGCGGTGCCCGTAGCGATATCGAGCGCCACCCCCCCCTCAGGTCGGGCGGCTTGCGCCGCAACCCGTCGCCAGCCAACGTCCTGGCCTCCCGTCATCAAGCGGTTAACCACGTCATAGCGCGGAACGATCCGCCCAAACATCTCCCGCACCTGGGCGGCGCGGGCCATCTGCACTTCTACCGACGGTTTGGATTCAACCACTGGCTGCCCGAAGGATGCCCGTCCTTAAACTACCGCCAGGGAAACACAAGCGCCACCAACTCGCGACCAGCATCAACTCTCCGATTCTCTGGACTCGATCCACAGGCGGCGGACGCTGGACCGCACCGCGTCATAATCGAAACCCCGACGCAACAGGTACCCGGTCAGCACCTGTCCGAATGTCCGCTCGTCCGCGAGCGATAGCCCGCGGGCCTTCTTCTCGGCTGCCCGATAGGCGGATGCCTCCTGATCGGCCACCGCCGGCTCGATGGCTCGATCCGTCGTCTCGACATCGACACCCTTGCTTCTCAGCTCCGAGCGTAGCGCACGTGGCCCAAGCGGGTGATGCGTCTGTCTCTGGCCGACCCAGAAAGCCGCGAACTCGTCGTCGTCTACGAATTGATGGTCAGCAAGCCGCTGGATTGTGGCGTCCACAGCCACCATGTCGTGCCCGTGGCGTTTGAGGCGCAAACGAACTTCCGCCACGCTCCGCGGTCGGGGGGCCAAGAAACGCAACGCCTGCTCGTAGGCGCGCTGACCCTGATCGCGAGCGAGCGCCTGACGAACAGCCGTTACGTCGAGTGTGTCGCCCTCGCGGAAATTCAACGCCAACTCAGCTGCCAGCGAGAACGCGAACGCGCCGTCAACGAACACGTTGAAGCGCTCACTGCCAGCCCGACGCTGCGTCTCGATCGAGGTGACGGTACCGCCGACAACGTCGTCCGCTGACTGGTATTCGTCGCGAGAGACTGGCCTAGGTGAGCGCGAGCTCCGCCTCGTCTTCGACCACACCATCGCCCACCGCCAATTTCAAAGGCATCGGTCCCACCGACGTCTCGCGGATCTGCCGCTCGATCTGATCGGTGAGCTCCGGATTGCCTCGCATGAATTCTTTGGCGTTCTCTCGCCCCTGTCCAAGGCGCGTTTCTCCGTATGAGAAGAAGGCGCCGCTCTTCTTGACAATCTCGAGGTCTGTGGCCACGTCGAGGAGGCCGCCCTCCCGCGAGATTCCCTCGTTGTACATGATGTCGAATTCGGCACTGCGAAACGGCGGAGCGACTTTGTTCTTCACCACTCGCACCCGCGTCCGATTGCCGACGATCGTGGTGCCCTGTTTGATCGAGTCGATGCGTCGGATGTCGAGACGCACGGAAGCGTAGAACTTGAGCGACCGGCCGCCCGGAGTCGTTTCGGGGCTCCCAAACATCACGCCGATCTTCTCGCGGAGCTGGTTGGTGAAAATCACCGACGTGTGCGAGCGGCTGATGGCGCCGGTCAGCTTGCGCAGGGCCTGCGACATGAGGCGCGCCTGCAGGCCCATGTGCGCATCGCCCATGTCGCCTTCCAGCTCGGCCCGCGGCACCAGCGCCGCCACCGAGTCGATGCACACCACGTCGAGCGCGCCGCTCCGCACCAGCGCCTCCGCGATCTCGAGTGCCTGTTCGCCGGTGTCCGGCTGCGAGATGAGCATCTCTTCGACCTTGACGCCGCAGTTCTGTGCGTAGGTCGGATCGAAAGCATGCTCGACGTCGATGAGCGCGGCCACGCCTCCGGTCGCCTGCGCGTTTGCAATCACGTGCTGGCACAACGTCGTCTTTCCGGATGACTCAGGGCCGTAGATCTCCGTCACCCGCCCGCGCGGAATCCCACCGACACCAAGGGCCAGATCGAGTGCGATCGATCCAGTAGGAATCACCTCGATGGCCAGTCGCTCTGACGCTCCGCCCAGCCGCATGATCGAGCCCTTGCCGAAATTCTTCTCGATTTGCGCTAGGGCTACGTCCAGTGCTCGCTCCTTGTCCTTGTCGAACGGCATGCAACGTTCTCCTTCCCGTGAGTGAAGCGGAAAACCGACGGACGATTATAGCACATCCGTTCTAAACTGCAAACTTGGGGTTGCTGGCTGTCACAGTGAGTGTTTTAAGTGCCAGTTGAAGGGCTGCCTGGACCGATGCCGCGCGGACTTCCGAGCGGTCGCCGGGCCAGATGTCCCGACGCAGGTTCTCCTCAGACGGCGTGGCAACGCCGATGTACACCAGTCCCACGGGCTTCCCAGTCGTCGCGCCGGTGGGACCTGCAATACCGGTGACGCTGATCCCCACGTCCGCGCCCAGCCGGGTCCGCACCCCTGCGGCCATGGCGCGCGCGGTTTGGGCGCTCACGGCGCCATGCTCTCGCAGCACCTCCGTGGGGACACCCAGGACAGAATCCTTCACTTCGTTCGCGTAGCTCACCACGCC
>JAERMM010000368.1 GCA_016844585.1 Chloroflexota bacterium | reverse complement strand
CCTCACTTTCGGGTCTCGTTGCCGCCGACGACTTACGCTACGATGGAACGTGGCGATGTGTCTGGCGACCCAACCGACGATGATGTACTACATCGACCCTCACATTCACATGGTCTCGCGGATCACGGACGACTACGTGCGCCTGGCCCGGTGCGGGTGCGTGGCGGTGAGCGAACCGGCTTTTTGGGCCGGATTCGATCGCGGCTCGGCCGAAGCGTTCCGGGCCTATTTCAAGCAGCTCGTCGAGTTCGAGCCGAAGCGGGCGGCGCAGTTCGGCATTCACCACATGTGCTGGCTGTGCATCAACGCCAAGGAGGCCGAGGACGTGGCCCTGGCCCGCGAGGTCATCAAGCTCATCCCGGAGTTCCTCGACCGGCCCGGCGTGCTGGGCATCGGCGAGATTGGCCTCAACAAGAACACCAAGAACGAGGTCGTCGTCTTCGAGGAGCAGGTCGACCTGGCCATGAAAACCGACGAGCTGATCCTGGTGCACACCCCGCACCTGGAGGACAAGAACAAGGGCACGCGGATGATCCTCGACATCCTGAAGGCCGACGCCCGCGTAAAGCCGGGCCGCGTGCTCATCGACCACGTCGAGGAGCACACCATCAAGCCCGCCCTCGACGCGGGCTTCTGGGTGGGGATGACGCTGTATCCGACGACCAAATGCACGCCCGAGCGGGCCGTCGACATGGTGGAGAGGTACGGCACGGACCGTATCATGGCCAACAGCGCCGGCGACTGGGGCGTGAGCGACCCCATGAACCTGCCGGACTTTCTGCGAGCGATGCGGGCGCGAGGCTTCGATCACGCCCTCGTTCACAAGCTTGCGTACGAGAACCCGCTGCGCTTTCTTTCGCAGGCGAAGCGCTTCAATTGCAAGCCGCCGGTGAGCTCGTCGACCTGAGGATTGCCGCCGGGGCCCGGCCAGGCGTGTTCTTCTTTCGCCGCGCGTTCGCGTGCTCCGTGCTCTACCGGCCGAAGCGATGCAGATCCTTCATGACCTCCAGCAGCCGAGGTCTGCGCGTGGAATAGAAGGCAGCGGCGTCCGCCACCGGGGCGTCGTCTTGATCGGTGACGCAGTTTCGCAGAACTCCACCAATCTCCAGCGGGAAACTCGCCTTGTACTCGTCATCAATGTACGTGAGCCGCGACCAATCCCCCGCGATCGTGTAGGCCCGGGGTGGCCCGTTCAACATGCTGGCGCCCAGGGACACTTCGTCGGGGGGATTGACGACGCCGAGGAAGGGCAACAGCGTCGGCACAATGTCCAGGTGGCTGGTTATGTGCTCCGACACCGACGACCCGGTCCCGGGGATCCACAACACCATCGGCACACGGAGTTGCTCCTCGCTGAATTCGGAGTTGTGTCCCCAGCGTCCCTTCTCCATGAATTCCTCGCCGTGGTCGCCGGTGAACAGCACGATGGTGGACTCCAGCAAGCCGTCGTGTTCCAGGGCTGTCAGAATACGACCCACTTGCGGATCGAGGTGATAACAGGAATTGATGTAACGGTTCTTAATGAGCGGCATATCTCGATGAAGGTCCGCCGTGACATAGTTGAATTCCTCAAGGTACGGAGTCCGGATGACCGCCTCCGGCGGGAAATGGTATTGCGCATGGGGCGACTCAAAAAACATGAACGTCATGAATGGTTTCGAAGGATCGCGCGAATGAATGAAGTCCAGAATCCGATCGACGTTGCGTCGATCGCGGCTCCAGCCGGGCCCCCCGCTGTCCTCCAGCATCCGGTCACCGGGCACTCGCGCAAAGATCGTCCGATTGAACTCGGGATAGCTGAAGCGGGCGCTGGTGAACAATCGCAGCTGATACCCCTGGTCCTGAAGAACGTCCATCACGATCGGGCTGCGTCGCTCCTGCAGAAAGGGGAACCAGTAATTGCCATACAGCCCGTAAAACATGGTGAACATGCCCATGCGCGTGCCGTTGCCCCCGCTGTAATGTCTCCCGAAACAGTGCGCCCGCCGGGCAAACGCCCACGTCTGCGGCATGACCTCGGGATCAAGCACGTCCGCGCGCAGCGATTCGGCCACGAGCCAGACGATGTTGAGCGGATGCTCCGGAGGGTTCACCCGCAGGGTATGGATCGGATAGTTCAGTCGCATGGTGGCCGTGCGAAAGCGGAACTCATCCCGGCGATCGACGTTGAAACCCAGGCGCCGGGCAAGAGTTCGAAAAGTAACCGGTTGGTAGAGCGGAAATAGCGTCGCCGATGCCAACAGGGGGGAATACGAACGAATGTCACTAACGCCGTACGCGATGATTTCGCCGAGAACACTGAGGACAAAACAGGCCATGTAGGCGATCACCATGCGCTTTGTGAACGTCACGCGCCAGAGTTGTTGCAGCAACTGAATCTTCCAAAGAACCGCCAATGGAAGGACCTGAACCACAAGTAGCCCAAGCAGGATAGCTGCATAGGTGAGATTAGTGGCGGTGCTACCGCCCATGGCTTCCAGCCCGCCGGCGGTGAACACAGTGTTCCAAACGAAGCCGTTAAGATGCATGCCAAAGATCGTGAAGACCTCCTTGTCGACCATCAGGCAGACCTGCGTTAGCCATAGGCTGACGACGGCAACGCTGAAAACCACCCAATTGCGGTTGGTGGCCGACGTCGCCGCCGAACCGCTTGGGCGGTGAAGGGGGCGAAGAAGAGCGTCGGCGGTCTTAATGACGATGACGGCCGGCGCCAGGTAGAGCCACGAGTACGTCAGATAAACAGCGACAGTATATATCGCCGTGAACAGGTCGGTGA
>JAERMM010000367.1 GCA_016844585.1 Chloroflexota bacterium | reverse complement strand
GACGCCTGTCCCGGCTCCTGGACGAAGGATTCCTTCGGCACGAGCTGCCGCCGGCGTTGTTGACGAGGACGTCGATCCGCGGCAGCGATCCACCGCTAACAGCACAATGCCCGCTGGACGTCAGCGGGCATGGTGCTTCTCATGAAAGCTGAAAATAGCGCGCAGGAAGCCCCCAACATTTCTGCGGGGGCTTCCTGGATCAGCAGCAGATAGAGCTTCATCGCCGACCGTGTCTGACGGGCCGGAGTGCGTAGCGGTTTCCCGGCAGCTTCGCCCGACAGTCACCGAGTCACGCTGTTATCGATCCACAAGCGTCGTGAGCTGGGCGCCAGTTGGGAGTAGGAAAGTCACGAGGAGGCGGACCGTGACATCGCCAGTATTGACCACTGTGCCTGGCACACCGGGCTCCTCGATCCACATGGCGCCGGCTTCGTAGCGTCCTTCCTGATCCCCTTCCCAATAGCTCGCTTCGCCTTCGAGAACCGTTACGTAGGCTCGTCCGCCGTGACTGTGCGGCGGGGTCGCCGTGCTCGGCGGCAACTCCATGAGCAATTGGATCACTTGGAATTGGCCAGGCCGCTCCGTAGGCCCAAAGTTGGACGCCATTACCGTCCTCACGCCGGGGGGGAGCTCCTGGGCAATCGATGGAGGTGTGCCAGCCAAGGCGAAGGCAACGACAGATAGAATGGCAAATAGCTTCATCGCCGATACTCTCCTTTTATTTCGATTCATGCCGACTGGACCAAGACTGTCAGCGGCTTGACTGCGTAAACCTGGATGCTTCGCGTCGAACGAAGCCAGGTCGTCATCGCGGATATGCTCGGTCCACACTCTGGGATACTCGGGTATCGCCAGCAGATGCTGGCCGCTGTGGAAATGAAAGCTCCCATGAGGGTGCTCTGCGCGGTCCGCGTATTGCTCTTGGATAGCCCGCCGAAGCGTATTCGCGTCAATCTGCGCTTTCAATTTCTCCTCACCTCCCACTCCAGTCTGATGAAGCGACGGCTGCGTCGGACCCGCGCACGATGGTGTCGAGCATCATTTCCATCCAGTACCTCCCTATAAAAGAAGACGAGAGGGAGGGGCTTCGATATTGCAGTTCAGGCCTGATGCAATAAACCGGTCTCGACGAACGTCTTCCTTATGGGATCATTGTGGGATCATTCGCTATCGTGTCGATAAAACCTTAGCCTGAGGTCAGGAAGACGGGGCAAGGCCGAATCGAGGTCTTGCGACCAAGGAACGGAACCTTGAAATCTGAAGTAGATTTTGCAGATCTCGTTCGGCCGTCCCTGCCGCGACTCTACGGGATGGCGCGCCGGTTGGTGGGGGACGAGGCCGAGGACATGGTGCAGGAGACACTCATTAGCGCGTATCGCTGCGTCGGCCAACTGCAGGACTTGCAGGCCATTCAGAGCTGGCTGACGGCGATCCTTGTGAACCTCTGTCGCGACCGGTGGCGAGCCGCCAAGCGCCAGGTTGAGGAGGTTTCGATCGATGACGCGGATGACTTCTCACTCTATCGTCACCTCGTCCAAGAGGACCCGTTCCCTTACTCGGACAGCCTCCATCTAGACTTCATGGGCCTATTCGGGCGCGATGACGTTCATGCCGTGCTGGTCGCAATGCCGGAAATCTATCGGGGCCCACTGGTACTTCACTACATCGAAGGCTTCGCGACGAAGGAGATCGCCCGGCTCCTTAGTGTTCCCTTGGGTACCGTATTGGCACGACTCCACCGCGGCCGCAAGCTCTTCGAGCGCGGGTTGTGGGACTATGCTGAGCGTGAGGGCCTGCTCACCACGGAGGCTGCACCATGATGACCTGCGCCGAAGCCACGAACCGCTTTTGGGAGTATCTCGATGAGTCCCTTGCGGGCCCTCATCGCGAGGTGTTGGAGGCGCACCTCGGGTTGTGCCGACAATGCTGCGGCGAGCTGGAGCTCGCCCGGGTGCTGCGGGGCCATCTAGCCAGCCAGCCTATCGGGGAAAGTCTGCCAGAGGACGTTCGCGGTCGTATCGACCTATTCTTGCAGGAGTTGAGCCATGAGTGACCAGCCTATCGACATCCAGGATCGCGATCTGATGCACCAGAAAGAGATCCGAAAGGTTGTGGACCGTGCCTACAGCGCTATCGCGAGCGGGGCGGGTCGAACGGTAGTGGACCACCTTTACGATAGTGAGCAGGTCGCTTGCTTGCCGCCCGGGGCCGTGGAGTGGGCGCTCGGCGTCGGCAATCCGGTGCGCCACGCCCGCCTTGCGCAGGGAGCAACGGTGCTGGACGTGGGCTGCGGCGGCGGTATCGACACCATCCTGGCGGCGCGGGCGGTGGGAGCCACCGGCAAAGTCATTGGCCTGGACACCTTGGAGACGATGCTGGAGCGTGCCCGGGTTCAGTCGGCCGCGGCGGGGGTCGGCGACCGCTGTGACTTTCTGCAGGGCGCGATGGAGGCCATCCCACTCGCGGCAAGCTCCGTGAACGTAGCCATCTCCAACGGAGTGGTCAACCTTTCCCCGCGCAAGCCGCGCGTGCTGGCCGAGCTTCGGCGCGTGCTGAGGCCAGGAGGGCGTTTGTGCATCGTCGATTTCACCGTAGACGATCTCCCGCCGGAGGTGCTCACCAGCGACGCCGCTTGGGCGGGGTGAATTGCCGGAGCCGTGTCGGAGCGTGTCTTCGGCAAACACCTGACCAAGGCAGGCTTTACCGACATCGAGATCTTCGACCGCCGGGTTTATGGTATCGACGATCTAACCCCTTACCCGCTTTTCCCGGACTCGCTCCT
>JAERMM010000366.1 GCA_016844585.1 Chloroflexota bacterium | reverse complement strand
GGATTTCTTGGCTCGGGTTGGATACTGATCCCTCAGCTTGCACAGTCGAGCTGCAAGAAATTGCCGCTGCGGTCCCGGAAGAAGAGCGTCTGCCGCTCGCGGCGGAACGCGACGCCGCGCGCTTTCTCCAGGCGCCAGCCGGTCGCAATCCGCAATGTGGGAAATTCCTCAGCTACCTGACGCACCGACCGCTCGGTTTGAACGATCACCCGCGGCGTCCCCTTCAGCGTCTCCTCCGGCGGCTCCTGGATGTGTCTGGTAGCCACGACCAGACCCAGCATGTCGTCGCCGTACCTGATATAGAGCTGGGGAGTCGGGCGAGCTACGGACTCGTGCCGAATGCGCGAGTACCGCGCCGCGCGTGTCCAGGGCGCGCAGGGTTCGCCGTCGCTGGCCCCGGCTTGGGCGTCCACGATGTCGTCCGTTCGCCATCCGTGGTAGTGGTCCACAACCCCCCAGAGAGCTGCCAGGTAGAACTTCTCCGCCAGCTCAAGGTCGTGGACGGCCAGGGTAACGTGCGAGAGCAGGCCACCTGTATCCGATGCGACGAGCTGCACCAGGTTGTCGCTCGGATCCAGAGCGTACGCCGTTGGTTGGCGCTCCGATGGATGGTCCTCGCGCCACCAATAGACCTCATGGCCCATTCCAAGCAGCGCGTCGACCGTCGGTTCGAGGCTCGCGGTCGGGACGCGGAATCCACAGTGCGGACCGCTGATGCCGGAGACCCGTGGGCTAGCCCGGCGCACCAGCTCAACTCGTTGCTCGGGGCCCCGAAACGTCAGGCTGGACGGGCCCTCGATCCATTCACCCTGGGCGCGAGGAAGGATCTCGGCATAGAACGCACGGCTCGCCGCCAGGTCACGGACGGGGATCACAACGCCACCGATGCGGCTGCTGGTCGCGGGCTCCGCTTCAATATCAGCCGGCGCCGAGCTGACCTCCGCCGCCATCTACGCGCCCCTCCCGTTGGTATGCTCGCCAAGCGGCCCATGCTCCGGATGCACCACCGGTCCCTCGAACGGCACGCCATGCTCGCGCAGGCGGTCCATGATCTCGCCAAATCGGACGCGCGGAACGATGTAGCCGTGCCGGGAGCCGTCAATTCCGCGCGGTCGCTCCGGCCGCGGGACCTCCTTTGTGTGTGGGAAGAGCACGAAGAAGAAGTCGCCGATGTTCACCCCTGTATGCGGAGCGTTGCCAAGGTCGTCGGTGCTCAGGCTGTTCCAGTGGTCGCATTTCGCGCCCAACACCTGTTCATAAAACTCGACGCCTGCCCGCACGTCGGGCACGCTGAATCCCCAGTGGTCGAGAAGTTCGATGTCACCCATGGCTCACTCCCTGCCTCGATGAATACGCAACGGCCTGACCAGGCTCGTAGCAGTCCCGCTGAATGATCTCCTCGGCATTCACGAGGACGTGGCCCGCCTCGCTGATCGTCACCGGCACGCGCCGCAACGGCTCCTCACTGGGCCCGCCCGTGATCTCGCCGCGCCGATCGTAGGTCGCCTGGTGGAATGGGCACCAGAACTGCCAGTGGGCCCTTTGATAGGTGAGCAGCCCGTTGCGATGGGTGCACCACTGGCTCAGCGCGAGGAACCCGTCCTTCAAGCGGACAAGAAAGAACCTTCCCTCGCTAAACGCCTTCACGTCCCCAACGCGGTATTTTTCGGCTGGACCGCAATCCACGATGCCCACGCCGGGCAAGAGGATCTCACCGACCTCCGGCCCGCTCGTGGTGATCTCGACGCTGTGCCCGTCGGGATCAGGGATCGTCACCTCGTACTCCCCGTGCGCCATGCGTACAGCGCGCAGGTTCACGAGATCGTAGCCGTAGTCGCGGGCGCGATCGACCATCCGACGGTACTGGTTTGGCGTGAGCGCGAACGAATGGTGCATGCCCATCGTGCCCGGCCGGAGCGGTACCACCTGGTCTGATTCCACCAGGATCACGAGCTGGCCGCGGTTCGTCTGCAGCACCGAGTGCGGACGGTCCTCGGCAGTCAGGTTCCGTCCGATGAGATCGAGCGGGAGGAACTCGGTGTACCATTTCTCGCTGCGCTCGAGGTTGGTAACCCCCAGAACCACGTGGCTGAGCGCCTCGATGACGTCGTCAGCATCCGCGCCGTCAGCGCGGCTCGCCTGCCGTCCTTGCAGGTCATCCGACGGGTTCGGTACCTTCCAGCCCGCCTCGCGCTGCTCGGCGTCCGGCGTCCACGTATGGCCCCCGTAGCTGGCGGACCCGGTCGGCGCCGTCGCGACTCGCTGTGGCTCCATCTACTGCCTCCAGACACTTTCCTATCTGATGTCCCATTCGGCCACGTTCCAGGTCATGTTGGTGCGCGGCTTGGTGTCGCCTTTTACGCCGGTCACCCCTTCGCGAAACAGTGTAACGGTGACGTTGAAGAACAACGGCAGCGCCGGCAGCAGCTCTGTCTCATGGCTCACCAGCTCTCGCCAGAGCCGACGCTGCTCCGCCGGTTCGATCGCGGTTACCAACGCGTCGGCGATGCGATCGTGGTCGGGACTGTCATAGCAGCCGGCATTGGCGCCCGTCCAACGATTCTGCTCCGTCGGACATCGCCTGTTGTGCAGACGCTCGAGGTTGAACTCGAACGACAGCGGGATCGAGCTGGTCATCACCGCGGGAAACTGCGCGATGCGCCGCGTCTCGCGCGCCTCGCCCGGCGAAAGCACGACCTCGTCCACGCCGAGACCGGTCGCCCGCCAGTTATCGCTCACGATGGTTCCGATCCGCTGCAATGCGCCACCCGTCGTCTCGAGGACGAACGACGCGCGTTCACCGCTGGCGTTCACCATGGCGCCGTCGGCGGCTTTCCGCCATCCGACCTCGGCCAGCAGTTCCTGCGCGCGCCGCGGGTCGTAGTCGTACGTCGACACGACGTCCTTCACCCAGTCCCAGCGTGCATCGTCCGGTGGGATAAACGTCTGGGACACTGGAGATTGGCCATCGACCATCGCATCGACGAGCGCCTGGCGGTCGATGGCATGGAGCAGCCCGCGACGTACACGAACGTCCATCATCTCCCGTGGACGCGGATTCTGGAATTGAAAGCCGATGAGCCGCCAGTGCGTCGGCTGAGCGATCACGACTGGCTTAAAACCTGCTCGCTCCCACTCGCTCTTCACGAACATCGCCTGCTCAAAATCGAGAGACCCCTTCACGGGCCCATCGACGGCGCCGGACAGGAGGTTTGAGACAATGGTCTGCTGGTTCGGAATGAACTTCACGGTGATCGTGTCGATCTTGGCCCGCCCCGCGTAGTAGCGATCGTAGGCGTGCAGAATGAGGTGACTGCCAGGCTCCCATTCGCTGAGTTGGTACGGTCCGAGGCCGACGAATTCACGCTTCCAGTACGGCAGCTCGGCGAAGCGGTCCTTCTCGGCGCGGTAGGTCGCCTCAACGATGTGCGACGGAAGAGGTGGCAGGTCGCGCACCGGCAGCGAGTGCGCAAACGGGTAGGTCCCCGCCCACTGCAGCACCAACGTCGACGCGTCAGGTGAGTCGATCCTGGAGATCTGGTCGGCGACGCGGCGGGCGGAGATCGGCAACTCAGTGTCACGCACTACCGTCCAGCCGAGAACGAAATTTGCTGGGGTGAGCGGTGTTCCATCGTGCCAGGTCACGCCCGGACGCAGCTTGTACGTCGTCTCCATCGTGCCATCGGGGCGAAGGACCCAGGTGCCCTTGTCACGGGTCGGCAGCTCAGATGCTAGCTCGGGGTGAACCTCACCACGGTCGTCG
>JAERMM010000120.1 GCA_016844585.1 Chloroflexota bacterium | reverse complement strand
CGGCCACCGCCAGGGGCCCACCGGGCCCTTGTACCTGCGCGGGGCTGCCGGGGTTGCCTCCGACGGGGTCTACCTGGGGGATCTGGGCTACCAGGGGAGGGATTGGGCTCAGCACTGGCTCGATCACTATGGGGTCAAGCTGCTCACAAAGGCCGCCTATCCCTCCCGAGCCGGCAAACGCTGGTTGTCGGGCCTGCGCCAAGTCGTGGAGACGGTCAACGGCTGGTTGGAGGACCGCTTCGGCCTCCACTTCCCCCGTGCCCGCACCGCCTGGGGCTTCCAGACCCGCTTGGCCGCTAAGCTGGCCGCCTTCAATATGGCTGTGCACTTCAATCATCTCGTCGGCCGTCCCCCTTTTATGGCCATCGAGCTCTGGGCGCAATAATGTGCATCACGCGTCAAGGGGGGAGGGAGTAAGTTGCCCGCCCACCTGGAGCAAGGAAGTAACTGGTCCCCTCCCCCTCGACGGGGGAGGGATAGGGTGGGGGTGTGCCCACTCACATGAGCGAGATACGCGTTGCTATCTGTGGCATCCTGGGGCGCATGGGCCAGGAGATGCGCGAGGGACTGTCGCGCGATCCTGAGTTGGCGGTCGTCGGCGGATGCGACCCTCGCAATGCCGACGCAACGAGCCGCGGCAATATCGTCGTGGCCCAAACGCTCGGGGGTCTCCTGGATTCGACGTCGGCCGACGTCGTTGTCGATTTCACGACGGCTGAGGCTGCGGCGGAGAACGCATCAATCGCCCTCGGGCGCGGCACATCGATCGTCATCGGCACGACAGGACTGACCGAGGCGCAACTGGAAACGATCGATACGCTGGCTCAGAAGGCTGGCGCTGCGGCATTCGTTGCACCGAACTTCGCTATTGGGGCCGTGCTTCTGATGCAGTTCGCTCGCATCGCGAGCCGCTACTTCGACTCGGCCGAGATCATTGAGACGCACCACAACGGCAAGATCGACGCGCCATCCGGGACCGCGCTCCTGACGGCAAAGATGATGCGCGAAGCGCGAGACACGCCATTCGCAGGGGACAACGTGAGTAAACACGTGGTGCCCGGCAGCCGGGGGGCCGTCTACGGCGACCTGCACATCCACAGCATGCGGATGCCCGGCTTCGTCGCATCGCACCAGGTCATCTTCGGCGGGCCGGGCCAGTCTCTCACGATTCGACATGACTCGATCGGCCGTGACTCATTCGTGCCCGGCGTTGCCTTCGCGGTGAAGCACGTTCGGGGGCGCGTGGGCCTGATCTACGGACTCGATAAGCTGATGGACATCTGATATCTGTTACAGCGGCCCCTCGTTGCCAAGCAAGTGGTGCATAAGCTCAGAGCGGCCGGCCCCGGATGCATTTGCGCGACTACAGCTCGGAAGGATGCTTACGCCCGCGGTCTGTCCGGTCGAAGTCTCTGTCGAAGCTCACGATCTGTAGTTCGTTCAGCTTGGCCGCGGCGTATTGGTAGGCATCGTCAAAATCGAGCTTGAAGCGGTCAATGGTGTCAACGACTGACTCCAAGTCCTGAGCCCGAACCCCGGCCCACCCGTCCGTCACTCAATGTATCGTGCGCGAACGTGAGGAATGCCTCGGCGTTTCCCAGCCTGGCGAGCACGACGCCTACCGAGTGGAAGGCGAAATCGGTGAGGAACAACTGGTGTGACGGCGTGTGCTCAAAGAAGGCGCGAGCGGAGCCAGCCTGGTCCTGCTCCAGCAGCAGCTCCAGCCAGACGTTGCTGTCAACCAGATACAACCGCTAGTCGCCCCGCCATTCCATCGCCTTCTTTTGGAGCTCCAGCGAGGTATATTGGTCGCGGTGGTCTCTTAGGGCTCCGGCCCAGTCGAGCTTGAGCCGGTCGCTGCGTTTGCTCCCCCGCTTCGCGATCAGGAACTCGACGAAATCCTCGACCTCTCGGCGCAAGTCCGGAGGCAGCTCGCTGATGCGGTCGTGGAGCGTTGCCATCGCAAAGCCCTTCTTGTCGACTTTCTGCTCGCGTTCCAATCGACGAACTTAGTCTACACCCGCGTGGCTTCGCCACCCTTGGAACCCTTGCTGCCAATGGAATGCCACGATCCGGGCCGGCTCGCTGGCGAACTCATTGGCCCACAAGCGGGGAGCTCGGCGAGACCGCTGGCATCTCGGATACCTGCTTGAAGCGGTACATGTCGCTTATCCCAAGTAGCGCAGGAACTTTGCCCAACTCTGCTCCGTCGTCGGCAGTTAGAATATTTGTGCTGTAATCGAGGACTTCGGCTTCGCATTGTATTCATTGGAGACTACCGTGACTAGCACAGCCAGCTCATTCAACCCGGACTGGGCTTCTCCACCCGGCGATACGATTTCTGACCTCGTCGAGGAAAGTGGCTGGACGCAGGCTGACCTGGCCGCGCGTCTCGGATATACGACCAAGCACGTGAGCCAGCTCGTCAATGGGAAAGCTGCGCTGACTGAAGATGCCGCCCTCCGTCTTGAGCGTGTGTTTGGTGGGCCGGCCCAGTTCTGGCTAATACGTGAGGCGCAGTACCGTGGGCAGTGCGCCCACCTCGCCGCCAATAGTCGTCGGACGCCTGCAACACGATGGCCTCATTGCCCCATCGTGGATGAACAACCTTAAGGTTACTATGCAGCGGACAATCTATCCTCGGACTCTGGATTCAGGACCGGAGCGTGAAAGCCCCGCGACCACTTCGGGCCGACGGATCTTCACTCCCACACGGATGACAAACTAGGAGAGTCAAGTGCCACGCAAGATCAACATTGCAGTACTCGGAGCCACCGGGTTGGTGGGACGAACGTTCCTCCGCATCCTCGAGGAACGCCACTTCCCTGTCGGCGAGCTGCGCGCTCTCGCGTCCGAGCGGTCCGAAGGGAAGCTGGTCCCGTTCGGTGCCGGGGAGATTCCCGTCCATGCGGTCCGCGAGGACTCATTTGACGGGGCGGATTTTGCCCTGATCGCCGTAGACGACAGCGTTAGCCGCGAGTGGGCGCCGAAAGCGGCTCGAGCGGGAGCGGTCGTCGTGGACAAGAGCGGGGCATGGCGAATGGACCCGTCGGTCCCGCTGGTGGTTCCCGAGGTGAACCCGGACGACGCGTTCGAACACGACGGCATCATCGCGGGTCCGAACTGCTCGACGATCCAGTTGGTGGTCGCCCTTGCGCCGATCCACCGAGTCAACCCCATCACCCGGATCATCGTCGATTCGTACCAGGCGGTCTCTGGAACCGGCAGCGCCGCGGTCGAAGAGCTGAAGGCGCAGAACCGGGCCATCGTGAAGGGCGAGCATTACGAGATCGACGTGTACCCGCACCAGATTGCGCTCAACGTCCTGCCCCACATCGGCTCGTTCAGCGATAACGGCTATTGCAGCGAAGAGATCAAGCTGGTCAACGAGACGCGGAAGATCCTGCACTCGCCTGATATGGCCATTTCCGCGACCACGGTCCGAGTGCCAGTCGAGGTCGGCCACTCCGAAGCCGTACACATCGAGCTGACGCATCCCATGACCGCGGCCGAGGTTCGCGATCTGCTCCGTGCAGCCCCCGGCGTCGCGGTGGTGGACGACCCATCAGGTTCGCAGTACCCTTTGCCACTGGATGCGGCTGGACGCGACGAAGTCTTTGTTGGACGAATCCGAAACGACATCTCGCACCCACACGGGATCGCGATGTGGATCGTGTCGGACAATCTCCGCAAAGGCGCGGCGCTAAACGCCGTGCAGGTGGCCGAGCTACTTATGGCGCGCGGCGCCCTACCGTCGAAGCAAAGGGGGTGACCGGAAGTGGCGAAGGTTCTCGGCCGCCTGATTACTGCTATGGCGACGCCGTTCGCCCCTGACGGATCGGTGGACTACGGGCGGGCCGCACAGCTCGCAGAAGCGCTGGTCGCGTCCGGCAGCGAGGGTCTGGTCGTCACGGGCACGACGGGCGAGTCCCCGACCCTATCGCATGACGAGAAGCTCCGACTGTATCAGGTTGCAATTGATGCGGTTGGCGATCGGGCCGCGATCATCGCGGGGAGTTGTGGCTACAACACCGCGGAGAGCATCGAGCTGAGCCGCGAGGCCGCTCGCCTGGGAGTTGACGCCATCCTGGGCACGGTCCCCTACTACAACAAACCGCCGCAGCAGGGGATCGAGGCCCATTTCCGCGCCATCGCCGATGCCGTGTACGCGCCAATCATCCTCTACAACGTGCCCGCGCGCACCGCAACGAACATGCTGCCGGAAACCACAATCCGTCTCAGCGAGGTGCCAAACATTGTCGGCATCAAAGAGGCAAGCGGCAACCTGGAAGCCATCAGCGCCATCATCCGCAACAGCCGTGAAGGCTTCCGGGTCTGGAGCGGCGCGGACCCGGACAACCTCCCCATTCTCGCGCTGGGAGGCTATGGGGCGATAAGTGTGGCCAGCCACCTGGTCGGTGCGCAGATCGCACGGATGATGGACTGCGTCGTTTCCGGCTTGCCGGCCGAGGCCTCGGCGATCCACAACCGGCTGGCGGCATTCGTCGCGGCGCTGTTCGTGACAACGAGCCCGATTCCCCTGAAGTACGCGCTACGCCGCGTCGGGTTCGACTGCGGGGGTCTGCGACTGCCGCTAGTGGAGATCGATCCTCGCTCCGCCGAGGTCATGGACGCGACGCTAGCCAACCTTCGGGTGGATCTGCCCGTCTCCTTAGCTGCATAGCACCACACGGAGCCATCGGCTTGGCCTGTCCTGGGCCTAGAGCGATGTGCATAGACTCAACAGTCGCAGATCTCAGCCAAAGGAGTTGGAATGCGATGACTGAATTGACAACCGACATTGATTGGGCACCTATCGAACCGCTGGACCGTCGTGACCTGGAAATTGATGTAGCCGAGTTTGATTCGGTTGCCCGTGTGTGGGCCGACGCACGTAAGACACTCGACCAAGAAAACCCGTCCGGGCTAGAAGAGTTCACCGAGCGTCTAAGGCGATCATGGTCGATAGAAACAGGAATACTCGAACGTCTTTACATATTGGACCGCGGCACAACCCTGACGCTAATCGATCGAGGTTTCCATCAGGAGCTGGTCAATAGGGCTGACACCGATATCGATCCTGGAAGGTTGGTGGCCATCCTAAAGGATCATTTAGGCGCCAGCGAGATGATCCAAGGATTCATAAAGGACGACCGTCCGCTGTCTGCGCATTTTATCCGCGAATTGCAGGCACTTGTGACGAGACACCAGGAATCAGTCGAAGCCATCGATACGCTGGGTAACCCAGTGCGTGTGGAGCCGATCCGTGGTCAATGGAAGATTCAACCGAACTGGACAGATTTGGCGTCCGGGCAGCGGCGCCATTTCTGCCCGCCTGAGCACGTGGAAGGTCAGATTCACGACCTCCTTGAGTACCTGCACCTTCACGAAAACGATGGAGTTAACTCCTGCCTCCTAGCCGCTTGGTTTCACCACCGCTTCACGGTGATCCACCCTTTTCAAGACGGAAACGGCCGAGTTGCGCGGGCGCTCGTCAACTACTTCTTCGTGCGCGCCGGCCTATTTCCCGTTGTCATAGATCGGACCGAGCACGCTGAATATGTCGACGCCTTGGAATCAGCGAGTGCCGGAAATCTAGCGCCGTTTGTGACCTTGCTTGCGACAAAGCAAATCTCAGCGATCAAACAGGCGCTAAGTCTGACAACCGCAGCCACTCCTCCCGAACAACGACCGATCGTCCGACAGCTGGCGAAGGGAATAGTTGACCGCGTCCGACGCAGAGAAGCGCAGGAACAGGAGCAGTTCCGGCGCGTTAACGATGTATTGATTCCACTCTGGGAGTTCGGCATCAAGCAGATCCAAACTGAGCTTGACGACTTCAGAATGGAACTCGAGCATGGCGGCTTGCAGACCCCGACAGACGTCGATTCCGGGGGGACGCACGATGGCCGGGAGTACTTCTATCGACGACAGATCATCGAGACGGCTCAGGAAGTCCAACAATGGGCGAATTTTAATGAGGAGGCACGGTGGATTAGGGGCCTTGTACGCGGCGGCATTACCCAGCTTCGAGTCGTGTTCTCGTTTCACCACGTTGGCCGGAGCTTAACCGGGGTCGCTGAGGTGACGGCCTTCGCCGACCTTGAGGATTTGAACGCGCAGCCCGCCGAGGAGGGTCCAGGCACGCTTCGCACCTCCATACGCTGCATGCTCCAGCCGTTCTCGGTTACCTGGCGGGACGATCCAGAACAGCTTTACAACAGATTTGCGGAATGGTGCCGCAACAGCCTCTTGGTGGCCCTGCGAGAATGGGCCGACAGGCTTTGATTCGCCTGGCGCCCGTCGACTTCGATCCTCGGTCTGCCGAGATCATGGACACAACACTTTCCTCGCTGCAGGTCGACCTACGGTGCCCAAGGCCGTTATCTAGCGAAGGCGCGCACGATCGATCTCGTCGTAAATCTCGGTGCCGTTTCGCCCTGACTGGGCGCTCCATGCGTCGCGCAAACGGTCGCGAAACACGGAGCCCAAAGCGACGCCCGATGCCTGCTCTATGCACCTGATGGCCATCGCGGCATAAGCAAGGTTATTGCGCATCTCGAGACCGCTGAGATCGTCCCAGAACAACCCGCAGCTCGTATGCATTCTCTGCCCGTAAACCTGGGCTTCGAGAAGGAGTCCGGCACGCCACTCGTCCTCGGGGCTGAGGTCGCGGCCGCGATGGGTCGCGAGGAATGCCGCCAGCGCACGCTCGCCGAGGAGCACCTGGACATACGTGTCACGCGCCAGCCAGGGATCTAGCAGGAGTGCGCCGCCCTCGCGTTCGTACACGGCGTCGAGGTCACCGGTTAACGCATCGAGCGCCTGGCGCACCACCCGCTTCCAACTGCTGTCGCCAGCGGTACACGAGCAGCCAGTCGACCACCGATCGATGCCGTGTGCGCAGCTCCAGGAGCTGCGATCGACGATCTCGACCGCGTCCGCGGCGCCGAAGCGATCCAGATACGCCGCCGGGTGGATCACGGTTCGTCCAACCGCCTCGACCTCCTGGAACAGCAGGTCGTGCAGGAAATGCTCGCGGCCACGCTGGTGATGGCCGTACAGCTCGCCATCGCTCGCGATGAGCGAAAGCGGCCGATCCGCATCGAAACGACTCGACGCGAATGCCGCGGCGTCGCGGGTCGCGTCAGGGTTAAAAGAGACCTCTCCAGACAGACCCGGGTCGAAGAAGAAAACGACCATGGACCTCTCGCCCGCGATTGGAACGCGGTAGGGCCGTCCCACGTCAACGTCGGCCGTCGCCGCCTGCGAAGGCGCCAGGATGGTGAATTCGATCCCGTTCTCGGCCAGCACTTCGAGCGTCTCGTGGTCAACGCCACACTCAGGCAACCACATGCCCCTCGGCGCGCGCTTGAATCGATGCTTGAAGTCCGCCATGCCCCAGCGGACCTGCGTCGTCTTGTCCCGCCTCGTGGCGAGCGGCAGGATCGAGTGGCTGTAGGCCTGGGCGAAGGCGTTTCCGACGTCGGACTCGACGATGGAAGCGAGAACGTCAGAGGCATTGGTCGAGAGCCAGGTCGCGAGAGTCGGCCCGATGTCGAAGCTCAGTCGACGGAAGTTTCCGAGCTCGGCGTTCGGACGATAGCACTCCGCGGTTATCTTCTCGTTGAAGTTAGCGTACGGCTCGGCCCCCAGCTCGCGGGGCACCAAGCCCGTCAGTGGATCTTCGCGCGGCGGCTGGTAGAAGTGACCATGGATACAGACGAATGTCTCGCGAGGGGAGTCCGCGGAGTGGCTCATCCGCGCGTGACAGGCGTTGAACAGGTTAGAACCAGGGCTCTGTGGAGGACAGGTCTGATCGATCCAAGCGGCGTTGTCAGGACGGGGACCTCAGCCGTTTAAGCTCGATAGCTTCATGATAGAGGTCGACGTAGCGACTCGCGGATGCAGTCCACGAGCTATCGCGCTGCATCCCCTGAACCTGGATCTCCAACCAACGCTCCGGTTGGCGATAGACCTCGAGGGCTCGGCCCAGGGCAATGCTAAGGGCTACCGGGTTGTAGTCCCTAAACACGAAGCCGGTCCCGCGGTGTGTAGCGC
>JAERMM010000365.1 GCA_016844585.1 Chloroflexota bacterium | reverse complement strand
GGTGCAGGTTTGCCGCGCTCCACCTCAGTCGCGCTAAAGATCCTCCCGGCAAACCGATCGAGAAGTCCAGTCGCGCCGAGCGTGACCTCGAGCTTCTCGTGCGTTCCAGAGGAGGCGACGCAGGTTGGGGTCTTGATGCAATCCAGCACGCCGATGACGCCGGGGATGGGCTGCAGCTCGCGGCGAAAGAGATCCAATTCGCGACGGGCCACGCTGTCAAGGAACATTGGCGGCAGGGGCTTATCCAGCAGCTTGGAGATGATCGCAAGGGTGTCGGCGTCCGAAAGTCCCGTGAAGAGCTCGCCGACCTCATCGGCGGTCATGTGTAAGGCGATCTCCGAAAGCGCGCTGGACCAGATCCGGCATGACTGAGGCTCCGTGTCAACCAGGACGCCATCAGCGTCGAAAATCACGAGTTCGAAATGTGTGCGCATCGATCGAGCATCAGGCCATTCTTTCTTGCCGCTTTCACAGCCTGGAGTCTACCCATGAACGTCAGCGTGACGCCCGTTCGACAACCGCCCACGCAATCAAACCGAAAGGAAAGCGGCTAGAATGCGTTGGTCGCAACTGGCGTTGAGGTGGAGCGCACCACCGGGGAGCGACCAGCGAGATTGCCGCACGCCTGGGCACAGGTCCGTCTAATGGAGGAAGGTTGTGCCCACGCGAAACGTCGGAATCGTCATCTTCGACGACGTCGAAGTGCTCGACTTCTCCGGCCCGTTCGAAGTCTTCTCGATCGCAAATGCCGTCGTTCTACAAGCGGGGGACCGTCCGTTCAATGTGTTCCTCGTGGCTCAGGAGCAGCGCCCCTACTTGGCCAGCGGTGGCCTTCCTGGGCTGGGATATCGGGTACTGCCCGACTACACGCTGGAAACTGCACCGCATCTCGACGTCCTCGTCGCGCCAGGTGGTGCTGGAACTCGCGTCGAGGATACGAACGAGACCCTGCTCGACTGGCTTAGGGCGACGGTCCCTTCAACCGAAGTGGCCGCTTCGGTCTGCACGGGCGCGTTCCTTCTCGCCGCGGCCGGGGTGCTCAATCAGCGCCGTGCGACGACGCACGTTCGCCAGATCGATCGATTTCGAGAGACGTTCCCCAGAGTAGAAGTCGTCGAGGGTGTTCGCTGGGTGGAGGATGGCAACCTCATTTCCTCGGCAGGCGTATCGGCCGGCATTGATCTGGCGCTCCACGTCGTGTCACGATTGCTCGGTCCGGAGATCGCCGGTCGCACCGCGCGTTCAATGCAGTATCAGGGGTCCTGGGACAGCTCAAGTTAGATGGCTCTCGTCCGATCCACCGGGAACGACCTCGTAGCAGATGAAGGAAGCATAGAACGGTGCAGATCCGTACGTTCCGTCCGTCCGATGAGGCTGCCGTCATCGCCCTATGGGAAAGAGCGGGCATCGATCGCCCGTGGCTGGACCTCCATGCCGAAGTCGCGGAGAAACGTCGGCGTGACCGCTCGCTCTTCCTGGTTGCGGTCGACCATGCTGAGATCATCGGGGCCGTTATGGGCGCCTACGATGGCAGACGTGGGTGGGTGTATCACCTCGCGGTCGACCCGCCTCAGCAGCGTAGGGGGCTGGGCAACAAGCTAATGGAGGCATTGGAACATCGCATGCTGCGCCTCGGGGTCCGCAAGGTGAATCTCCAAGTACGAGCCGACAACCCAGGCGTAGCGAGCTTTTACGAAGGGCTAGGGTACGTCGACGAGCAGCTCACGAGCTTCGGCAAATGGCTCGGCCGACGACACGACCCTCAGGACTCTGAGTTGGACTGAGAAGAGTGCAGACGAGAGGGATCGTAGTCGCCGTGAGCTGTAGTGCCACTCACACGATGAGCAAACCGAATCAGGATTGCATTCGGCTGCTCACTGGGCTTGGCGTCGAGGGTGATGCGCACGCTGGTCCCACGGCCAGGCATCGTTCTCGGGTAGCTCGCGACCCGAGCCAGCCCAATCTCCGACAGGTTCATCTCATTCATGCCGAGCTGCACGACGAATTGAGCAAGGCGGGATTTCCGGTCGCGCCTGGAGAGATGGGCGAGAACGTCACAACACGCCACCTCGATCTGCTCGGACTCCCCGTCGGTACGCGCCTACACCTCGGCACGGACGCGGCTGTAGAAGTGACTGGCCTGCGCAATCCTTGCGTGCAACTGGACGGAATCAAGCCCGGTCTTATGGCGACCGTGTTGGACCGTGACGCACACGGTAACCTCGTTCGTAAGGCCGGCGTCATGGGAATTGTGATTGCGGGCGGCGAGGTTCGACCGGGTGACTCAATCCGAATCGAATTGCCATCAGAGCGATTTCGGTCACTCGGACCTGTATGAAACGAGAGCGAACAGGAACAATGCGTCTTCCCAGCTCGTAGAGGGGAGGGATCCTATCGCCCGTGATGCAGCGAGGCGCTTGATGCCTAGTCGAAGTATTTGCTGTAACCGCGATGGCTGGGGCTGAATCCGAGGCGCTCATAAAACGCGTGAGCATCGGTTCGACGCGCATTGCTCGTGAACGAAACCTTGTAACAGCCGCGCTCCCGCGCGACTCGTTCGGCGTGCTCCATGAGCCGCCGCCCCATCCCCTTCCGACGCACCGATTCGTCGACGACGACATTTTCAACAATGGCGAACGGACGCCCATCGTGAGAAAGTGCCGGCAGCACGTAGAGCGTGACTGTTCCGACTACGTTGCCGCCTTCCTCCAGCACCAGGCAGATCGAGCGATCGCTGGACTGCAACTGCTGGAACGCTGCGATTTGGCTCCCGACGACTTCGCGAACC
>JAERMM010000119.1 GCA_016844585.1 Chloroflexota bacterium | reverse complement strand
GGGTGATCTGATCGAGTCGCTGGCCGAGGTCATCGAGTTCGCATCGCACACGCACCCATTGATGCCGGGCGACCTGATCACGACAGGCTCGCCGGCGGGGGTCAGCCAGATTCACGAAGGCGACGTGATCAAGCTCGAAGTCGAGGGCGTCGGCTCATTCTCAGTAGATGTCGAGGCGATCTAGTGGATGACCGGTCAATGAGTCGGTTAGTCGGCCGAAACCCAGGGGGCAAAGAATGAGCCTACAGGATCCAAAGTGGCAAGCGACCGTCGATCGGCGTCTGGCGGATGTCGATCAGACCGAGGGATTGCACCCCTACCCGCGCTTCTCCCTAGCAGAGCGCGACCGGCGCTGGGGTATCGTGCGCGCTCGCATGGCTGCCGAAGGCCTCGACGTCATCGTGACCCCGCAAAACACGGGACACTCGACCGATTTTCAGGCCAACACCAGATGGCTGACCCAGGTCGGGGGCGGCGCCGACGCGGACATTGCCGCGGTGTTCCCCATCGAAGGGGAGGTGACCATCGCCGCGACGACAGCCAAGCTGCGCTGGCCCGGCGTTCAGAACTGGGTCACGGATTGTCGGGAGGCTGGTCGTAACTACGGAAAGGTCATCGTCGAGCGTCTCAAGGAGCTTAACCCCCGAACGATTGGCATCGCTGGGCTGAGCGGTGGCACCCGAACACCCGAGGGAACCATCCTGCACGGCACCTACGCGCAGATCCGCGACGCATTTCCCAATGCGGACATTCGCAACGTCATGGAGCTGCTTGGAGAGGCCCGCTACGTCAAAAGCCAGGAAGAGATCGCTTTCCTCGCCCGATCGAAGCAGCTCATCGATGACGGGACAGAGGCGCAGACGGCGGCTGCGCGACCCGGCGCGACTGACTGGGAAGTCTGGGCAGATGCGCTCCACGCAATGCTGCGGGGTGGCTCTGAGCTTTCGGTGCACGTCAACTGGATCTCGGGGCGAAAGCCGATTCGCGAGATGAATCGTCCGACCCATAGAATTCTCGAGCGAGGCGACATCATCATGAGCGAGCTCGAGGCGTCATGGGGCGGCTACCGCTGCCAGGGCGTGGCGCCGGTTGGCGTCGGACAGCCCGATCCTGTTTACCAGGAGCTGATCAAGGTACAGGGCGAGCTGTATGAGGAGCTTCTCGCGGACCTCAAGCCGGGAAGGCTCTCCGGCGAGCTGGCCGAGAAGACCGTGCGACGGGCGGCTCAGATCGCGCCAAAGACCGGCCCGGCCGCGGCTGCGACGGCAGTGCTCTCGATGCACGGGCGGGGCGCCGGGGACGACGGTCCCATCATCACCGGGGGCGCCAGCCGCGAGCAGCGCAACTTCCAAATCCCCTTGCAGGAAAACATGGTGTTCATCTTCAAACCGACCGTTCGCGCCTCCGTCACCAACCACTACATCCAGTGGGGTGACTCGGTCGTGGTCACACGGGACGGAGGCCGACGCCTGGGCAGACTTCCTCACGGCATCGCCATCGGCGGCGGGGCCTGAAGATCGTGACTGTCCTGATGCCTGCATGCCACTGAGCTATGACCCCAACGCGCGGTACGAGCTTGACGTTCGCGACGTTCAGTATCGAGAAATAGACGGGGAGCCGCTGCTTGGTCGCCTCTACCGGCCGCGGGGCGAGGGGCCGTTTCCCGCGTTCGTCGCGATGCACGGAGGCGCCTGGACGCGCGGAGACCGTCTGGGGCACCTTTCGTTCGTCGAGCCGCTGGCCGCCAGCGGGATCGTCGTCGTGTCACTCGACTTTCGGCAGGCGCCGGCGCATCCCTATCCGGCGTCGGTTCGAGACGTCAACTATGGTGTTCGCTGGCTCAAAGCACACGCGAGCGACTTCAATGCGGACGCCGACACAGTTGCAGCTCTGGGCGAGTCGAGTGGCGGCCATCTGGCCATGCTGGTCGGCATGCTCCCGCGAAATCTGCAGTACGCCTCCGAGCCGCTGGGAGATGGGGCCGGCTTCGACGCATCACTGCGGTACGTCATCTGCACATGGCCCATCCTCGACCCGTATGCCCGCTATCTCTTCGCGCAGGAGACCGGGCGTGATGATCTGGTGACCCGCACCGAGGGGTACTTCCCCACGCGTGGAGCGATGCAGCAGGGGAATCCGCAAATGATCCTCGAGCGCGGTGAGCGGACCGAGACGCCGCCCGTGCTGATCCTCCAGGGGACAGCCGACGTGAATGTCACGCCGGAGATGCAAGAGCGGTTCGCCTCGGCCTACCGGGCGGCCGGAGGGACCTGCGAGCTGCACGTATTTGCCGGCACGGCCCACGGCGGCTGGCCGAGCGACCAGTCCGACCAGGGCCTCGACCTGATCAAGGCGTTCATCGCACGGCAGATCATCGCGGCATAAGGACAACGGCACGGCATATACTCGCCTCAGATGGCGCCGTGGAGGTGTGCCCCATGCTTGATGTGAAGCTGAATGAGCAGCTTACGCGCACTGGACCGGGCACGCCGGGCGGTGACTTCATGCGCCGCTACTGGCACCCCATCGCCCTCTCTAGCGAAGTGACGCCCGGCAGCAAGCCCAAGCAGGTCCGCATCCTCAGCGAAGACCTCGTGCTTTTCCGTGACGAGGGGGGCCGTCCCGGGCTGGTGGGGATGCATTGCTCGCACCGCCTCACCTCATTGGCCTACGGTCGTGTCGAAGACGGCGGAATTCGCTGCCCGTTCCATGGCTGGCTGTACGACGTTGAGGGCCATTGCCTCCAGCAGCCGGCTGAGCCTGAAGGCAGCACGTTCAAAGACCGCGTCAAACACCCCGCCTATCCATGCCAGGAGCTGGGCGGGCTGATCTTCACCTACATGGGTCCGTCCGAGCAGCAGCCCCTGCTTCCGCGCTACGAGTGTTTGGTGCGCGAAAACGGGACCCGAAAGGCCGACTACTACCAGATCAACAGCAATTACGTACAGAACTTCGAGGGTGGCTACGATACGCCCCACGGGGCCTACCTGCACAGCGACAACTGGTCAATCGCGAAGCATCAGCTCGCGAGCTGGCCAAAGCCACGCGTGGAGTTCGAGGAGACCGACTTCGGGATCGCGCAGCGCGGGCTCAAGGCATCGCCCGGCGACGACGGCCCAACCTTGGGGATGGTCGTCCAATACCTGTTCCTGCCGTCGGGGATGGTGAGGGTTGATGGCAACCTCGGCGAGCGTGACGTCAGGCGGTTCCACTCGTGGTTTGTGCCGATCGACGATGCACACTGCTACCGTTTTCTGTGCTCGTTTGCGCCGTTTGGTCCCAACGGAGAGGTGTACGATTGGCCGCGCGAGGACGCGTTCACCCCGCCGGGTCCCCAGAACGACTACTTTCGGGACTACGATCGCTACGACACCATCTCGGGCATTCCGGGTCGCACCCAGGGATCGAGCGTGAAGGGCTTCATGGCGCAGGACAGCATGGTCAACGAGAGCCAGGGGCCCATCGTAGATCGCAGCAAGGAGACTCTGGGGGAGGGCGATGCCGTGATCATGGCGATGCGCCTGCAGATGCTCAAGGGCATCGCGGACGTTCAGCAGGGCCATGACCCGAAGCACATCATCCGCGACCCCACGCGGAACACCATGATCCGCTGGCGGTCCGAAGCCGCGCTCCGATTCGCAACAAGAGTTCCCTCTCCCGCCGTTCCGCACTCATGAGACTCGATGGCAAAGTAGCAGTCGTCACCGGCTTCGAGAGCGAGGTCGGCCGTGCCATCGCCGTGCGGCTTGCTGCCGAAGGCGCGAGCATCGTCGGTTGTTACGGATCAGCCGATAAATCGCGCGTTGGCGCCTCGACTGGTGATGCAGGTCTCGAGTCGGTGGTTGAAGTAGAGGGCGATCCGAGCCGAGATGCCGACGCCCGGCGCATGGTCGCGGCCGCAATCGAGCACTTTGGTCGCGTCGACGTCCTCGTCAACTATGGCGCTGCGCGCCGCATCGTCGGCACCATCTACGATCTGACCGACGAAGACTTCGACGAAGAGCTGCGCGTCGACCTCAAGGGAACCATCGTTCTGTCGCGTGCGGCCATCCCGGCGATGGCCAAGACGGGCGGGGGCTCCGTCATTAACCTGTCCTCGGTGGCAGCGCCCGGCGTAAAGGGCCGTGTCATCCGATCGGCGACGAAGGCGGCGCTCAACTCGCTGACCGTGGTCATGGCCCTCGACCACGGCGTCGAGGGCGTCCGGGTGAACGCGCTGCTCCTCGGCCCTCTGGCGCCAGCCGGCGGCCGTGGCGATCCCAAACAGCAGGCGGATCTCGCCAAAAACACAGCGCTGAATCAGATCAACACGGTGGAGGATGTGGCTGCCGCTGTCGCGTTTCTCGCTTCCGACGACGCCGCCCGCATCACCGGAGCGCTGATCCCGCTCGACGCAGGGCGCTCGTTGATGCGGCCTTAACGCAATTGGTCGCAACCGCGCGTCCCGGCCGCGGTCAAGTCACGTCATCGCGGCGATGCCGCTGAGCCGGCATCGCCGTGCGCGGGTCCGGCCCCATCGCCCTCACGACCCATCCCGGGAGCAGGCCCGGCCACCGCCTCCCTTCGCTGCGCGGGCTCTACCGCGTCGCTCGGGCCAGGCCTTGCTCGACGATGGCCGTGATGTCCTCACTGGGGACGCGGGCCAGATACTCCTCGGTACCGCCGTCGGCGTACTGAACGCCGGGTTTTGGAATCCCCGTCGGGTCCAGTCCGGCCCTCGACACGTCCAATCTCAGCGATGGCTGCTGGACGTGCTCCTGCCAGGAGTCCTGGCCGTCTTTCGAGAGCAGCCAGTTGATGAAGACCCGAGCGGCATTCGGATGCGGGGCATCGCCCGCGAGATTGATGGTGCCGCCGCCAATGCTGATCGGCGCCCCCTCGCGGAGCTGGTCACCCGGAATCTCTCCGACCGGCAGGCCCAGCTCCATCGCCGCCTTCATCTGCGTGCTGCTGATCCACAGGCCGATTGGGTACCGCCCCTGCGCAATCCAGTCAACCATCTGTCGGTGGTCAGTGCTGAGGGTGACATCCATCTCGGAGAACAGCCGATTGAGAAAAGCCGGCCCGAGATCCGGGTGGCCGTATACGTAACGGACCTGGACCGAACCCTGGCCGGGGCGACGGATGTCGTTGGATACGATCTTGCCTCGCCACTTTGGGTTGAGCAAGTCCGCGAACGATGTGAACTCCCGCGGGTCCACCATCTGGCTGTTGTACGTAATTGTCGTGCCCACGTACGCCTGAAATGCCATGGTGGTGTAAGGCTCGCTCGAGTCGACCCACCAGCGACGGTTCTGGTACCACAGAGACAGGTCGGTCACTTCCGGGTGCAGAAACGCCGGCTCGAGCGGCGCGACCGCGCCGACGGGTTTGAGGAGCAACACCGCCTGGCTCGCCGGGCCGACGATGACATCCGGGATGTACTTGCGCGCGTCTCGCTCCGCCAGGATTCGAGGCACGAGGTCATTGGCCGGGGCGAACGTTCCGTTGACCTTGATCCCCGGGTACGCTTTCTCGAATGGCTCGATCAAAGCTTCACGGATCCCCCCGCTGATCGCTCCGTACAGGGTCAGCTCGCCTTCCTGTCGAGCGGCGGCCACCACCTGCTCCCACTGTTGCATCTGTGGTGAGGTGGCCGCTCCTCCCGTTGCCGACGAGGACCTGGCGGGTGGCGAGGCGGTCGGCGATGGCTGGCAGGCGATCAGCAGGCCGGCAGTCAGGACGCCGACGACGCGGGCGACGAATCGCAGGCGCGGCGCGGTCGGAGAATAGATCATGCCCGGTCACCTCGAGATGCTCGCGTCGGAGAGCGCCTGCGCGGGGCCCGACGCCGGCGATAGCCACGCTCCGTGGTCGGTCTATCCTACCGCACTGGAGACGTCTCCACACTGGAAAATAGGGAGGATCAATCTAATCGAGGTTCGTAAGCGCTGGTTGGCCTTCAATGAGGAGCCGTTGACTGGGGTTAGCCATCGTAGTCAGTCCACCATCCCATTCGGTCTCGGAGCGCCGCAATGGGAGTGAAAGCTTGACGGAAGCGACTGCCTCGCTCGCGATCGAAGGCCTTGAAGAACTCCCTCAGTTCATCACCTCCTACGACCCAAAGCCTCCCCGCCGGGCGTCTATCGATGACCTCGTAGCCCTTCCCTCGCAGCTCTTCAGCAATGGTGCGCCTCGCTGGCTGCGGAGTCGTCGCCAGTTCACGACGGTCTACCGGGAAGGGGGTTTGTTGCGACTGTTGCACGCTCATCTTCGTACCCAAGGCCGGCCCTATGGCCCCGCGACCCGTCGTTGGAGCAGGCCCGGCCGTGCGCATGTTTTCAGCAGGAAGGCTCCGTTCCTGACCAGCTTCGGGTTGGTCAACGGCGCTGACCAAAAACCCCTTCCCTATCAACCAAGGTCCCAGAGACAACCAGCCTTTGCACGGCGTTCGTAGCGGCTTCTGCTACGTCGGAGCCCGTCCGACCATAGCCCAGGACTCGGCCAATCTCCGGCACCAACTGTTCGAGCTTTGCGCCTCTTGTTAGCTGACAGACCAGCCTTGCGGCAGCCTCAAGCTCTTCGGGCGGCACGTGGCTAGCGTCTCGCAGCTTTACCCCAGAAACGGGCCGCCGGGGATTGACGCTATCACCATCGGCAGGCCAAAGCCATGAACCCCTTCGCCTAATGGACCCCGATGTCAACTGAATGATTTGCGCCCGGATAAGGTCGACCATGCGCTCGCCCGTGCGCATCAGTCCGTACATGCGGGCGACCCGCTGCGCCACCAAATCCTCGTGGATCGGACCCTCATGGTTAACGACCAGCGCAATGTCCTGCCCCACACGCCTCGGACTGTCGTAGAAATCATTACGTGAACGCTGGCCTGAAGGAGTTTCGTCGTAAGTTCCGACGACGCCGAGATACGGGTCGTCTCGTGGAGCCAGGCTTAGTCCGTTACCGGAAACGGACTTCAGCGCCGACCCGGGTGTTTGATCGACTACCCTTGAATCGGCGCTACTGGCGTCGCCACCCGTTGGCGACAGATCGCCCGAACTTGCAGCCAGTGCCCGGACACGCTCCATAAGGCGCTCCAGTGCGCCTCTCCTGTCGCGCGTCCAGTCCGTTGACCAGATTCTGTGGATCTTCCAGCCCAGACCCTCGAGCACCTGCTGGCGGAGCCTATCTCGGTCTCGCGCGACAAGCGACGAGTGATACATCGCCCCGTCGCACTCCACGCCCAGGAGATAGCGGCCTGGCCTCTCACTATCTCGAACGGCAAGGTCTATTCGGAAGCTTGAGCATCCCACCTGGCGGTCAACATCGAGACCCGCGTCCGTCAGCGCCTGCCAAACTGAGTACTCAAAGGGTGATTCTGACTCGCCGGTGGGATGTTGCGTCTGAGGTGTCTCTGCGTTCTCATATTGTCCAACGTCCCTCTGGAGAGCCGCCGCGCCGTCCGATGTGCTCTCTCAAATGTACGTCAGTTTGACGCACGGTTCAAATTCTTTGCCGCTCGGCCGTCAGCTGGTCAGAGCAGATCCCAGTCCAGAATGTTCCAGGTCACGTAGCCCGTCGCGTCGGACCCTGTCGGCGTCGGGCCGGTGAGCGCAGCGACGTGCGGGGCTGGCTGCAGGTTGTAGTAGAGGAGCAAGCCGGGCAGGTCGTCGCTGATGATTTTGGCCATGGCCGCTCGCTGCTGAATGCGCTCGTTTGGATCCAGCACCGAGTTGAAGGCGTCGACGACGCGGTCGTACTCGGGGTTCGAGTATCCGCCGCGGTTGATCCCGTTCCACCTGTTCTCGGGTCGCCCGATCTGGGCGGTCGCGAACGCGGCGGACATCGCCGTGTCGGTCGCGCTCTGCGCCGTCAGGCTCAGACCCGGAAAGCTCGCGCGCGTCAGCCCGTCAAGCGACAGCGCTTGCGGAAGGTTGCGCTCCTGCGCGTCGAACCCCGCCTTGCGCCAGTCGCTCGCGGTACTGGACCGCTCCGTGTCCCCGGTTCCTCCGCCGGTGGACAGGACTTCGATCACCACGCGGCCGTCCGCCGGGCTGGTGTAGACGCCGTCTGCCCCTTTCGCATAGCCGGC
>JAERMM010000118.1 GCA_016844585.1 Chloroflexota bacterium | reverse complement strand
GCGCCGGGCAAGGCCTGCTCGTACTGGACAAGCATGTTTGGATGCGGCAAAGGGCCTCTGAAGGATTCGGCGACGGCCTCGGCATGGAAGGCCACCTGCGCAATGCTGGCCACCTGAGTTGGCGGCACTCGCGCCGGAGCGCTATTGTTCTTAGGGCGCTGGGGTTTCTTCGCCAATCGATTGCTTAGTCAGGGACGTAGGAGATTTCACGCATCGCGCGAAACAGATCGGCCCCGACCGCCTCCCAATCAGAGCGGGATGCAAAATAGTCGGCTTGTGCCACGGAGTTCGAGTACATGTACTCGGTGAGGAGGTTGCCAAAGTCAAGAATGCGCGCAGCTCCCTCCCATCCGGATGGGCGGGCAAACAAGATCGTGCTGTAGTACTGGATATCGACGGTGCGCATCATGAACCACCATTCGCCCTGGGAATGAATCGGGACGTAAGTGTACTTCTTACAGTAGTAACTTAGTCCATACGGTCCGATTTATCAACGGTTTTCTTGCGGACCCGGGGAGCGTCTACGCAACAAGACCGGTTGATTCTAACCAATGGTTGAGTCCACGCGGGGCAAGCAACCTACTCGATAAGCTCCTTGGCGTACTCGGGGAAGATGTCCTCGGCGGGATAGTCGTACGCCTCGGTCCAGGGCACTTCGCGCGGCAGGATGCGGCGCAGGCTGCGGATCTGGTCGTAGGCGATCGATGGAGCGATGCCCAGCGGCGGCTCGCCGCGCTGGAACCCGCGGACCGCTTCGAGCAGCACCTGCCTCAAGTGGATGATCCCCACGTCTACGGCGCCGAGGTGCTCGCGGCTGCGGTCGAGGATCGGCCCCATGCTCTCCTGGATCCCGTGGTCCTCGTGCGGGTTGTCGCCGATCCCTGAGAAGCTGCGCCGCTCGCGCATCGCCTGTCGGTCCTGGCCGTAGTCGTTGGAGAGGTTGCGGATCTTGCGGCGGTCCGGGTACAGGTCCACGCCGGGCATGACCGTCCGCCGCGCCATCGTTTTCTCGTGGTTGATGGTCAACGTTGGGCTGTAGTAAATGCTGTAGTCCCACGTATGGGTGTCGTCCATCGGCACGTACGAGTGGATGTGGTAGTGGCCGCGCGGCGGCACCAGGCAGAAGAATGGAAGGATCATGTTCGTTGTGTGCACCCGGTTGAAATGCTCGGGGTCATCCTGGTGGCGCCGCCACGAGCAGGTCCAGAATCCGTAGGCGGTGTCGCGGAAGCCGATCTCGGGCTTCGTGTCCGCCGGCCGATTAGGGTCGCGGTTGAGCAGCGTATCGGCGCCGTTGTGCAGCACGTCCGCGTGTGAGGAATCGACGGTCCCCTCCACCGCCTGCAGCCAGTTTGCCTCCTCCATGACCTTCGCGATGCTCCGATTCCCGTCAGGCACGAGTGTCCACTCGAAATTCGGGAAGGGCGGCATATGCTCCCGCGGGCCCATGTACACCCAGATCGTCCGGCCCTGCTCGCGCACCGGGTAGGCGACTGCCTTGACGCGCTCCTTGAATGTACTGCCTTCAGGCTCGCAGGGCATGTCAAGGACGTTGCCGTCCACGTCCATCTTCCAGCCGTGGTAGATGCAGCGCAGCCCCCCTTCTTCATTGCGACCCAGGTGGAGCGATGCGCCGCGGTGCGGGCAGTATTCCTCAAGGACGCCCGGCCGCCCGCTGCTGTCGCGAAAGGCGACGAGGTCCTCGCCGAGCAGGCGCACGCGGATCGGATCGCAGTCCGACTCGGGCAGCTCTTCCGACAGACAGGCGGGGATCCAGTAGCGTCGCAACATGCCACCCATCGGCGTGCCCGGCCCGACCCTGGTCAGTAGCTCGTTCTCTTCTCGGGTCAGCACCGGCAGCCCCCAAAACGATTGTGCTCCCAATAGCAATGGTAAGATGGCCCCCCGGCCGGGCTATCGTCAAGGCGCCGCGGCCGATTGACTCTGGAGGGCGACAAATGGCAGTGGAGATTGATCCAAAACGAACCGCGATCCTGGTGTACGACATGAATTCGCCCATCGTCGAGAAGGGCAGCCCGAGCTACAACCAGTGGGCGGTAGATGGTATGCCGACCCACGCCCGACTGTTGGCGGCGTGCCGCAAAGCGGGGATTCCAGTGTATTACGCGATCTCGGCGAGAGGATACGCTGGCTTCGAGATCTGCGCGCCGATCGCTCCCGTCGACGGCGAAACGGTTCTCCGTCACGAGGGGTCGGGAGCCTTGTACAACACGGAGCTCGAAGCGCGGCTGAAGAACGAAGGTCGGGACACGCTGTTGATCACCGGTATGGCCGTTGACCGCGGCGCCAACACCGCCGCCCGCTACGCGCAGAACCTGGGCATCCGCCCCGTCATGGTGGCAGGGGCGTGCTATGCGTACGATCTCGCGGAGTCGCCGTTTGGCGCAGTGAGCGCACGGGAGCTGGAGCGCGTCCACCTTGCGGCGCTGCACCGCATGGGCATCATCAGCGCGCCGATCGACGAGCTGACCGCCACGATATTGTCAGTCGCGGTCCCATAGGTAAGATGACCGCGACAAAAGGCCCGGACCGGCGCCCGGTCCTCGGCTGCCCGCGTAGTCCTCAAGCGCTCGCACGCCTTCCGTGACCACTGCGAAGTTCGTTCGGAAGTACGTGGGCAACGCTGGCAAGTCGGCCGCAATCAACTCGCCCATCTCTCGAAGAATGGCGCCCTGTGCACCCTTGTCCAGCGTCCCGTGAAGGCCGTCGATCATTCGATCGAGCACTGGATTGGTGTAGTGGCCGCTGTTGTCGCCGGTCCAGCGGTTCTGCGGCGTTGAGTGCCGTCGGGTGTCGAAGCTATTAAAGATCTGATCGCCGGTCGATCGGGCTCGCGTCTCGATAGCGGGAAACTTGGACTTGTATTCGACGTCCCGCTGCAGAGCAAGAGACGGGATGTTCTCTTTGATGTCGAGCCCAAGGCGCCGCCAGTTCTCAGATACGACCGCGACTTCCTGGGTGTCGCGGGGCACGCCTCGCAGCTCGATCTGCACGACGTCCCCGGCCTGGTTGCGCGCCGCGCCATCGACGGACTTGCGCCAGCCAGCGGCCTCCAGCTCCTGGGTTGCGCGAGACGGGTCGAATGCATAGCGCGAGAATGGTTGGCCCACCGCCGACGCCCGAGGGTCGTTGGTCGGCATGAAAGAATCAGCGCTGGTATTGGCGAAACCGGGGTAAAGCAGCTCGCGCAGCGCGTTTCGATCGAGCGCGTAGAGCAAGCCGCGTCGGATGCCCACGTCCTGACTGATCTCGATGGGGCGGGCATACTCCGGGTGGAACTGGAACCAGAGGTAGCGCCAGTTCTCCTGCCGCTGCACGATTCTTCCGCCCCCACCGCGGCTCCACTCCTCTCGCAGCAGCATTACGCCTTCCGAGGGGAGCACCTTCTCGGTGGCCACGTCAAGGGCCCCGGAGCGGAGGCTGGCGAGCACGACGTTCGAGTCCTCAATGGTACGAATGACGATGCGGTCGAGCTTCGGGCGGCCAAGATAGTAGGCGTCGAATCGCTCGAAAACCTGCTGCTCGCCCAGCCCGAAGTCGAGGAGACGGAACGGTCCGAGCTGGACGTAGTCGGTGCTGAAGTAAGGGAGTGCTCGGAAGGCGTTCTTGTCTCCCTGGAACGGCTCGGCGAGCAGATGCCGCGGGTAGGGCCAGAACAATTGCACGCCCAGGTCCAGCGCGCGATAGAACGTCGTCCTCCAGCTCATGACCATGGTGAGGGGACCGGTCGCCTCGACGCGCTCGATGTTCTGGGCTATCTCACCACCGGGTTGGCGGAGGTCTGGATCCACCGCGATCTGCCAGGTGAGCACGACGTCGTCGGCGGTGAACGGCGTTCCGTCATGCCAGCGGATGTTCGGCCTCAGCTGCCAGGTGGTCTGCATGCGTCCGTCCGGGAGCAGCACGATGGTGCCGTCCTCCAACGAAGGAAGTTTCGCCGCGAGCTGCGGGGCCAGATTGCCGTCGGCGTCGGCTGTCACCAGTCCATTGGTGTGGATTTCAGCGAGGGAGGTCCCTCCTCCGTCGGTGTTGTTGAAATCCCAGAGCGCGTAGGCCTTGACGCTGTTGAGCTGAGCGATCGTCAGCGTCTTGATTGGCCTGGGAACAGCGTCCGATGGTTGGGAGTTCGGAGCGGTCGACGGCGTGGCCGGGTTGCACCCCATCGATGCCAGGAGGAGGATCGCAAGCGCCGCGCGTGCTGTCATCATGCGCCTACCTCACGGTTCGCTCTTATCGCTACGGCCGATGCCAATATATGCCGCCGTCGTTCCTTTGGCAAACCGGCATTCTTGATAGTGGGTCCACCACACCTAGGGCAGCGTGTGGCTCTGCTAGACGGTTCGCCTGGGCGGTGCTATATTCGCGGCCATGCGGCCGCGGTTCGGCAGTAGGAGCGAGCGATGCAGCCATCCAGCTGGCCACGCAGCGGCCAAAAGTATCTTCTTGGGAGTCCGCAGGTTCAAAGAGGGAGGCTTATCCTCGAGGTTGCCGCCGAGTTGTCCGCCGTGGCCAACTGGCCGCACCATCAGCCGCTGGTGTACATGCGCGCGCAGGGCGCTCAAGAGTGGGGCGTGTGCCTGTTCGGGAGCGACTCGTGGGAGGTCGTGAACCAGGTTGCGAGCCGTGAGGTCACGTTTGCGATAGTCAATCCTGGCGCCATCCTCGCGCTGGCCATCCGCGGTCTGGGCCCGTATTCTGAACCGGTCCCCGTTCGTGCGATTACGGTGCTGCCGCAGATCGACCAGCTTGGCTTCGCCGTGCGGGCGGATACGGGGCTCGTCTCACTGACCGACCTCCGAGACAGGCGCTACCCGCTTCGCGTATCGGTTCGCGGGCAGCGCAACCACTCGGGGCTCGTGCTGATCCGCGAGACGGTCGCCGCACTGGGATTCACGCTGGAGGACATCGACTCGTGGGGCGGCCACGTCAGTTACGACCAAGGAACGCCGGACCTGCGCATCGCCGCGTTCGAGCGCGGCGAGATTGACGCGATCTGGGATGAAGCAATGCCCATGTACGCGGAAACCGCGCTGTCCCTCGGGATGCGGTTCTTGCGGTTCGATGAGGAGCACCTGGTGAAGCTCGAGGCCATGGGCCTGCGGCGCGTCAGGCTCGACAAGGAAACGTACCCCACAATTGAGGAAGAGATCTGGGCCATCGACTTCAGCGGATGGATCGTCTACACCCACGCCGATACACCCGACGACCTCGTCACGGCTTTCTGCGACGCTCTGGAGGTACGAAAGGACCGTATTCCATTTACGGCTCGCGACGGAGTGGCAGGCCGGAAGGAGCTCCCGCTCGATTGGATGTGCCGAGATACGAAGGAGGGCCCGCTCTACGTGCCCCTGCACCCCGCGGCCGAGCGCTTCTGGCGACAGAAGGGTTACATCGAATGAGCTCGGCCGAGATTGAGCCGAGCGTCAGCCGTGTCCAGGTATTCATCGACGCCACGTTGCGAAACCAAACGGTCGACGGCCGATCGTCGCCAAAGCGGCTTCATCGCGCCGGTGAATCGCGGTCAGCGGCGAGCTCGGAGCAAAGGTCCAGGCGCGCTGGGCGGAGTACGGGATCGACTGAGGGTCGACCCTCCCGCTAGCTGAGCGCCGCCGCTGGAATCGGCGGGCAGGCCACCTGCCGCGTCAACTGGATGTCCTGGCGCTGGCGCGACGACTCCATCATGCCGACCACCACCTCGAGCGTCGCCATTCCCCATCGGGCATCTGGGAACGATGGCCGATTTTCGGAGACGGAGTCCACCAGCTCTCGCAGCTCGCCCGCCGGGTCCGAGTCGGGCTCGCAGATGACCTCATTGCAGCCGGTCTCGTCGTAGATGTAGACGCCGTGCGGCGACTGCCGAATGTCGCCGCGCTCGCAGCTTACCAGGGTTAGGCCGAGGAACGGTTGGAAGCGATCGGTTTGCTGGGCCCGCTCCTGGTGACGGTCTTCGTTGTACTTGGCCAGCCCGTATTTCTCCTCGGGCGTCACGGGGCGCATGGCCACGGGCACTGAGCGCGAGCTATCGCGCCCCGCCCAGATGCTCCCGCCCTCGCCGATTCCCCAGGTTAGCTCGGTGATGTCGAAGTATCCATAGCCGTTGAGTACGACCGTCGCGGCGGTGTGGTCCTCGAACTCCAGGAACGCGGTGTAGTCGCCCTCGGTTTCAAACGTCGGGTGGTACCGGCCAGTGACAGCCCGCATGCTGCGGACGAGACCGCCGCCGATGAAGCGCACGATGTCCATCTGGTGTGGTCCCTGTCGATAAGCAACCCCGCCGCCGGTGCGCGAGTCCACCTCCGATGGAAGTCGCGGCGACCGCATCCACCCGCGCCAGTGCCAGGTGTTGATCTGGATAATGCGCCCGAGCTGGCCGCTCGCCGCGATCTCGCGCATCTTGCGAATCGGCGGGTCGTAGATCTTGGAGTGGCCCTGCACGTACTTCACGCCGTTGCGATCGATGGCATCGACCATGGCCTCGGCCTCATCGAGGGTCACCGCCATGGGTTTCTCACAGATGACGTGCTTGCCGCTCCCGGCGGCGGCGATCGTGTGCCGCGAATGGAGCTGGTTAGGTGTGCAAATCCAAACGGCGTCTACCTCGGGGCTCTCGCACATTGCCTCAACGCTGGTAAACGTCTCCACGCCGTAGCGCCCTCGCCACTCTTCGAGCGCATCGGTTCGAACGTCAGCAACGGCCGTCAATCTGGCGCCCGGATTCACCTTGAAGGCCTCAACCCCCTGCCGCGCGGCCAGCCCGAGGCCTGCGATACCGACACGCATTACGTTTGCCAAGTGTCTCCTCCTGTTCTCGTTGGGATTATGCCGTGGCTGCGAGCCCCGCTTCGCTCAGGAGCCCGCGGCTCTTGAGGATGGGCATCACGTCGCGGTGCATGCGCTGCAGTCCGTCGATGTAGTCGTGGAACGTCAGGACGAGGCCGTCGGCGCCACCGTTCACCGCCAGGTCGGTTATCGCGTCCGCGATGGTCTGCGGCCCGCCGATGTAGATGGGCGTCTGGTAGGAAATGTAGCGGGGGGCGTTCAGCTGCTCGCGAACCTCGGTCGAGTCCCAGCCGTCCTCGGCCGACTTCCGCAGGTAGACGAAGGCCATCGCCTCCCAGTCGGCCCCCTCGCGATAGTGGTCGAACAGCGCTTGGGCCTCGGCGTCGGTGTCGGCCATGATCAACAGGATCAGCGCGTGTGTCTTCACGCTCCGGCCGGCCTCTTCAGCCATCTGATGCAGCTTTTGAGTCATGGGCCGTATCCGCTCCGTCGTTCCCCCGACGAAGATGGCGTCGCACTCGTCCACCACGAATTGCATGCCGCGCTCGGAGTTCGTGGCGCACACGATGGGCGGGTGCGGCTGCTGGATGGGCTTCGGGTCCGAGCGGCAGTCGTCGAGCGAGAAGTACTTCCCCTTGAAAGTAACGCTCGGCTCGCTCCACAGCTTCTTGGCGATGCGAATCCACTCCTCGGTGTATTCGTAGCGAAACGACTCGAAATCCTCCGGGTAAAGCCCCATCTGCGTGTACTCGCGGATGTTGCCGGCGCTCACGATATTCAGCGTGAATCGGCCATTCGAGATGTGGTCCAGGGTGACGGCCATCTTCGCGAAGACGGCCGGGTGCATGAGCGTTGGAGAGATCGAGCCGATGAGCTGCAGCCGATGGGTGAGCGGCGCCAGGGCCGACATCAGCGTAAAGGACTCGATAGTGTAGTCCCAGAAATGGGTCTTGCCACCGTTGCCGCCCCACTTGGCCATGGAGAAGACGTAGTCGAAGCCGATCTCCTCCGCGAGCAGGGTAATGTCGCGGTTCAGCTCCCAGGTGGGCATGTACTGCGGAGCCGTCTCGGACATGATCCAACCGTTATTGCCCACTGGCATGAACACGCCCAGTTCAACCATTCCTCACACCTCCGCCCGAAAAGAAGGGGAAAACGGGAACCTCCGGGGACCACTCCCCCACCCAACCCTCCCCGTCGAGGGGGAGGGAGTGAGTCTGTTCCCTCCCCCCTGCGGGGGAGGGTTGGGTGGGGGGAAAATCAGAGGACCC
>JAERMM010000364.1 GCA_016844585.1 Chloroflexota bacterium | reverse complement strand
CACCGGAATGATCTGGCGGCTGGGGTTTGCGACGCGCTTTTTCATCCTCATTCTCAAGCACTCGGGCACGAGCTTCCGGCGCTTGCATCTCACGGTGCGGGAAATGTATTTTACCGGGGTGCAATCCCTCATCATCATCGTCGTCTCGGGGCTGTTCGTGGGCATGGTGCTGGGACTGCAGGGTTATGACACGCTGGTGCGCTACGGGTCTTCGGAGGCGTTGGGCGTGCTGGTCGCGCTGTCGCTGGTGCGCGAGCTCGGGCCGGTGGTGGCCGGTCTGCTGTTCGCAAGCCGCGCCGGCTCGGCCATCACCGCGGAGATCGGCCTGATGAAGGCGACCGAGCAGCTCGCGGCCATGGAGATGATGGCGGTCGACCCCATCGCGCGCGTGGTTGCACCGCGGTTCTGGGCGGGCGTGATATCGATGCCCCTGCTCGCCGCGCTGTTCTCGGCGATGGGTATTTTCGGGGGCTATCTGGTCGGTGTGCGGATGATCGGCGTGGACGAGGGCTCGTTCTGGTCGCAGATGCAGTCCGCGGTGGACTTCGACGAGGACATCCTGAACGGCGTCATCAAAAGCTTCGTGTTCGGCATTGCGATAACATGGATCGCAGTGTTCGAGGGCTACGACGCGCCGCCGACGGCGGAGGGCGTGTCGGGCGCCACGACGCGCACGGTGGTGACCTCCTCGCTTTCGGTGCTCGCGCTGGATTTTGTTTTGACTGCTTTGATGTTCCGGGGGAACTGAACATGATGTCTCGCAAGACGCTGGATCTCTGGGTGGGTGTGTTCGTCGCGATCGGCTTCGGCGCACTGCTGTTTCTGGCGCTGAAAGTCGCGAATCTCTCGCCGTTTGCCGGCGCGAATTCGTACCAGATCAACGCCAAGTTCGACAACATCGGCGGCCTCAAGGTGCGGGCACCGGTGAAGAGCGCGGGCGTGGTCGTGGGGCGCGTGCGCGAGATTCACTTCGACAACCAGACCTTCGACGCGGTGGTGGTGATGTCCATCGAGGGCCGGTTCGAGTTTCCGAAGGATACCTCGGCGAAGATCCTCACCTCGGGGCTGCTGGGCGAGCAGTTCATCGGCCTGGCTGCGGGAGGCGACTCGGTCAACCTGAAGAATGGCGACGCGTTAAAGATTACGCAGTCGGCAGTCGTTCTCGAAAATCTCATCAGCCAGTTCCTGTATAGTAAAGCCGCTGACGGTGGCGGCGACAAGAAGAGCGACGGGAAACAACAATGACAGTCTTGCACGGGATCAGGAGACTTTGTGCCGTGGCTTTGCTGGCGGGGCTGATGTCGGCTTGCGCCACGACCGGTGGCGGGGGCAGCGCCCGGGATCCGCTCGAGCCGCTCAACCGCGCGATCTTCGGTTTCAACGAGACATTCGATCAGGTGCTGCTGAAGCCGGTCGCCCAGGGGTATCGTGCCGTGCTTCCGGAATTGATCCGCACCGGCGTAACCAACTTTTTCTCCAATATCGAGGACGTCTGGATCGCGGCGAACAATCTGCTGCAGGGCAAGCCCGGAAATGCGCTGCAGGACGTGATGCGCGTGGCCATCAATACGTTCATCGGACTGGGCGGCCTGATCGACGTCGCCTCGGACGCCGGAATCGAAAAGCACAACGAGGACTTCGGGCAGACGCTCGGACGCTGGGGAGTCGGCAGTGGACCGTACATCGTGCTGCCGTTCCTGGGGGCCAGTACGCTTCGGGACGGAATCGCTCTTCTTGGCGTGGACTACGCCGTCGAGCCAGTCTGGAACCTCAATCACATTCCGACTCGCAACACCCTTTATGCGGGGCGCGCGGTCAACGCCCGTGCCTACTCCCTGGATGCCGTGCGTGTCATGGAGGAGGCGGCGCTCGACAAGTACCGGTTCGTCCGGGACTCCTATCTGCAGCGGCGCCGGAGTCTCATTTACGACGGGGATCCGCCGCGCGAGCGCGAACCGGAAAATTCGTCCTCGGCGCTGCCCGCCCCGGCGCCCGCCCTTGGGCAGGCTGACGCGGAGCAGTCCGGGAACGAAACGATATACCCGCGGGCCGACATCGGCGTGCTGGTCGCGTATCCTGGCATTGCCGGCGCGACCCCGAGCGCATCCCACGCTTTGCGTTGAATCCCATGAAGCACCTGCTATCACTGCTGCTTGTCACATTTTCGTCCGTCGCGCTGGCGCAGGAGGTCGCGCCCGACGTCCAGGTGAAAAACGTCACCATGGAGGTCATAGCCATCATCAAGCAGGACAAGGACATCCAGGCGGGGAACTCGAGGAAGATCGCATTCCTCGTCGAGACGCGGATCCTGCCCCACTTCAATTTCGCGCGCATGACCCAGATTGCGGTGGCGGTCAACTGGCGCCGGGCGACACCCGAGCAGCAGAAGGCGCTCACCGAAGAGTTCAAGACCCTGCTGGTGCGCACCTATTCGAACGCGCTTTCTCTGTACCGCGACCAGGCAATCGAGTTCAAACCGCTACGCATGCGACCCGATGACGTCGAGGTCACGGTGAAGTCCGATATACGGCAAAGGGGCGCCCAGACGGTGACACTCGACTACGACATGGCGAAGACGCCTTCGGGATGGAAAGTCTTCGACGTCAAGGTCAGCGGCGTGTCCCTCATCACCAACTATCGCGAGGATTTCGCGGCGCAGGTGCGTGTGTCGGGAATCGACGGCCTGATCAAGGTGCTGGTCTCGAAGAATCGCGGCGCCGGGCCGGAAAAGACGTGACACGCAGGGGGTCAAACAAGCAGGCTGCGCCCCCTTATGGATCTGTCAGGTCAGGCG
>JAERMM010000363.1 GCA_016844585.1 Chloroflexota bacterium | reverse complement strand
GACTAACACCGCTGCCTTGAATGGCACCTAGCATGCACTTGGCAGCATGTGTGCCGGTTGGCTCTGGCATTACCATGTCGAAACCATCCGAGGTTGTGCCAAATCCAATTATCTCGGCGCGCACGCGCGCTCCGCGCGCCAAGGCTTGGTCGAGAGCCTCGAGAACGACGATCCCCGCACCACCGCCAACCACGAACCCGTCGCGGGCGATGTCATATGGACGCGACGCCTGTTCGGGACGGTCGTTGTACTTTGTCGATAGAGCAAAGCGAAGAGCCTGAAACCCCGAAGCAATGAGGGGATGCACCTCCTCGCCACCGCCTGCGATCGCGCGATCTATGATGCCGGACCGGATGAGTTCGTAAGCCGTACCGATGCTGTGGGAAGACGTGGAGCAAGCGGAGCTAATTGAGTAGCTACGTCCGTGGACCTTGAGCAAATTCGCCACCGCCGCGCTGGACGAACTGGCCATACTTTTCAGCACGGTAAATGGGCTGAGCTTTCCAATCTGCCCCGAATAGACTTGATGCCCCCCCGCGTAGACGGTCTCCACGCTCCCGATTCCTGTACCGACGATGCACGCCGTTCTATCCGACTGCACGTCTGTCTCGGAAAGCTCCGAATCGTTTATTGCGTCGAGGGACGCGATGCAACAGTACTTCGCTGCTTCCGACATCGCAGGAAGCAACTTTTTCGGGAGGGGTGAGCGTTCCAGCTTGGCGTCAATGCCGACTATTGCGCCCGCTACTCGACTCTTCAGACCCAAGCTTTCCCACTCTGGCATGGCACGAACGCCGCTCACGCCGTCTCGCAGGGCGCGCACGACTTCGGCGTAGTCGTGCCCCAAGCACGAGATCAGTCCAATGCCGGTGATTGCAACGCGGCGAGTGTTCATTCTTGGTCGGTAACACGCACTGGTCAGCCCTCTTTTTGGATGCTCTCGATTGTCTCGAAAAGGTCTCCAACAGTTTGAATCCTGCTCAAGGCCTCATCTTCGATGACAATGCCCAAGTCTTCTTGGAGGTCTAATGCCAAGGCTATCAATGACATTGAATTAATCCCCAGATCCTCGCGAAGGGAGGTCGCTTTAGTTACATTGTCCGCGGTAAGTTTTGTGTCCGCGGCCTCGAAAAGACGGCGAACTATCTCCTCACGGATAGATGGATCGATTTTCATTGTTGCCCTTTACTGTTTCGTTACCGGCCTATCCGAGCACTTGAACGTCAAGCGGTGCCCCTCCACACCCGTTCGAGAATTCTCCATCACTTACTGCTGAACGATAGTCCTCATGACGTGGCTCGGACGCTCGGTCACGGTGTCGTGTTCCGCCGACTGCGGAGCAAACATTCGGAAGAGTTCGATTTGCGTGGCTTCGAATGTCTTGCGGAGATCGCTGATTACCTCGTTGTCTACGGAGTCTACGTTACGGTTGGTGATCTTCTCGGCACGGGCTGCCGAATCCCCCAGGCGAATCGCGCCGGCCATCATCGAAGAGCCTTTGAGCGCGTGGGCCAACTCTCGAAACTGCTCGTAGTCTTTGTCAACCAAGGCAGCTTCGATTTCGTCGATGAGTTGTCGCGCATCTTTGCTGAACTGTCTGGTCAGAGTCTGCACGAAGGCGGGATCATTGGAGAAGCGCGCCATATCTCGAAGCAGAACGTGGTCAATATAGCCATCCTGTGTTTGAGCGTGCGACGGAGTGTCGTAAGACTTCCCGGACGGCTCAAGCGGCGTGCGGTAGGCATGGTCAACCGCACGCAACAAGGAGCGCGGATCAACAGGTTTGGCGAGGAATACGTCAATGCCGGCATCTTCGGAGTCTTCCTGAAGGTCGATGCTGGCGGCTGCCGTGAGCATGATGATCGGGACCCGCGCCCCGCGTCCCGTGGCCTCCAATACCCGGATGGCCTTGGCGACCTCCAGGCCGGTACGTCCGGGCATGTTCATATCCAGAATGACCAGGTCAAAACGGGTCTGCTCGTACTTATCAAGCGCGCTCTCTCCGTCGCTGGCCACGGTTACATGATGGCCGCCGCCTTGCAGCATCATTGCAATGATCTGCTGGCTGATCTGATTGTCCTCTGCAACTAAGAGGTGTAGGCCAGGCCGCGCGAGAGGCGCCGGCCCGGGAGTCTCGGCCAGAGGCCGAGGCGACGACGCGCCCGCCACAACGGTCCGTATGGCTCTACTTAGCAGGCGTGGATCTCGCGTCCTGAGAACACAGATGTAACCCGCATCGAATGCGTCGGTTTCGGGGCAATCGGGATGAACCAGGATGCAAGGAAGTGGCCTGCCGGCGGCCCTCACTGCGTTGGGGGCCTCCCGCCAATCGAGATCGATATCTTCGCCGTCAATCAGGAGGGCACACCATTCCGGTCTGGCATCCTCCGGCACTCTGGCAACCGCCTCATCAACGGTAATGACAGTCGTGCATTCCATCTGCCGTTCGCACGCGGCCTCCGTGGCCCATTCCAGCATCCCTGGTCGGGACGACACGACGATCAGACCGGCACCGCGGATGGCAACGCCGGCGCCTTCCTCGTAGGCCTCGGCGGGCTGTCGGGACAGTGGCACCGTAAACCAGAAGAGACTTCCTTTTCCGGCCTCGCTGTCAAAGCCGATTTCGCCACCCATGAGTTCCACGAGGTGTTTGCAGATCGTAGTGCCAAGTCCAGATCCGCCGTATTGGCGGTGGATGGTTGCGTTGGCCTGCGTGAATCTTTCGAAGATGCGTTCCGCGTGCTGGGGCGCTATACCGATACCGGTGTCGCGGACTTCGAACCGCAGTTTTACTGCATGGTCGGTGTGTTCCATCGAAGCGGCGCTCACGCGAACGAAACCTTGCCGCGTGAACTTGAGCGCATTGGCGGTCAGATTGATTAATACCTGCTGAATGCGGGCGTCATCCCCTATAAGTAGATAGGGAGCGTCCAGAGAAACGCTCTTGGTGAAGCGCAAGTGCGCGCGCTTGGCTTCAGGTTCGAACAGAGCGACCAGGTGATTCATGAGAATGTGCAGGTCCAGCGGGGCGCGTTCAATGAGAATCTTTCCCGCCTCGATCTTGCGCAGATCCAGCAAGTTGTCAATCAGCGAGCGAAGCTGTCGCGACGAGGCCAGCAGCCAGTCCACGAGTTGTCGCTCCTGTTGAGGCAGATCTCTTGCTGCGAGCATCTCTGCGGCACCCACAACGCCATTCAGGGGCGTTCGCATCTCGTGGCTCATAGTAGCGAGGAATTCACTCTTTGCTTCACTCGCCGCCTCCGCTTCAGCCCGGGCGCGCTCGGCCTCAGCCCGTGCTCGTTCGACACGTTCCCGTTCCGCCTCGGCCTGCGCGCGCTCTACCTGTGCCCGCGCTTCTTCTGCCGCTTGCACAGCAACCAGTTTCTGCTTGAGCAATTGGGCTACATAGAACGTTGGTGCCCCAATCCAAAAGAACGCGCCAAGCCAGACTAGAGGATGCTGGTACCAATAACCATCGACTGCCGCACTCAAACCATAGACCAGGACGAAGGCGACTAGACTTACGATCCACGCGACATGCAAGTACCGAAGACCGAATCGGAACCCATGTCCTACCGCCACCCACGTGTATACGAAGACCAGAATGGCGCTGCGCTCTCCGGTGAGGCCGAGCAGAATTGTCGGAGTGCCCATGTCGACCGCCAAAGTCAGGAAACGAACAAGATCAGAGCTCTCTCTTTGTCGATAAATCCAGGCGAATAGGACGAAGGATAGGGTAACGAAACCCCAACACAGATACCGAACCCAGGTTTGGGCGCTCCAGTCCACCCAGGCGTAGTAGGCTGACAGAAGGATGACGCCGATGCCAACGCGAAGAAGAGCCTGCGCGAACTCGCCGTAGTTGGGACGCGCTTTCTGCGCGGCCCACCAGGCGAGAAATGACGCAGGTATGTCTGGTTTCGTCAACGACGACATGGCTTGCAGTTACTAGCTATGTCAGCCCCATCCGAAAAGGTAGCGATAAATCGAACCGAACCTT
>JAERMM010000117.1 GCA_016844585.1 Chloroflexota bacterium | reverse complement strand
GTCGCCGGGGCGATGGCGTTGCAGCGCGGCGAGCAGCGCGTGCAACGCCGCGTCAAAGCCCGTCAGGTTGCCTGGCTGGTCTAGCACGGTCGCCCCGTCGGCATCCGTCAGGCGGAGTCGACTGCCGGGGAGGCCGATTCGGTCCACATGTGCCGTGGTGTCCCGACGCTCGGTCGGGCCGGCATCCCAGAGCGCAGCCCTGACGCTGGATGATCCGGTGTTGATCGTCAAGATACGCACGGTTCTCCGAAATGCCCTTCCTGGTGCAGACTAATCGACGTGGTGGCCGCAGTCGACCGACGGCACAGGCCTAAGCGGCTAGACTCTAAGCGTGGCCGCGACGAGCGTGCAACTCGCGCGTCCGCCGAAGGGTAGGCCCTGCAACCTGCCTATCACGGCCGCGCCTGCCACCGATAGAGTCGGGGTCGGAGCACTCGGGGTCAGCGTAGTGTCCGTCCTGTGAGTGGAGACGGCAAGTCGCCCACAGACGGTCGCGTCAGTCAGCAGAGGATCAGACCTCATGAACTGAGGCCTGGCTCTGGCGACTCACTCGGCCCATGGCTCAGCAGGCGGGCGTGTCGGATCTCATCGACTATGACCGCTAGCGACGCGGCCACTGGGACCGCCAGCAGCGCTCCTGCAACGCCCAGCAACTCACTACCTGCAAGAATCGCCACCATGACGACGAGCGGCGGCAGATGAACTGCCTGGCCCAAGACGCGCGGAACGATGAGATTGTTCTCCAACTGCTGAACCAGCACGGCGAGCGCGAGCGCAAGGAGCCCCTGAGTCGGTGACGTCAGGAACCCGACGGTGACGAGGGGAACGGCTGCGACCACTGGGCCGAGGTTGGGAACCAGCTCGCCCACGGCCGCGACAAGCGCGAGCGTGCCGGCGTAGGGCAAGCCGATCAGCATGGCTCCCACCCCTGTCATGGTGCCGACAATTACGCCGAGGACGATCTCGCCTCGTGCCCAAGCGCCGAGCCGGGAACCAATCCGCTGGCTTACCCGAGTCGCTTGTTCGTGCCGGTCCAGCGGAAGAAATTCGATCACATACCGCCGAATGCGCTCACCGTCCACAGTAAGGTACAGGGCCAGTACAAGCGTTAGAACAGCGCGCAGTAGCCAGCCCAGGGCCCCCGTCGCGAACCCAACCAGCATCGGCGCCTGCGAGAGGAGTCCGGCGGCTCCGCTGACGAGGTCCTGCATCTGGAGCCCTGCTACCTGGTGGGGGAGGTCTGGGTAGCGGGACTCCAGCTCGGTGATCGCCGCCTGTGCCTGCTGAAAGTACCTGGGCAGGTTCTGCGCGAGGCGCCGCAGGTCTGGGGACACCGTACCCGCAACGAGAATAACGCCGCCCACGAACATCGCCACTGCCGCCAGAAACACGAGGATGGCGGCTAGCGCACGGCCCGGTCGCCAGCGCCATTTCCGGGTCCGGCCCGACTCCACGAGTGCGTCAACCAGCGGAGTCGCGGCCGCGGCCATGATCACCGCGAGCAGGAGCTGAATGATGACCGCCTGCAGCTCGCGAGCCACAAACAGAACGACGAGGAGCCCGAAGGTGAGAAGGACGCCGCGAGCAACGGTTCGCCAGACTGCCGTTTCGCTCAGGGGGCTCACCTCATTCAGAAAGCAAGGTCATGCTGTCCATCGCAGGCTGGGCGCGCCCGCTCCGGCAGTGTTACACTCGCCCATCAGCTTGCCGGTCCGGCCCAGTAGGTGTCAATGCGTGACGGGAAGCCCAAACCCCTTCCACGCGGCTTCAACCCGTCAGGCGTTGTCCCGAATGCGAATGCAAGGACCCATGGTCCCCGCGCGGCGAGGTGGCTGGCGACCTGCCCATTAGGGCTGCCCGTGCCACCCGCAGGATCGGGGGCAGCACCAATGCCAGCCGTGTACGCTCAGTCAGAGCGAAATTCGGATGACTTCTTTATTCCGCATGAAGCCGTACGCGACGTCGTCGAAGATCGCGTCCGCGTCGATATCCGCACCGCCGAGCCAATTGGCATACCGTCGGGAAGGTAGGAGACCTCATGGGTATTGAACGAATACTCGTACCGACTGATGGTTCAGACCTCGGAAACGCCGCTGTCGAGCTGGCTGGGTCGCTCGCATTGGCCCAAGGCGCAGAGGTCTATGTGGCGCAGGGCGTCTCAGGCCTATGGTCAAGTATTAAACGCAATGTTCTCCGCGGCTCAGACGAACCTCGATGCGCAGGTGGTCCGGCTCAGCGCTCGAAAGGTCCGCCCCCACTCGCAGCTGCTTCGCGGACCGGCGCTGGCTGCGCTGCTGGACTACGAGGAGGAAGTCGATCCCGACATCGTGGTGATGACGACCCACGGTCGCACCGGGTTGGCGCGGTTCGCCCTCGGCAGCATTGCCGACGGTATGGTTTGCGAAGGCGTTGCTCCGGTGCTCCTTACTCCATCACACGGTGGGCCATCCGGCTCCATCGGCTCGGCGCTCGTTCCACTCGACGGCTCAGCGCTCGCCGAAGTCGCCTTGACGATGGTCCAGACGCTGGCTGGGAAGCCCCTTGCCCGCGTTCGTTTGCTCCGCGTGACGAAGGACCGAGCGGAGACTCCTGCCGCCAGATCGTACCTTACCGAAAAGATCGTTCCAAGGGTCAGCGCTTGGGGACTTCATGTCGAGTCTCATGTCGAGGAAGGCATCGCAGGCCTGACGATCGCGGCCGCGGCGAAGGACGTGGACATCGTAATCATGAGCACGCACGGCCGCGGCGGGTTCGATCGTCTCCGCCACGGGAGCGTCGCCCAGCGAGTGATCCGTGACATGAGCGTGCCGGTCTTGCTCGTGCGATCGAAGCCCGACTAACGCTACTGCATCGCGGATGGGCGAGCGATGAGCATTGGAGTCCTGCTCTGTTGGAGCATCGCGGCGGCCACGCTGCCCATGAGGAGGCGAGCCAGGCCACCTCGGCCATGCGTTGCCATGGCGACCACGTCCGCCTCTTCCTCCTCGGCCGCCCGCATGATCGATGAAGCCGATGAGGCTAGAGGTCCCTTGAGCACCCGAGTGCGAACGGTTCGGCCCTGCAGCCGCATCATTCCGGCCACTTGATCGAGGTACGGCCCTTCGTCCCGGGCACCGCTCTCGCCGGTTGGCTCCTCAACTCGGACGAGGATGATCTCGGCATGAAAGGAATCGGCAAGTCGCAGCGCCGGGATGAGTATCTCCTCGGCGAGCCTGGAACCGTCCAACGGGACAAGCACGCGGCGCACAAGATCCTCTGGCCATGGGCGTGATCCCGACGGGACAAGGCAGATTGGAACAATCGCATGGCGCAACACTTCGTCCGCAACGCTGCCCAGGAGCAAGCGGACTGCACCGGCACGGCCGTGAGTCGACATGACAATGAGGTCGGCTCCAAGGGCCGCTGTCTGTTCGAGAATCACCGCTGCGGCGGCGCCCTCGTACGCGTGGCCTTCCACCCGGGCGCCTATGCCGCGCAGCCCTTCTGCTAAGACCTTCAGGTCGGTCTCAGCCTCCTTCATCTCGGCTCGTTGACGAGCGGCGGCGATCCTGATGGCGCTCGCGTTCCCTCGGTAAAGCGCGGCAATCGTGAGGCAGGCTCGGATCAGGATCAGCCTGGCGTTCGTCCGTTTTGAGATCGCCAACGCAAACGCCAGAGCATCCTTTGATAGGGGCGAGCCGTCGAGCGGAACTGCGATGGTCTCGAATGGTTCAACTGGAGCGTCGAGTGCCTGCCGCGGCTCCTTGGCCAGTCCGAGAGGATTGTCTTCTCGTGGCTCCGGTTCCTGCGTTCTCACTTCTTTCCCCGCGTCGTTCCTGATTCCAAACGACAGGCTACCGTATTCCAACAAAATAGGCTACCGTCCTTCGCGCGGTCCGAAACACGACCGATTGGGCGTCGGCAGCTTCGGAAGGGGTGGGTCACGTGCTCCTCCGCAAGGGAGCGCACTCCGTACCCCGAACAGCAGAGCCAGTTCTGCTCGTAAGATGAGAGGCGCGCCTGCAAGAACCCGTGGATCATCCCCATTCTGAATACGTGGAGAGATAATGACGTACGTGATCTGTGAGCCATGCATCGACGTCAAGGACCAGTCGTGTGTTGAGGCATGCCCCGTAGACTGCATTCACCCCTACGAGAACGATCCGGACTTCGCTGACCACCGCCAGCTGTACATCGACCCGGATGTCTGTATCGAATGCGGTGCCTGCGAGCCAGTCTGCCCGGTCTCGGCGATCAGGCAAGATAGCGACGTGCCTGTTGAGTGGAGACGGTTTATCCAGATCAACGCGGACTACTTCAAGCGCTGACGATGCAGCCGGGACGTCCATCGAGTGGCCTTGGCGAGCAGGAAGCTGCCGCGCGACTGCGGGCGGAGGGGTTCAACGAGTTGCCCTCTGCCCGGCCTCGCCACCTGGTCAGCATCTTCGTTGACGTTTTGCGCGAACCTATGCTCTTGCTTCTCGTTGCGTCGGGCGGTATCTACCTCCTGCTCGGCGATTTCCGAGAGGCGGTGCTACTTCTGGGCTCCATAGTGCTGGTGGTCGGCATCACCTTCTACCAGCACCAGCGTAGCGAGCGCGCCCTGCACGCATTGCGAGACCTGTCGAGTCCGCGGGCACTGGTGATCCGCGACGGACAGCGAAGTCGCATTCCGGGGCGTGAGGTAGTCCGCGGCGACCTCGTGGTCCTCTCCGAAGGCGATCGAGTGCCGGCGGATGGCACACTGATCGCCTGCAATGATCTTTCGATCGATGAGTCGCTGCTCACCGGGGAGTCCATTCCCGTTGACAAGGTGGCGTCGAACGATGGTGAGAACGCCGTTTCCCCCAACAGAGATCGCGCGCCTTCCGTTTTCTCCGGAACCCTGGTAGTTCGGGGCCAGGGACTGGCAGAGGTGCAAGCGACCGGAGTCCTCACGGAGATGGGGCGCATCGGACGGTTGCTGGGTGAGACCGATATCGAAAAGACACCGCTGCAGCATGCCACCGCCCGCCTCACTCGATCGATGGCAGCGGGTGGTCTCTTCACGTGCGCGGTCGTTGTCGTCGTCTATGGGGCTACCAGGAGCGACTGGCTCACCGGACTATTGGTGGGCATCACGCTGGCGATGTCCCTGCTGCCCGAAGAGCTACCGGTTGTTCTGACGGTATTCCTGGCGCTCGGGGCGTGGCGCTTGGCTCGCCAACGCGTTCTCACCCGTCGGGCCGCCGTGATTGAGGCGCTGGGCTCGGCGACGGTGCTCTGCGTCGACAAGACCGGCACGCTCACCGAGAACCGCATGGCGGTGCGGAAGCTCGTCGTAGAGCAGAACATCGTCGTCGACGCCGGTCAGATTTCGAACGAGCCGCTGAGCACGGCGATCCACGATCTCTTGCGGCTTTCGATTCTCGCCAGCGAAACGGAGGCCCTGGATCCTCTTGAGCGAGCGCTCGTGGAGATCGGCCAACGCTCTCTTCCAGCGCAGGATAGCACTCTCGAGGGTTGGACGCTGGTGCACGAGTATGCGCTGACGCCCGAGCTGCTCGCTATGTCGCACGTTTGGAAGCCGCCCATCGGCCCGGAATACCTCGTCGCTGCCAAGGGCGCGCCAGAGGCCATCGCCGAGCTTTGCCGCCTGGACGCGAACCAACGCGCCGCGGTCGAGCAAGGCGTGACTTCGCTCGCCGAAACCAGACTGCGCGTTATCGCCGTGGCTAAGGCGTTCGTCCTCGGCCCACCGTGGCCGAGCGACCAGAGGCAGTTTCCATTCGAGTTTGTCGGGCTTGTGGGCCTGGCCGATCCGCTCCGCCCGACTGTTCCCGCGGCCATCCAGGCATGCAAGGCCGCTGGTATTCGGGTCGTCATGATTACCGGTGACTACCCGACGACTGCGCGGGCCATCGCAGCAGAGGCGGGCATCGGTCCGGTGCAGGAGGTCCTGACTGGGGCAGAGTTGAACGCACTGGACGATGACGTTTTGAAGGAGAGGCTGCGGCACGTCGACGTGTTCGCCCGCGTGGTGCCGGAGCAGAAGCTTCGCATCGTGAACGGATTCAAGGCGGCTGGCGCGGTGGTTGCAATGACTGGGGACGGTGTCAACGATGCGCCGGCCCTCAGAGCGGCGCATATTGGCATTGCGATGGGCGGTCGCGGCACAGATGTAGCACGCGAGGCTGCGGCGCTCGTGCTCCTGGACGATGACATGGCATCGATTGTTCGGGCCGTTCGGATGGGGAGAAGGATCTTCGACAATCTGAAAAAGGCGGCCGATTACATTCTGGCCATCCACATTCCCATCGCGGGCGCTGCGCTCGTCCCCGTACTCGTGCAGTCGCCACTCCTCCTGCTACCGGCCCACATCGTATTCCTCGAGATGATCATCGACCCGGCTTGTTCCATCGTATTCGAGGCCGAGACGGAAGAGGATGACATCATGACGAGGCCGCCGCGGGATCCGAATGAGCAGCTCTTCAGCCGGGCATCAATTGTGCTGAGCCTACTCCAGGGCACGGCCGTGCTCGGCGCCTTGCTGGCAGTATTCGCGTTCGCGCTCTCTCGAGGCGCACCGGACGCGGAGGCTCGAGCACTTGCATTCTGCACGTTGATCGCGGGCAATCTCTCCCTGCTCCTGGCAAATCGATCTGGCCGGGGCTCTCTCATTTCTCGTCGCCGGCCATCGGCCTTTATGGGTTGGCTGGCCGGAGGCGCGCTGGTTTTTCTCGTAGCCGTACTCTCCGTGCCGGCCCTCCGGGAGATCTTCCGCTTCGACGCGCCTCGGCCGATCGATGTTGGCGTCGCGCTCGCAGCCGGCGTGGTGTCCGTCCTATCGGTTGAGGTCGTCAAGGCGTTGAGGTCATCAAGGCGTTAATGAAAGGGCGGCATCCGGGAGAAGCGGGTGGGGAACTCGCGCGTGACCTTGCCGCCCGCGCATTCTTTCAGCGGCCGGACTCCGGTGTCGCGCGTGGCCAGTAGATCGTCGTGCTGACGCTGCAGTTCTTGGCGCCCTTTAAGAGGGTCTTTGGGTCAGAGGGCGGCTGAGGTCTTGCCGTGCCAGAGCCTGTCCAGACTGCCGCGAAGCCCCTACAATTCCTCGTAGGGGACCCGTGGCGCAGCGGCCGTGCCAGTGGGCTTTTTTGATCTAGCCTCACTGCGCCCACCCCCCGTTCCGGGGGGGCCAATGCTCTCTGTTCCCGCGCTCGAGGAGTGAACGTGGAAAACAACCGGCCGCTTGTGGTTTGTTTCGAGATCGAAGACTGGGAAGAGGTCTACCTGCGCGATCGGTTGACGGGATTTAACATGATCGCGACGGCTGAGCCGCTGACAACGGGCAACGCCGATCTCGCGGCCGGCGCTGCCGTCGTATCGATCTTCATTCACTCCCACCTAAACAGCGAAGTCATGGGCCATTTGCCGAGCCTGCGATTGATCGCGACTCGGTCGACAGGCTACGACCACGTCGACCTAACGGTTTGCGACGAGCGAGGCGTCGCGGTGTGCAACGTCCCCACCTACGGCGAGAATACGGTCGCGGAGCATACGTATGGACTCATCTTGGCGCTGTCTCGCAAGATTCACCATGCGTACGTACGGACGGTGCGTGGCGACTTCTCATTGGAAGGGTTGCGAGGTTTCGATCTCAAGGGTCGAACCCTGGGTGTAGTGGGCACCGGTCACATCGGACTGCACGTCATCCGAATCGGTAATGGCTTTGGCATGCGAGTCCTCGCTTGTGACGTGTCGGAGCAGCCGCTGCTGGCTGAGTTGCTCGGCTTCCACTACGTCCCACTCGATCAACTCCTGAGGGAGTCCGACATCGTCACTCTGCACGTGCCGTTGTTGCCGAGTACAACACACCTCATCAATCGCGAGCGCCTAGCCCTGATGAAACGCGGCTGCATCCTGATCAACACGTCCCGGGGCGCCATCGTGGATACCGATGCCCTGCTGTGGGCTCTGGACGAAGGGATCCTGGCTGGCGCCGGTCTGGATGTACTCGAGGGGGAAGAGTCAATTGCCGAGGAACGTCAGCTCCTGAGGGAAGACGTGGCTCGCGAAGAGCTCATTGCGGCGGTGCGCGGCCACCTCCTGCTGCGGCGCGACAACGTCGTTATCACACCGCACAACGCGTTCAACTCGGATGAGGCCCTCCACCGCATCCTGGACACGACGGCGGCGAACGTCCGCGGCTTCTTGGAAGAGCGCCCGATCAATCTGGTCGGGGCGTAGATGGCACGGTGATCCAACCGACCTGATGGCAAGCACCAATGACGGGCGAGCCGATCGCGAACGAACGGCACGCGACGGAGGGTTCCGCGCCGCCACGACGACGATCAGGATGGCAAACGTCTCCTTATGACGCCGCGGCGGTGGAGCCCGACCCAGTCAGCGGGTCAGGCTTTCGAGCCGGCGGATGCGTTCTTGGATAGGCGGGTGGCTCGCAAATACTGAGCCGGCTCGCTCCTCGAACTTCTTGATCGGGTTCGCGATAAAAAGATGCGCCGTGCCACGGTTGGCGGCCTCGAGCACCTCCGGGTCGCCATCTATCTTGCGCAGGGCGCTGGCCAGACCCTGGGGATAACGGGTCAGCTCGACCGCGGAAGCATCAGCCAGGTACTCGCGCTCGCGACTGACGGCGAGTTGCATGATCCGGGCCAATAGCGGCGCCAGGATGCCGAGTATGACCGCGACGACCACCAGGACAAGTGCGATGGGATTGCTACCGCTCTCGTCACGGCTTCTGCGCCGGCCACCGGTAACGCTCGAGAAGAAGAGCATCTGCGAGAGGAAGTCCGCAAGCATCACGATCGTGCCGACCAGCACCGCCAGGAGCAGCATCAAGCGAATATCGTAGTTGCCGATGTGGGACATCTCGTGCGCGACCACGCCCTGCAGCTCGTCCCGGGTCAGCTTGGTGCGCAACCCGCTCGTAACCGTAATAGCGGCGCGCTGCGGATCGCGCCCGGTGGCGAAGGCGTTTGGCGCGCTATCGTCGATCACGTAAACGCGTGGCATTGGAACGCCGGCCGCGATGGCCGTTTCCTCGACCACGTTGAACAGCTCAGGATCGTCGTCGTGCTGGATGGGTCGGGCGTGGCTTACCGCGAGAATCACCCGATCGCCGCCGTAGTAGCTGATGATCGAGAGGAGCAGGGAGATGCCTCCCGCGATTCCTCCGATCAGCAGTCCCTGGGTCCAATCTAGGCGAGCGAGCCGTTCCGGGTCCAGGATACCCACGATGGCCATCCCGAACACCGCGGCGACCACCGCCGTAAAGAGGCAAAACAGAACGACGAGGAGCAGGCTGTTGCGCCGATTCTCGGCGATCAGGTTGGAGAAGGTAACCGTAGAGGCAGCCATGAGATGGTTAGAACTTGACGGCGACGGGGCTGCGCACCGCGGCGGCCTCGCCGTCATCGAGCGCGAAGAACTCGGCCGGCTTGAAGCCGAACGTGTTCCCCATGACGTTCGTGGGCACGCTCTGCAGCGCGCTGTTGTACTGCGCGACCACGTCGTTGTAATGCTGACGTGCGAAGCCGATCCGGTTCTCCGTGGCGGTCAGCTCTTCCTGCAGCTGCAGGAAGCTCTGATTCGCCTTGAGATCGGGGTAGGCTTCTGCGACTGCGAACAGGCTCTTTAGCGCGCCGGTGAGCATGTTCTCGGCTCGCGCCTGCTCGGCCACCCCACGGGCACCTACCGCGATGTTGCGCGCCTCGGTCACGCGCTCGAGGGTCTCGCGCTCGTGTGCTGCGTAGCCCTTAACCGTTTCGACGAGGTTTGGGATCAGGTCGTATCGACGCTTGAGCTGGACGTCGATTTGAGACCAGGAATTCTGCGTCTCCACGCGCTTGCCGACGAGGCCGTTGTAGGCGGCTATAGCCCAGCCGACGATGGCCAGAGGTACGGCAATGATGACGAGAAGCGAAATGAGCGATTCAGGCATAGGTTGGTCCTTTCTACTGGAGTCATTATCAGGGCTGATGTCCATACCGTGAGTGCCGCGGCTATGTCCGTCCGTCTTCGCCATCCTTTCGGAGTGTGATCCCGGGATGCACGACCTGCGTCATGAGCTTTTCATCACGCTGAGGGCGTCTTGACCGAGGCACACGACGAAGACCCGAGTCAACCACCCGTAGGGGAGGACAATCGTCAGAATAACGACCGGCTCGCCGGTGCGAGGTCGCCCGTAAGGGTGGGCGGGAAACCACCCCGGTGGGTCTGTGGAGACGAACTGCCGCGGCCATATCCTGAACTCAGGCAAGTCGCGAAGAGGGTAAGA
>JAERMM010000010.1 GCA_016844585.1 Chloroflexota bacterium | reverse complement strand
CCTGGTCGGCGTAGGGCCGCTCGGCGAGCGTCAGCTCCTCTTTCAGGCGCACGCCCTCCTGCGTCCATTTCAGTGTCATGTTGCCAATCCGCGCCGTTGCGGCGTTGCCGCTCGCCGTGCGCGCCGTCGCGGGCCCGGGGAATTCGAACCCGAGACTTGCGCCGGTGCGGGTGTGCCGCATGCTGACGTTCGCCGCCGGACGGCCCTTCTCGAACAGCTCGGTTTCGTACCCTTCGTACACCAATCGGAATTGGCTGCGCTGGCGCGGGTCGGCTGACTGGTCCTGGAAGAACGGCGGAGTGGCTGGAGCCCCACGTCGAGGGAGCTCGACCGCTCCACTCCTACCCAACCCGGGCTGCGGGACGCCGCGCTCCGGCAATGGCGCCATCGCAGGAGTCGCGGGAATGAGCGTCGGCCTCCCGCCCGGTGTGATCGAGGCTATGGCCGTGGGGGTAACCGTCGCCGCCAGGGCCGTCGTGGTGACTGTCGTCGTCGCAGTCGCAGTCGCCACAGCGATCGCAGTTGGCGTCGCCGTCGCGGTCGCAACCTGAGCGAGGGGCGCCGAGTCGACGCTCGCGGCGCGCAGCGGCGCGCCATCCGGCTCGCCTTCCGCTGTGCCCACGCCATCTGTGGCTTCGGCTGCGTCTGGCCCGCTGGTGAAGGATGCTGCCCAGTCCAGCTCCGTCAGGATTTCGGCGAGCGGGCTGGCCGGTCCGAGGAGTGGAAGCTGATCGTACGTCACGGTCGGGTTCCCAAGCAGGTCGGCGCTGAACGAGAATTGCCCGATGATGGACGAGCCTTGCTTGTGAATGATGCTCGCTCGGCGTCCGCGGTCGTCGTAGTAACTGAGCGACTGCGTCCCATTGAAGTTGGTCTGCGTCGCGAGTGTCCCATCCTTGTTGTACGAGTAGCTCGTGGTGCGGCTCGCCCAGTCCACCATGCTCGTGAGGCGGCTCGCTTTGTCGAATGTGTAGGTGACCGCCGTGCCGTCCGGGTAGATGACCTTCCGTCGGTTCCCATCACGGTCGTACCGATAGCCGACGGTCTTGCCTGACCCATCGGTCGTCGACGTGAGGCGTCGCAGCTCGTCGTACTGGAGGTTATGCCAGTCAAGCGCGTCAGACCATCGTAGGCGTACGTCGTGGTCTGATTCAGCGGGTCGGTCCTGCTCACGACGTTGCCGACGATATCGTACGTTGCTGTGCGCACCAGGGCCCCGCTCGTGCTGGGCCAGCTCGGATACTCGGTCTCGCGTCGGACCCGCCCGGCGCCGTCGTGGAGGTAGTCGGTGCGCCGCTCGTCAGCCGAGCCCTTGGCGCGCGTGACCGACCGGCTGTTGCCTGACGCGTCGTAGATGAACTCGGTGGTGATGGCGTCGGCCGGTGGTGGAGAGCCCTGGCCCGTCCAGGACGACGGGCTGGCCTGTACCTGGATCAGGCTGTTCCGCGCATCGTACACGTTGCGCGTCTGCTGGCCGCTCGCGTCGGTCACCACGATGTGGTTACCGGCTGGATCATAGCCATAGACGTTTATCGGAACCGGCTGGCCAGGATACGCGGCCGGCACGATGCTGGAGGTTACGCTCCCCTCACTGTTGTACGTCCACTGATAGGTGAAATACGTCGGGTTCGCGCCGGGGGCGTTGCCTTTCGGCCCGACCAGGCTGGTCAGCCGGCCTGCCCCGTCGTGCGGCGTGGTAGTCTTGTTGCCGAGCGCGTCGGTCACGCTAGCCACCAGACCCAGAACGTCATACGTGAAGCTGATCGCGTAGGAGTAATCCGGGGTCGGGGCTGTATTGCCACGCGGTGGGATGTACTTGCTCACCCTCCCCGGGTTGTTCGTGTCGCCGTATTCGTACTTGGCTGTTGCCACCGTCGGCGTTCCTGGCGAATCCGGGTCCGTATAGCGCTGGGTGGCAGATAGCAGCTTCGCCCCCGCGGCGTCGTACCCATACGACGTGGTGTAGTTCGCATTCACCGCGCCCGTCAGGTTCGTCGCACAAGTGGTGCCGGAGGTGCTCGCCACGCCGAGTGGCGGGGTGCTCTCGATCACATTGTTCTTGGCGTCGTACACCGCGAGCGACACTGGCCGCGCAGCCCCAGCGGTTGGCGAAGGCCCGATGGTCCTGGTCGGGTTGCCGCGGCTCCCGGCGATGGTCGCGCCGGTGAGGCCGACGTCGTAACAGATAAGCGTGTTGTTGCCGCCAGCGTCAGTCACCGAGATTGGGAACGCGTTCCCGTCATATGCGATGTAGCTGTACGCTTGTTCGGTTGACGTGGGATACGAGTACCGCGCGTCGATCCGACCCTGGGCATCGTACGCGTGAGCAACGTAAGGCGTATAGCTCGGTTCGAACGAGCTTGGCAGCCCGGTCACAACCGTGACGCGTGCTCCACCGGCGTTGAGCTGATACGTGAAGGTGAGCTGATTCCCGGTCGTGAGGCCGAGCGCGTCCTTCTGGGTTGCGACCCGGCCCTGCGCGTCATACGTGTTCGTGAGCTGCACGTGGTTATTTGCGTCGGTGATGGTGAGGATCCGACTGCTCGTGCCGTCGTAGCCGTAGTGCGTCGCCGCGTCCAGCGTATCGCGCGTCTCAGACAGCCGGCCGGCGCTGTCGTAGATGAAGCGAACCACTCCGGGTGCGCCACTGACCTGGGTGAGGCGACCACTCGTTGCGTCGTAGGTGAGGTTGAACGCCACCGCAATGCTCGGTGAACTCACCGTAGTGAGCTGCGTTCCGCTGTACGTCAGGGTCGTCGTGTTGCCGTACCGGTCAGCGGCACGGATGAGCTTGCCGGGCAGGTCGAACGTGAATGTCGACTGGTCCTTCGTCGTGGCGGTGAAGGTGCCGTCAGCATTCCTGGCAAGACACGTTTCGACCCCGGGCGGTGGCAGGAAGCCAGCGCCGCCAGTTGGAAACGGGCAGGCGGCCGTCGATCCCAAAGCGTAGCGATCGCTGCGGCCGGAGGGGCCGACCAAAATGAGTGCGCCGCTGCCGTCACCTGCATCGTTGAGCCGGGTGGCATAGCTGTGCGTCCAGCCAGGGCCGAGCGGACCGACACGCGTATCGTTGCTGTTGTACGTCCGGGCGAAGCTCAGACCGCCACCCCGGGTCGGCACGTCGAGGTCGACCCGGCCGGTGCTGAAGCTCCCCGTGAAGGTCTGCACGCCGAAGCCACCCGTCGCCCCATACGGTGCGCCGTTGAACTCAGTTTCAGGAGGAGGCCCGCCGATGAAAGGGCCGGGAGTTGGCGTGGGAGTAGGCGTGCTGCCTTGCAAATTGAGGCTCGCCGGTGCCGGGCCGCGGCTGCTTTCTGGACCTCGGTTACCGGCAGGGGCTCCGGCGTGTGAGCCGGGAAGACGTACCATAGGATCGCCAGGACCGCCGCGAGTCGCCACCCCCGGATTGCCCGCCGCACGATCTTGGGCATGTCAATCCCCTCTCGTACACAGATTGAGGGGACATTACATCCGCAGGGTGCCTGATTACATTAGGGAAAACCCTCAATTATTTTTGGGGTTTTCCCTCAAAACTCAGAGCGCAGAGGCGGCCAGGACAGCATTGTGTCAAGCTGACACAACCAGGACCCATCCTCGGTCGCTCGCGCTTGCGCCCTGCCAACGCTTTGTGCGGGGCTCCGCGCTCGAGAATCAATCCGCTAAACTTCAATCCATGGAAATCGCCGACATCCTGGTTCAAGTCGAACGGGTCGTCCGCGTCGGCCTCACGATCCTCTTCACCTATCTCGCCGCCCTGTGGATCGCGGCAATCTGGTGGACGTTCCAGGACATTCGATCGCGCTCGGCAAGCATCAGCCTGCAGATCGCCGCGACGTTGCTCGTGATCATCTTCAACTTCCCCGGGCTGCTGATCTATTTCATGCTGCGGCCGCCGCGCACCCTGTCTGACCTCTACGCCGAGTCGCTCGAGGAGGAAGCACTCCTGCGTTCCATGAACGAAGGAAGCGCCTGTCCGTCGTGCGAGCATCCCGTCGAGCCCGATTTTCTTTTCTGCCCATGGTGCCAGGCACGGCTGCGCCACCACTGCCAGCGGTGCGAGCGGCCAATCCTGATACGCTGGCGCATCTGCCCCTACTGCGGCGCACCTCCATCGACTACGCCGGCCTCCACCGCCACGCCTCCGCCGGCCAACGTTGGGATGGCCAGATTGGCGAAGTTGGATTAGCATTGCGACAGAACCCTGTTGAGCGGGAGGGATTTTGAGATGGCTGGACGGACCGAGGTGACGCAGCATCAGCGCACCTGGCAGGGATTGTCGCGGTGGGGTTCACTTCGTTCAGTCCCGCGTACCGGACCGGTCCCATCACCGGGGATAAGCGTCACGCGGTAGGTTATGGCAATCTTCTCGCCTACTGAAGCAGGCTCTTGACTTCATCGCGCTCAGCGACTAGCTCGTCGGTTGTGACGCGGATCTTCTCGCGGGCAAAGTCGTCGTGAACCAAACCCTGGATCACCTCCCAGGAAGAACCGGTGCTCTTCACCGGGAACCCGAACTGCAGCCCCTCTGGAATACCGTACTCTCCACGGCTCACAACTCCAAGCGCTGCACACTCGCCATCGGCGGTCGGCGTATGGATACTGACGACCGAGTCGATGGCCGCTGCAGCGGCGGACCCAGCCGATGACAGACCGCGCGCGCTGATGATTGCCGCGCCGCGCTGTTGAATCGTCTTGATGAAGTCGCCCCGCAGCCACGCCTCGTCCGCAATAACGTCGACGGCGGATCGACCGCCGATCGTGGCGTGACGGAAGTCCGGGAACTGCGTCGCGGAATGGTTGCCCCAGATCGCCAGGTTCTGGACGTCGGTAACCGGGACGCCCGCCTTCATGGCAAGCTGCGCCCTCGCCCGGTTCCCGTCCAGGCGCACCATGGCGAACCAGCGGTCGGCGGGAACTTCGGGGGCATTCACCCGCGCGATCAAACAGTTGGTGTTGCACGGATTGCCGACCACCAGGGTGCGGACGTCGCTGGCCGCGGCCGCGGCGATTGCCTTGCCCTGGGGACCGAAGATTCCGCCGTTGATCTTGAGAAGATCGCCCCTCTCCATGCCCTCTTTGCGTGGGACGGAGCCGACGAGGAGGACCCAGGACACACCATCGAAGGCGGTTTTGGGGTCCGAGGTCATTTCGACGGACCGCAGGAGCGGAAACGCCCCATCGTCCAACTCCATGCCAACGCCTGCAAGCGCTTTCATCGCAGGATCGATGTCCAGCAGTCGGAGCTCTATCGGGATATCCCGCCCGAGTAGGTCTCCGGCCGCGATTCGGAACAGGAGTGAATATGCAACTTGCCCCGCCGCCCCGCTAACGGCGACACGAACGGGTGTCGGACTGGCCATTCTGGAATCCTCCCCTTACGTGCCCTGGCGCCAGGGCCTGCTGAGGCATCAACGTCCTGGGCTCTGCCAGGAAAGCTTCGCTTTATCGCTTGCCTCGTCTCACACGGCGAGCCCCGGTCACGATCTGGAGCGGTACAGGGTTCGAGCGGCGAGCGCGCGTGGAGCAAAAACAACGCAACCGGGACTCTGGATCTTCCGAGGTGCGCGACGAGGCAGATTACCACACCTTTGCGCGTCTATTCCACGTTGGCGATCTCTATCGGCTGTTTCCCAAGACGGCGGGCTCCGTTGGGCGTCGCTACAACCGTGTCCGCCCAGGTAATGCCGTCGAATCCAGGCCGTACCGCTGACGGTTTCAGCTGGAAGACGCAGTTCGCCTTTACTTCGCCCATATCCATCGCCAGTCCGGCCGAGCCGGTGATGAGCGGCGCATCGTCGCCGAGCCCACGGCCGTGCATCGTGAGCGGTGTTTCAAAGCCGCTCCCCTCGCCTGAGCGCAAAGATGTCTCGATGAGCTGGCGAAACGTCGTTCCTGGCTTCAGGATCTCATAGCAGGCAAACAGCGCACGGTTCTGCGCCTCGAAGGCGGCCTTGAACTCGTTCGGCAGCTTGCCGATGTACAGGGGCTGCATCCGCTGCGAGACGTAGCCGGCGTACCGCGCTTCGCATTCCTGTGTGATGTACCACGGACTGGAGATCACCCGCTCGGACGCTATGGTGAGCCGCTGCGCCCTCACGCCTGGCGGGCCCGAGAACCAGGAGATCATCGTCGGCAGCTCGCCGCCCTCGCGGATCTCGGCGGCGATCATCTCCGCGTAGACCTCGCACTCCCTCACGCCGGGACGAGCCGTTCGGATCATCGCCTCAACGGCCTTCTCGGCGATGGCCGCGGACCGTTCGAGCATAGCGATCTCTTCGTCGCTCTTGACGTAGCGTGCCTCCTGCATCAGGCGGGTAGCGTCGACGAACGTCGCCTGAGGGAACGCCTCGATGAGCTTCTTCATCGTGCCGTATTTAATGGTTCCCTCGGGTGCCCGCAGGCCAAGCTCCATGCCCGCGACGCCGATGCGCGCGTGGTCCAGCTCGAGATCGTGCATCGCGGGGATCATCGCCCGTGCGAAGTACCGAGCCGTCGGCAGTACCCGGACGCCCCAATGGGGCGCTGCGAGCCCGGGCCAGGATCCCTCGCCCACAAACGCGATCGCGTCGTGGTCCATCGTAAGAATTGCGCTTGCATCCACGCAGTTGCCACCCACCTGCGTGAGATACCGCGTGTCTGACTGCCAGTGGTCGTAGTGCCCGGTGTTCTCCGGCGCGATGATGGCGTCGAGCCCTTCGCGAGCCATAAGCCCGCGTACCAGGCCCCAGCGACGGTCGCGCTCAGCGACGCTGAACCGCGGAAATGGCAGGTCCGCGTCGACGATTGGCGTGGCGACTTCGGTCATGGCAAGCCATCCTTTCACATTATGACAATGGCTCGGAAGACTACAGCCGCGCAGCTGAGGCCGACTACGCCGCTACGGGGCAAGTGGGGCAGCAAGACTCCTCGCAGCGCAGGCGTGCGACTGCCACGGGGATTGTCACGTCGTCGCAGAGATCTCCACTGATCCAGGTGCGGTACCCCTCGCGCAGTGCCAACACTGCGACTCCGAGGCCCGCGAGCGGGTCCATCCACCACCAACCGGCGACCGCGTTCGCGATCAGCCCCACCAAAACCACCGCGGAGAGGTACGTACAAAGCTGCGTCTCAGCGGCATCCGCTCTCATCGCAGTCGAGCCAAGCCTTCCAGCGACCCATCGCTTGGCAGTCGCCAGCGCGGGCATGACCAACAAGGAGGCCGTTACCAGAAGAAGGCCGACGGGGCTTCGCTCAGCCTGATCGCTAATGCCAAGCAACTGGGTGGTGGACTCGTAGGTAATCACAATGGCGATGCCAACAAAACTAAGCGCGATCAGACGAACGGCGCGTTGCTCGGCGCGCTCCGCATCCTCAGGCGCAACTCGTTGCCGCCAGAGCAGCCATCCAATCACTATGGCGCTGCTCACCTCGACCACGGAGTCGAACGCGAAAGCGAGCAGGGCGATCGAGCGCGCCGTGAGCCCACTCACAATGCCAACAACGGCTTCGGCGGCGTTCCAGATGACGGTGAGGCCGGCGAGAATCCATGCCATGCGTCGAAGCCCTGCCTGGCCCGTCTCGCCGCTGCCACAGTCGCAGCACTCCAAACAGGACCGGCAGCTTTCCATACACTGGAGCAGCTCGGCGCGTGAGATCGGCAGCATGGGTTGAGCTTACGTCATTCTGGGGCACGATGGGCGCGAGACCGAAACACGTGGTACAGAGCGATCGAGCCGGCCACCGCCGCATTCAGCGACTCAGTGGCCCCGGCCATCGGGAGGCGGATCAAAAAGTCGCAATGCTCGCGCACCAGGCGACGCATCCCGCTCCCTTCTGAGCCAACTACCAGAACGAGCGGACCGTCGAGCTTGGCCTCGTCGTAGGGCACCCCGTCGCGGACGTCAAGTCCCGCTACCCAGAGGCCGGCCGCTTTGAGGTCATCCAGGGCCCTGACGATGTTCGCGACTCGGCTGATGGCCAGATGCTCAGCAGCGCCTGCTGAAGTTCGAACGACGGCTAGCGTCACCTCCACGGCACGGTGCTCCGGGATGATGACACCGCTTACCGATACGGCCAGAGCCGTGCGCAGCAGTGATCCCAGGTTTTGCGGGTCCTGCAGCTCGTCCAGGGCCAGCACCAGAGCTGACGCACCATCCGCCTGCACGCGCTCGACCAGTCCCGAGAATGGCGTGTACGAGAATGGCGCGACCTCGGCCGCCACACCCTGGTGGCGCGGATGGATCTCGTCGAGTCGCGCCCGAGAGACACGCTCTACGGGAATGCCGGCTTGCGCGGCAGTCTCGACGACAGATCGGAGGCTTGCGTCGTTCTCTCGAGTGCTCGCATCGAGGAGCACACGACGCACGCGCTGTCGGGCACGAATCGCTTCAACTACCGCGTTTCGCCCCGCGACGTACGGCAAAGCTATTGAGGCAGGCTGAAAATGATCAGCCGCACCGGGTGAGTTCCGTCAAGTTCGGTCCTCGGAGAAACGCCAGGCCGTCCCCCGCGGCGAGTCCTCGAGAATGACGCCCAACTCGGCGAGGCGGTCGCGCAAGCGGTCCGACATCGCCCATTGTCGCTCAACTCGAAGCGCCGATCGCGTCTCCACAAGAAGGTCGATGAACGGCGCCGCGCTCGATGAGTTCGACGGCGCTTCGACGTCGAGCGGCAGTCCAAGGACCCCAACCATGGTTCGCAGCGCCGCCCGTAGCGCGGCAGTCTCTGGGACGTTCGCCGCCCCTCGATTCACCTCGTGGGCCGTGTCGAAGAGCACACCCAGCGCTCCCGGCGTGTTGAAGTCGTCCTCCACCAGCTCGTCGAAGCGGACCAGCAGCGCAGCCGCCTCTGGGCACTCGCCCTCGGTGGGCTCATCGCTGCCTCCGTATGCGAGCTTGAGCGTTCGGATGCTGCGCGTCGCACTCACGAGGCCGTCTTCCGAAAAGGCCATCGGAGCACGGTAGTGCACCTGCAGCAGATAAAGCCGAACGGCCGCTGGATCGTACTTCCCCAGCACGTCATGAATCGTGGTGAAGTTCATGAGTGAGTGAGCCATCTTCTCGTTGTCTGTCATCACGAGGCCGACGTGTGGCCAGTAGCGAGCGAAAGGGCGGCACCCTGTATAGGCCTCACTCTGTGCGATCTCGTTCTCGTGGTGTGGAAAGATCAGGTCCTGCCCGCCGGCGTGAACATCGATCTGATCGCCAAGCGTCTCCCGCACCATAGTCGAACACTCGATGTGCCAGCCGGGTCGACCCTCCCCCCACGGACTCGGCCACGACGGCTCTCCGGGCTTGGCGCTCTTCCAAAGTGCAAAGTCGCGTGGGTCCCGCTTGCCCGGCTCGAGGTCCTTCCGGACCCCGACCATGCCGCTCTCTTCGGTCCGCTTGGAAAGCTGACCGTAGTCCGGGAATTTCCCGACCTCAAACCAGACGTCGCCCTCGACCACGTAAGCGAATCCCTTATCAACCAGCCCCTGTACATAGTCGACGATCCGCGACATGACTCCCGTTACCGTTGGGTATTCGTGCGCCGGAAGCACGTTCAGCGATGCCATCGATTCGAAGTACGATTCGGTGTACTTGCGCGCAACTTCCTCAGGTGTAATCCCTTCGGCCTGGGCCCGGGCGATGGTCTTGTCGTCGATGTCCGTGAAGTTCTGCACGTGACGCACCCGGTAGCCTCGGTATTCAAAGATGCGCCGCATCACGTCGACCGCGACGAACAGCCGTGCGTGCCCGACGTGCGGATGAAACTTGGGCGTCATTCCGCAGACGTACATGCTCACGGTTTCGCCCGAGGGGATGAACTCGTCCTTGCGCCCGCTGAGGGTATTAGAGATCCGTAATCCCACAGGCCTAACGGCCTAATGGATGAACGGTGGATTCAGACGGCGGTTGCGCCAGCTCGGCCGCTAACGCTGCCAGCCGAGCTTCGAGAAGCACGACGCGCTCCTGGAGGGCATGAATCGTCTCGCCCTCCGGGTCCGGCAGTACCTCGACGCGCTCGTGGATATCGGTGTCCGGCGCGTGGGTCGCCACGACCCAGCCCGGGACTCCCACGACCGTCGAGTTGGGCGGCACGGTCCGCAGCACGACGGAGCCAGCGCCGATTTTCACGTTGTCGCCGATCTCAATCGCTCCCAGGACCTTCGCTCCGACGCTGATCAACACATTGTTGCCGATCGTCGGGTGGCGCTTGCCTCGTTCCTTACCCGTACCCCCGAGCGTCACTCCCTGATAGAGCGTGACGCCGTCGCCGATCTGCGTGGTCTCTCCGATCACGACACCCATGCCATGGTCGATGAAGAATCCCCTGCCGATTTGCGCGCCCGGATGGATCTCGATGCCCGTAAGGAAGCGTGAGAGGTGCGAGAGAACCCGTGGAAGCACAGGGACACGCCATCGCCATAGCGTGTGGGCGATCCGATGGGCGACGATGGCGTGGAAGCCAGGGTACGCAAGGACCACCTCGACGCCATTTTGCGCCGCGGGGTCTCGCTCGAACACCGCCTTGTAGTCCGCTCGTACGCGATCAAACATCGATCTTCTCGATGAGGGCGGTCGCCATCGCTGCAAGCCCATCCTCGCGCCCGAGGGAACCCACGTATTCGGGCGAGGTTGCCTTCACGTTCACCGCGTCGTCAGCCACGTCGAGGGCATTCGCCAGATTCCGCCGCATCTGGTCGAGATACTCGGAAAGCCGTGGTCGCTGCGCGATGACCGATGCATCCACGTTTCCGACGCGCCAACCGTCAGCAGCGAGCGCGACCGAGACCTCGTGCAGCATGGCCAGACTGTCGGCTCCTCGGTATTGTTCGTCCGAGTCGGGAAACCACTGACCAATGTCCCCGCGGCCGGCCGCGCCGATCAACGCATCCGTTATGGCATGTGCAAGTACGTCACCATCTGAGTGGCCGTCGAGCCCACGAGCATGATCGAGCCGTACGCCTCCCAGAATCAGCGGCCGGCCGCCGACCAGAGGATGAAGATCGTACCCCACCCCCACACGAATTTTCGCGCTCACCCTCGACCACCCACGGACGCCCGACCACCCAGCCCACGTCGCACGCGGGTGGTGGCCATGAGCTCGGCCAACTCGAGATCCTCTGCAATCGTGATTTTGATGTTACCATGGGCTCCCGGAAACACCCGGACCTCAACGCCAAGCGTCTCCACGAGCGTTGCGTCGTCGGTAGCATCTCCCTTGATCCTGCTATGCGCTTCAAGCAGCAGGGATCGACGAAACACCTGAGGCGTCTGCGCGGCCCACAGAGCCGATCGAGGGGGTGAGCCTGCAACGCGTCCATTCTCCACCGCCTTTATCGTGTCCACCACGGGCAGAGCGGCAATTGCCGCACCTGTCTCCCGTGCAGCCGCCAGTCCAGATTCAATCAGCTCGCATGACACGAACGGTCGTGCCCCATCATGAATAACCACCCACTCGGCATCGCCCGCGGCGTCGAGGCCCGCCAGCACCGAGTCACGCCGTCGCTCGCCGCCTTGCACGACGACAGCCTCGATGCCCATCGCTCTTGCCAGATGGCGCGCCCGCGCGACCGCGGCTGCAGCGACGACCACCACCAGGCGGTCGACGACATCGGCATCATGGAACTGACGGACCGACCATCCAAGCACTGGCTCGCCGTCGAGTTCTACCCAGATCTTATCGCTGCCCAGCCGGGATGAGTTGCCCGCTGCAACGATGACACCCGCAACGGTTGCCGTCATGGCCTCGCTCCGTTGCCAATGGCTTTTGCGCGCGCGAAGATCATCAGACCGGCAGCGGTCTGGAGCGCCTTGGTCACCGTCACATCAACCGTCCTATCCAGATACTGCCGCCCGTTCTCCACGACTACCATGGTTCCGTCCTCCAGGTACCCCAATCCCTGGTCACGCTCTTTGCCCTCTTGCACAATACGGATCGACAGATCCTCACCTGGGATCACTGCTGGCCGCAGCGCATTCGCCAGCACATTGACGTTCAGGACCTCGACGCCCTGGATCTGCGCGACGTGATTCAAGTTGTAGTCATTGGTGATGATGGGGCATGAGAGCGTCTGCGCAAGGCGAACGAGCTTCGCATCGACTCCGACAGCATTGTCAACGTCGATATCCAAAACCTCCACCGCGCACTCGGTATCTCGTTGCAATCGATTCAAGACCTCGAGGCCTCGGCGGCCACGATTGCGCCGAGCCACGTCAGAGGAGTCGGCGATGTGCTGCAGCTCTTCGAGCACGAACCGCGGCACAACGAGTGTTCCCCCGATGAACCCGGTGCGCCCAACGTCGGCGATTCGGCCATCGATGATGGCAGAAGTGTCCACCAGGACCTTCCTTCCCTCAATTCCGCTATTGCCCTCGAGCTTCCTCCCACCAATCCCGATCCCTTCGAGAATGGCCCTTTTGTGCGTCAGCATCGTGACAACCCCCAGGTAAGCAAGGGCAACACTCGATACCACCGGCAATGCCCTACCAAGGTTGCCCGGGAGAAATGACAGGGGAAAAGCGAGCAAGGCGCCGACCAGAAGCCCAAACGCGAGCCCAATTCCCGCTGCCAGCACCTCGCTCGCCGTCGCGTGGTAGATGCGATGGCGGAGCCAGAAGAAGGGACGGGTCGTGACATAGGGAGTCAGCATGTATCCGATGCCGAAGGTTGCTGAGCAGATCGCGTAAACCAACCAAAACTCCAAGTACGTGCTCTTCGGGAAGTCAATGACGTTGGAGAAGACCTGGAACGAACCTATCGCGGCAAGAATGCCGCCAACGAATCGAAGCACGAATTCAATGTTCATGGTGTATCCGTCGCTCTCGCTACTGTACGCCTGCCCGCACAGCCGCCTCTCGGACCGTGGCCGCGCGGATGATCTCGATCCCCGCCTGGAATCCTATACTCTCGTTCACCCGACTCGGTACGATGGCGCGGCGGAAGCCCAGCTTGGCTGCCTCGCGAAGCCGCAGCTCCATCTGGCCCACACCTCGCAGTTCACCGGCCAGGCCGACTTCGCCGATGGCGACCGTCTCCGGGTCCACGGGAGCATCACGGAACGAGGAGAGCATGGCAAGGGCGGTCCCAAGGTCAGCCGCCGGCTCCTCGATACGCAGACCGCCAACCACGTTTACGTGGATGTCGAAGTCGTGCATCGGGACACCACCGCGTTTTGACAAAACAGCAGCCAACAGGACAACCCGATTGAAATCCACCCCGCTGGTCATGCGTCGCGGAATAGAAAGAGCGGTGCGCGTCACCAGGGCCTGAATCTCCGCGAGCATTGGACGCGTCCCTTCCACCGTTACGACAATGACCGAGCCGGCGCCGCCGCCGACGCGGTCGGCCAGAAACGCCGCCGACGGGTTCGACACCTCGCGCATGCCCTCCTGGAGCATCTCGAAGACGCCGACCTCGCTGGTTGCCCCATAGCGGTTCTTGACGCTGCGCAAAAGGCGGTAGGCCTGTAGCCGCTCCCCCTCCAGGTAGAGAACCGCATCCACCATGTGTTCCAAGAGCTTTGGCCCGGCGAGCACACCTTCCTTCGTAACGTGGCCGATGAGCACAACGGCCACGTCACACCGCTTGGCCACCTCATGCAGACGAAACGTACACTCGCGGAGCTGCGTGACACTGCCAGGCGCCGCTTCGAGAGCGGGATCGTAGACGCTCTGGATGGAGTCCACGACCAACACGGCGGGCCGCTCGGATTCCGCGCTGCTGATGATGACATTCAGATCCGTCTCGGCCGCCAGATGCATACCATTTGGCCTCAAACCTAAACGACGAGCCCTGAGCCCAACTTGTGCTAGGGACTCCTCGCCCGAAACGTACAGAACGAGACGGTCGGTTGCGATGGCATCGGCCGCTTGCATGACGAGCGTTGATTTCCCAACGCCGGGATCACCTCCAACCAGGACGACCGAGCCTGGGACGATGCCATCGCCCAGCACGCGATCCCACTCGCCGATTGACGAACGAAGGCGCGGTACTGCCTGCTCCTTGAGTTCGCCCAGCATTCGCATGGTTATCGCGGAGGCCGTCCTGACCTGTCGAGCTTGCCGCTGCTCGGGGCGGGCCAGCGCCTCTTCGAGCGTGTTCCACTGGCCGCAAGCAGGACACTGTCCAAGCCAGCGGGGAAAACGAGCCTCGCACGCCTGACAGATGTAGATGCTGTGTGCTTTAGCCACCCTTAGTCTCTCGGGGCCAGCGTCCCTGAGCCGGGCGCAACGGCCACACTTCATTACGCTGCAAGGGCGGGCCGACAGCTAGCCGGCCCGCCCTTATGAGCGATCATTCTCAGTTGAGGACGTGTCAGCCAGCCGCTGGCGACATCTCCATGTCCCTCATGCTGTTTCGACGAGGGCCTCCTCAGGCTCCTTCACCGTCATCACGAGCTCGCCATCCTGCACGTCAATCAGCACAGTCACGCCCCGACGGAAGCGGCCATCGAGCACACCTTCCGCCAACGGGTCCTCGATGTGGTTCTGGATCGCCCGGCGTAGCGGCCGCGCGCCGTACATCTGATCGAACCCCTTCTCCACGAGGAAGTCCTTGGCCTCCATGGTGACCTCGATCTTCATCTCCTGCTCGACCAGCTCGGTGCGAACCCGCTTCAACATCAGGTCGACGATCTGGCGGATCTCACTCTTCTCGAGGCTGTGGAAGGCAACCGATGCGTCGATGCGATTCAGGAACTCAGGGCGGAAGATATTCTTCAACTCTCCGAGCACCTTTTCCTTCATGCGATCGTACTCGTCTGCCTTCGCCTTTTCCCCATCCTGCGCGGTCATGAACCCGAAACGGTTGTCCTTCCGGATGGCCTCGGTGCCGACGTTCGACGTCATGATGATGATCGTGTTGCGGAAATCGACCTTTCGGCCCTTCGCGTCTGTCAGCCGTCCGTCGTCGAGGATCTGCAGAAGAATGTTGAAGACTTCCGGATGGGCCTTCTCGATCTCGTCCAGCAGGATGACCGAGTAGCTCTTCCGACGCACTGCCTCGGTGAGCTGACCACCCTCCTCATAACCCACGTAGCCGGGAGGCGCCCCGACGAGGCGGGCTACCGAGTGCCGCTCCATGAACTCCGACATGTCAATGCGAATGAGCGACTCCTCGCTGCCAAACATGAATTCGGCGAGCGCCCGAGCCAGCTCCGTCTTGCCTACGCCGGTGGGGCCCAAGAATATGAAGGAGCCGATGGGTCGGCTCGCGTCCTTCAGACCAGCGCGGGCACGTCGGACAGCCCGAGAGACAACGGTAATCGCCTCTGTTTGCCCGATGACTCGTTCCCTGAGCGCCTCCTCCATCTTGAGGAGCCGAGCCGACTCCTCCTCGGCGATGCGCATCACCGGAATGCCCGTCCACATTGAGACGACGTGCGCGATATCCTCAACTCCCACAACCGGTTTGTCCACACCCTGCTGCGTCTGCCAACCTGATTCCAGCTTCTCTATCTTGTCGCGAAGCTTTGACTCTCGGTCACGAAGCTCGGCCGCCAGCTCGTACTGCTGCGCCCCGATCGCGGCATCCTTCTCGCTCTGCACCGACTCCAGGCCGCGAAGCGCATCTTTCAGTGTCGGAGGGGTCGAGGCTCGCTGCATGCGCACGCGCGACGCCGCCTCGTCGATGAGGTCGATTGCCTTGTCTGGCAGGAAGCGGTCGGGCACATAACGAGCGGCCAACTCTGCGGCTGCCTTCAGCGACTCATCGCTGATGATCAGTTTGTGGTGGGCCTCGTACCGATCCTTAATACCCGAGAGTATCTGGATCGTTTCCTCGATCGTCGGCTCCTCGACGAGAACGGGTTGGAAGCGCCGCTCGAGTGCCGCGTCCTTCTCGATGTATTTCCGGTACTCATCGAGAGTGGTGGCGCCAATGCACTGCAGCTCACCGCGCGCAAGTGACGGCTTGAGAATATTCGCAGCGTCCACTGCGCCTTCCGCGGCGCCAGCGCCAACCAGCGTGTGCAGCTCGTCGATGAAGAGGACGCAGTTCCCAGAGCTTCTCACCTCTTCGATGATCTTTTTTAGACGCTCCTCGAACTCGCCCCGGTACTTCGTACCCGCCACGAGCGAACCGATATCCAGCGTGAGAAGCCGCTTTCCCATCAGCGTCTCAGGGGCATCGCCAGAAGCGATGCGCTGGGCCAGTCCTTCGACAATGGCTGTTTTCCCCACCCCGGGTTCCCCGACCAGCGCCGGGTTGTTCTTGGTTCGGCGGGAAAGAATCTGCATGACCCGCTCGAGCTCTTTGTCCCTACCGATGCACGGATCAAGCTTATTCGCACGCGCCGCGGCGGTAAGGTCCATGCCGAGCTGGTCGATAACGGGCGTCTTGGACGAATGCTTCGACTCCTGCTGTGAGTAGGTGCTGGACTGGTTCAGGACGTAGTTAACTTGCTGCCGGACCTTGTCAAGGCTGACACCCAGACTCTCGAGCACGCCCGCAGCAATGCCCTCGCCCTCGCGGACCAAGCCCAGAAGCAGATGTTCGGTCCCGATATAGTTGTGATTCAGGCGACGAGCCTCCTCGACGGACAGCTCGATGACCTTCTTCGCCCGCGGCGTCAGCCCGATATCGCCGGTTACCGTGCGCTCGCCACGACCAATGATGAACTCAACAGCGCTACGAACCTTGTTCAGATCGACGCCGAGATTGGCAAGCACTTTCGCCGCGACGCCCTCGCCCTCGCGGACCAGCCCGAGAAGCAGATGCTCAGTACCGATGTAATTGTGATTGAAGCGCTGCGCCTCTTCTTGAGCGAGTTGAAGAACCTTGCGCGCGCGCTCTGTGAACTTGTCGAACCGTTCTGCCATCCGTGGTCTCCGATCCCTGAGGCGCCGCTCCATCCGCGTTCGAGTCGGCATCCCTGGTCATTATATCGGGCGGTCACTCGCCGCTTTACTTAACAGAGAACGCCCGGACTGCCAGGTTTATTCGACTGAGGGCTTGATTTCCACCGCATGGTGCTCGTCCGCCGCACTCTCCGACGGTTCCACCACCTGTTCTGACGCCGTCACTTCGACCTCCCAATGCGTCTCCGGGTCGCTCGCATCGTTTTCTCGCCTGCTTGCGTCCCCCTCGGCCAACTGGTCTTCCGCTACGTCGCGCCATCCACTGAGACCACCCAGTCCACCCATCGACGAGGGCGAATCGCCGTAAACCATCGGCATCTCTTCAGCTTCCGCCGCCGCCGCGTCCGCCTGGGCCTGTTTCAGGCTCAGGCCCAGCCGTCGCCGCTCCGGCTCGATCCGAAGGATCTTCAGCGTAACAACGTCCCCTTCGTGGACGACGCTCTTCGGATGCTGAATTCGCTCGTCTGACAACTCGGAGATGTGGATTAGCCCCTCGACCCCCGGCTCGATCTCCGCAAAGGCTCCAAATGTTGCCAGCTTTGTGACACGGGCCGTCACCACTTGGCCCGGGCTGTAGTTCTGTATGGCCTCGTCCCACGGCTCGGCGCGCAACCGCTTCATGCTGAGGGCTATCTTCTTCTTCTCTCGGTCGACGTTGAGGATCAGCACTTCTACCTGATCGCCAAGCTGCACTACCTGGCTGGGGTGACTGACCGGGCTCCAGGATAGCTCGGTAATATGGACCAGACCATCGGCTCCACCCACGTCGACGAACGCCCCAAAATCGCACACACTTGTGACACGCCCGGTCCGCGTCTGACCCGCGTCCAACTCGTCAAACAGTTGGTCACGGTCACGTGCACGACGTTCTTGCTCGGCCGCTCGTTGGGAAAGAATCAGGCGATTGCGGCGACGATTCATCTCGATGACTTTGAGGGCGAGCGTCCTTCCCTTCATACGTTCCAGGCGAGCGTCGACACTCTCGTCCACACCACCCGGTTGGCGCATATCGACTACCTGCGATACAGGGACGAAGCCGCGAACCCCATCGATGTGAACGATGAGGCCCCCTTTGTTGAAGTCCACGACTTCCGCCTCGATCGTCTGGGCCTCATCGAAAACCTTCTGCAGATTCCGCCAGCCACGCTCCGTTTGGGCGAGGGCGAGGGAGAGTGTGGCGTGCCCTTCTCGATTCTCTGGTTCGAGCACAACCGCTACTACAGTGTCGCCAATCGCGACTTCGGACCCACCGCTGCCCGAAGATTGGCCAAATTCACTGGCGGGGACGACGGCTTCGGCTTTGGTGCCGATGTCGATAAGGATCTCGTCGCGACCGACCTGAACGACGATGCCTTCGACAACTTCGCCACGACGAAGAGAGCGCACACTCGCAGGCGTACCCACCAGGAAATCCATCATCTCCTGGTCGGAAAGCGGCTCACCACCCGGGGTCGGTCGCTGGGCGGACGTCTCTGCCTCGTCCATCGAACCCCCTACGCCAGACGTAGCACAGTATACCCATAGCGCCGTTAGGCCAGATCGTTCTCGTTATCTGCGATCTAGACCATCCGACGGTTTTCCATGGCTTGCGCCAGGGTGACTTCGTCAGCGTACTCAAGATCCCCACCAACGGGCAATCCGCGCGCAATTCGGCTGGTGCTGATGCCCAGTGGCCTGATGAGCTGCGTCAGGTACTGAGCAGTGGTGTCTCCCTCCACATTCGGGTTCGTGGCCAGGATCACCTCTTTGACCGTCCCGTCACGCAGACGGGCAAGAAGGGGGGTAATCTTCAGATCGTCCGGTCCAATGCCCTCGATCGGCGACAGAGCACCGTGCAGCACGTGGTACAGACCGCGGTAACCCCTGGTGCGCTCCAACGCGAGGACGTCCAGCGGCTCCTCCACCACGCAAATGATCGAACGATCCCGACGGGCATCGGTGCATGCGTCGCACGGGTCTTCTGACGTGATATTGAAGCAAAGCGAGCAAAAGATTACGTTCTCACGCATCTGGATAAGTGCGTCGGCCAACTCTCTCGAAGCCTCGACGGGGGCACGCAGGAGATAGAAGGTCAGCCGCTGAGCGCTCTTGGGGCCTATTCCGGGCAAGCGCGCGAACGCTTCCACCAACCGGGAGACTGGCTGGATCGTTCCGTGCATGTCGCTCAGAACAGCCCCGGGATCTTCATCCCACCGGTGACGGCCGAAAGTCGCCGGCCGGCCAACTCCTGCGCCTTTGCGAGTGCGTCATTGACTGCCACGACAACGAGATCCTGCAGCATCTCCACGTCGTCGGGGTCGACAGCGGAGGGGTCGATCTCGATGGACACGAGCTTCTGCTGTCCGGTCGCGACCGCCTTCACCACGCCGCCCCCGGCGGTTGCCTCAACCGTTTCATTGGCAAGCTCCTCCTGGATCTTGGCTAATCGGTTCTGCATTTGCTGCATGAGATTCCGGTTGACCATCCTTTACCCCCGTGAAAGACTCGAGTCCGGCCACATCTTACTGGTCGGCCGCCTCGACAAGCTGTCCACCAAACAGCGACGCTGCGTAGTCAGCCAGCGAGTCATAGGCCAGGTCGCGGGTAGGTTCATCGCTGGCACGGAACTCGACCTTCATCTCAATTTCGAGCTCCGCGGCAATGGCCGCCTCCAAGGCTCGACGGCAGTCGATGTCGAGACGCCGCACCTCCAGCGCGGCTAGCTTGCCCCCGAAGGTAACAACCCCATCCTCCAACCGGACGGGCATGAGGCGACTCACCAGGACCTTGTTCAGCACACTTCCCTGGTAGCGTTCGAGGATGGCTGGCCAACGCGCCTCGATGGAGACAAGTGACAGCATTGGCTGTTTGGCGTGTGACGGAGGGTCGAGCCCGTCATCGGAAGGAGCCGACGGTGACCTCGAATCAACTGAGAAGGGCTCAGTGGCCGACAATGGAGCCATCTGGGGAGCCGCAACCTCAGGAGTCGTCGTTGAGGGAGTTGAGGCGACGAACGCGGCACGATCGTCGATCAGGCTCGTGGCCGGGGGGGCAAGAGTGGGGCCGAATGCGTTGGGCGAGGGCGGCGGACGAGTCGGCTCCAGCAATGAATTGGCGCTCTCCGTTGCGACAGCCGTGGCAAGCTCCAATTGCACGAGCAACTGTTGTTCATCCCCGCCAGATGTCTGAACACTGCCGTAACTCTCCAACAACTCCGCGATTTCACCCGGCGACCAATGCTGGGTTGAAGCGCGCAGCCACCCCATTTCCTCTTCGCTGTGCTCCGAGCTAATCGCCGCCTCGGCGCCAGCACGGATCAACAGCGCTGCGCGCAGGATCCCCAACAACTCGTCGAGGAACTGACGAAGGTCCGCACCTTCTCGAGCGACATCTTCGAGAACGACAAACGCACGCTGGCAGTCACGATAGGCCAGCGCATCGACGAACGAGCGAAGGGCGTCCCCTCGCGCCAGGCCAAGCACGCGGCGGGTCCCATCAAGAGTGACCGGCGACCCACTGAACGCAGCGACCTGTTCGAGAAGGCTCAGCGCATCGCGCAGACCGCCGCGGGCCAGGCGCGCAAGCCGGTCCGCGACGCCACTTTCCAGTTCAATGCCCTCGTCTTTGGCAACACGATCGAGGTGCGCGCAGATCTCGCCATGGGAGATGCGGCCGAGGTCGAACCGCTGGCATCGCGAGACGATCGTGGCAGGCACTTTATGGGCAGCCGTCGTCGCCAGTACGAAGACCGTATTTGGTGGCGGCTCCTCGAGTGTCTTCAGAAAAGCGTCCCAGGCCGCCGCGGTGAGCTGATGGGCCTCGTCGACGATGTAAACCTTGAACCTGGCTTCGACCGGCGCAAATCTGACCCGCTCTCGCAGCGCTCGAATGTCGTCGATGCCGCGGTTCGAAGCCGCGTCGATTTCAATCAGATCCATCGCACGTCCAGCGTCCGCTGCCTGGCAGGATGCGCAGACGCCGCAAGAGTCACCCTCCCGCGAATCCAGGCAATTGAGCGCCTTATACAGAATGCGCGCCAGGCTCGTCTTCCCTACACCGCGTGGACCGCAGAGTAGATAGCCGTGAGCGAGGGTTCCCCGAGCGACAGCGTTTTTCAGAGTCTGCGAAATGGCGTCTTGACCGATCACGTCGGCAAATCTGCCCGGCCGCCAGCGCAGGTAGAGCACCTTCTGGCCGGGAGGGTGCCCCGACCCAGCGGGCGACCCAGCGGGCGCGGTCACGCCGAGTACCTTGCGACCGTCTCCTCAACGCGGCGCACAAACGTAGCCGCGTGAAGCCGCCGCTCCAGGACAGCCTCGATCTGTTTGTGGAGGAGATGCTGCGCGTCGCTCACAGTCTCATCGGGAACGCGCACCATGAGCCGGTCGACCATCTCGGTACGCTGTACGAACCTCAGCAGCTTCAGCGTATCGACCGCGATGGGGCTGGCGGACGGCTCCCCGCGCCCGCAGGACGGGCAGAGCACACCTCCCAGTATCACGCTGTAGCTATTCGAACCGGCAACGATCTCATCGTCGCACACGACGCAGTTGACGAGCCGTTGGCCCAGGCCTACTGCCCTGAGAAAGTGCACCTCGAAATGACGAGCAATGAGATCGGGAGGAGCAGCGCCCTCTGAGAGCGCGGCCAGCGCGTTCCGCAACAGGTGGAAGACGGCGCGATGCTCATCCCGATCCTGCACAAAGGCATCGACAAGCTCCGCGAGATGATAGGCGTGCGAGGAACGAACCAGGTCTTCACGGAGGTCTCGGAACGATTCGATCGTCGCAGCCTCAACCACCAGGTCGAGATCTCTTGCGCCCACGACTCTCAACTGGGCATGGCTAAATACCTCGAGGTGGCCCGCCATTCGACTCGTGGAGCGCCGCACACCTTTTGCGAGAAGGCGGAGCTTTCCACGCCCAGGCGTCATCACAGTGACGATCCGATCGGCCTCACTGAAGTCCATGCGCTTCAGGGGGATCGCTTCGGTCTTGTAGTCGCGAACGCGGTGCATCGACATCAGCGGTCCTCTACTCGAGCCCTTCCATCAGCTCCACGGTCATGACCCCGGCGCCAAGGTCGACGTCGCGCACGACATCCTTGATCGCGGGAATCAGCAACTCCGCATCGCCCCTCTTGACCACATAGACGTCGTTACCGCCCGTCTGTAAGATCTCCGCCACCTGCCCTAGATCGTCCCCCGCGGTGGTTAACACCCTGAGGCCGATGATATCGTGCCAGAAGAAGGATCCCGGCGGCAGGGCAACAGCCTCGGTTCCGGGTATGGAGAGCGTCACGCCGCGAAGACGTTCGGCTGCATTTCTCGTATCGACGTCAGCAAACTTCAAAAGCAGACCGCCCTTTTGCGACCTGGCTCGCTCGACGTCGACAGGCGTGTGAGCCGCCCCAAGGAAGAGGCGCTTCGTGCTCCGGAACCGCTCGGGGAAGTCTGTGATGACCTCACACCGAACCTCTCCGCGGATCCCATGCGCAGCCACCACGCGCGCTACCGCAAGGTAGTCATCGTTACCGGGCGACGTAGCCGTGGAATTTGTCGACACGCCTTCTTGGAAAGAGTCGCGCTCCATGCTCATGCCAGTTTGAACTGGCTATTCAGCGGGAGCCTGGTCAGCGGACCGCTCGTCGGCGGCAGGAAGCCGATCGCGGTTGCGGTCGTCAACATCGAGCGTGACTCTAATCCCCTGCCGAACCGCCGCGGCACGAATAAGGGAGCGGATGGCGCGAACGGTTCTTCCCTCACGACCGATCACGCGCCCCACATCGTCAGGCGCCAATCGAAGCCGATATGCGATAGAGGTCCCATCGACCTCTTCCTCAACGGTAATCTCATCAGGAGACTTCGCAAGCATCCCTGCGACGAACTCGATGAACTCCCGCAGCGACCCGCTCGTGCCGACGTCAGCCTGCATCCGCGCCGCTCGCAGCCGGCTCCGCTTCCGTGATTCCCGACGTGCGCAGGAGTCGCTGCACGGTATCGGACGGCTGTGCGCCCTTCGCAATCCAGCCCAGCGCCTTGTCCCGATCGATCTTGATGGTCGCGGGCTCAGTTAGTGGGTCGTAGTAGCCGATGCTGTCAACGAAGGCGCCATCGCGGGGCGATCGCGCCTCGGCGATTACGACGCGATACCGTGGCTGCTTCTTGGCGCCGGTGCGCCGTAGCCGCATTCTCAGCATGGAGATCGATAACCCTCCGACTCGCGGGCAGTTCACTCCCGCTGCCACCAATTCACTTCCTGTTGACCGCCCGAATTATAGCTGAGAGATCAGGTGGGGCCTGACAGGATCGGCCTTC
>JAERMM010000116.1 GCA_016844585.1 Chloroflexota bacterium | reverse complement strand
CCCGGGCGACGGCGCGTGTGGCGCAGAGCGGGCCTCACCCGCCGCCGCTACGATGACCTGATGGCGCAGCTCGAGGCGAAGGGAGCCATCGTCGATCGTCGGCCCCTGCGAGCCGGCCGCCTGGCCGACCGCACGGTGGCCGCTACCCTCGATCGGTTGAGCCCACTCACACCCACCCCACCCCTCCCCCGTCGAAGGGGAGGGAGTGAGCTACGCCTGAACCACCGTGAAGTTGACACGGCGGCGCTCCTGGCCGTCGATTGAGGCCACCAGTGAATACTCGCCGGCCGGCGGCGGCGCGGCTAGCGTGTTTACGGCCACCAGTACGCGCTGGGTGGAGCCGGGACGCAACTCCGGAGGCCGACCGGCGACGAACGTCGACTCCATCAGCATGCCCTGCTGGTTCCCGTCGGCGTCCTGGATCGCGGCCGTCAGCGAATGGTTCTGATTCGTCCCGTTCCACGGCACGAGCACGCCCAGGGCCACGCCGAAGCGCAGCGGCTGCGCGGCATCGCGCACGTTGATGCGGTCCCAGGCGCCACCCATCAGGTAGAGCTTCCCGCCGATCACCTCGACGAAGTCCGCCAGGATGACGAAGTCGATCTCGGATGATTCTGTCGATGCCAAACGCTACACCGTCTTTCCAAGCAATTCACTCAGACGAGCCCTCGCCGCCTTGTCAAACCCCGGGATGATCTCGCTGTCCACCGTCAACAACGGCCGCCGGATCAAGTTCGGCTCACCCACCATCAGGCGGACCAGGTCCTCATCGGACAACGTGCTCTGCTGAGCGGCCAGGCCGAGCTTTCTGGCTGTCGGGCTCTTCCACGAGAAGATGTCCGTCGCGGGACGCCCCGCCAGCAGCGCCCGCAGCTCGTCGGCAGTGAAACGCTCCCTGGACAACTCTCGCTCGGTCATCTCGACGCCGGCCTGCAGCAGGACCTCTTTTGCATTGCGACAGGTGCTGCAGGTCCGCTTCCAATGGAACGTGACTTCGTTCTTGGCCAAGCCCTACCTCCGAGTCTTCGCTCTCATCGGAGCGGGTTTCGTATGAGGGTTTGATGTCCGCCCTTCTACACTTGGATTGATACTCTACCTGCGCGACCATCCGCATCCCGGCCGCGGGCCGCCGAAGCGTTGAGCCGTCTGTTAATGTACCGATGCATCTGTGGTTGAGGGGGCGGGCGTGGCAATTTTCCTCGGCGAACCCCACGTGGGCGATCTTCTGGACATGGACTCGTGTATCTCGGCGCTGGAGGAGGCGTTCCGCGACAAGGCGGAAGGGTTGGCCGCCAACCAGCCGCGGCGGCGCCTGCCGTTCCAGGGCCGCCGCTTCAACCTGATGTCCGCCAGCATGACGCGCAAGGGCTACCTCGGCTTCAAGGCCTACGGCGCGGGGCGCGGCCAGGACGTTGCGCTCTACAAGGCACCGGAGGGTCTCGTCGCTTTCCTGCGCTCGGGCAAGTTCGGGGCGACCCGCACGGGCGCGGCCTCTGGCTTGGCCACGAAATACATGGCGCGACAGGATGCTTCTCGCCTCGGCTGCATCGGCACCGGCCACCAGGCCGAGACGCAGATCCTTGCAGTCTCTCGGGTTCGTCGTCTGGAGTCGATCCACGTGTTCGGGCGCGACGCCGCTCGGCGCAAGGCGTTCGCGGACAAGATGTCCGAAACGCTCGGACAGGAGGTGCGTCCGGTTGAGTCGGCGGCCGATGCCGTCCGAGGCCGCGACATCGTCATCACCATGACGTCGGCCAACGAACCGGTCTTTGACGGCAATCTGCTCGAGCCCGGCACGCACATCAACGCAGCCGGCGCCAACGTGCGCATCGCTCGTGAGCTGGACGAGGTGGCCGTGACACGAGCCGGAACCATCGCAGCCGACGACGTCGAAGGCGCCAAGCTGGAGTGCGGCGACTTGAATTGGGCCATCGAGGGCGCAAAGCTGTCGTGGGAGCGGGTCTACGAGCTTGCCCACATTGTCGCGGGCCTGATCCCAGGACGGCGCTCGGACGACGAGATCACCCTTTTCGAATCCCAGGGCATCGCCCTCGAGGACGTCGCGGCGGCGGCGCTTGTCTACGAGCGTGCCGTCGAGCGTGGCCTTGGCACGCCGTTACCGTTCTGATCGAGCGGGTTACACTCGGTCCCACAGGTGCGCATTCCGCGCGACCCCACTCGACTGTACGGTGGCAGCGTAGTCCTCGTGCAGCGCTTGCACGGGATTCCGCACCGCCGTCATCCAGACCGCGAAGTACGTTGGCAGAACCGGAAGGTCCATCGCCAAGATCTCAGCCGCCTGGCGCAGCAATTGCCCCTGCTCCTGCCCGTCGAAGCTGCGGGCGAGTCGGTCCACGACTCGGTCGAAGTCTGAGTTCGCGTAGCCGGGCACGTTCGCGGCGCCCCAACGGTTCTCGGGCCCCGCGACCAGTCGTGAGTCGAAGTACTGCAATACGGCCTCGTTGAAGCCCCTGCCTGAAACGTCGATCATCGGAAACTTCGCCTTGTGCTCATTGTTCTGCGTGAGCGCGGCCGAAGTGATCTCCTCACTGACGTCGAGCCCGATCCTCCTCCAGTAGTCGGCCACGATGGAAGCCTCGTGTGGATACTGGACCGAGGTGCGCAACGGAATCTCCACCCGTTCCATCGCGGCGTTCACGATTCGTCCGTCCGCACCACTTCGCCAGCCAGAATCGGCCAGGTCGGCGAGAGCGCGACCCGGGTCATATTTGAAGCCGGCAAAGGGTTGACCGACAATTGCTGCTCGCGGGTCGCTCGGCGCCATGAAGCTTTCGGCGCCGGTGTTGGGCACTCCCGGCAGGACCGACTCTCGCAAGGCGTCTCGATCGATTGCGAGGAGCAGCCCGCGGCGGAGCCTCACGTCGCGCGCAACCTCAGGCAAGCGGGCGATTTCCGCACGGTGCTGGACCATCAGATACCGCCATATCCCCTGTCGCTGCAGTACGATCCCCTCTCCGTTCGATTTCCACTCGTCTCGGATCTGCAGGAACAGGCTGTGAGGCATTGTCTGTTCTGATGCGACGTCGACCGTCCCTGCCTGAAGGTTTGCGTAGAGGATGTTGGCGTCGCCGATCGGACGGATGATCACGCGGTCGATCTTCGGCCTGCCCAGGTAGTAATCATCGAACCGTTCGAAGACCTGGCTCTCGCCTTGACCGAAGTTGGCCAGGCGGAAGGGGCCCAGCCCGACATAATCAGTAGTGAAATACGGGTGCGCCGGGAAGACCTGCTTATCTCCCTGAAACGCATCCGTGAGCAGATGGGCAGGGTACGGCCAGAGCGTGCGCAAGTCGATAGAAACCGCGCCGGCGAATACTGCCTTCCAGGTGACGACCGCCGTGAGCGGATCTGGCGCCTCGATACGCTCGACGCGGGCGACAACCGTGGCGGTGTTGCCCTTGGGCAGATCCGGATGCTGGTACATCTGGACCGACAGCGCGAGATCCTCCGCCGTAAACGGGGCGCCGTCGTGCCACCGAACTCCTGATCGCAAATGCCAGACGGTCTGCATTCGACCGTCCGGCAACAGAACGATGGAGCCGTCGTCAAATGATGGAAGCTTTACCGCCAGGCGAGGTTCAGGTCCGCCCTTTGGAGCATCGGCGACCAACCCGGTCGAGGCGAGCTCGGCCAGAGCCGCCCAACCGCCCTGCGTCGTGCCAACGTCCCACGGACCGAAGCCAGGGATACGCACGAGCGTCGCGATGGTGACGATCTTGGGCGACGCGGGCGCGGACACTGCCGCCGAACCAGGAGCCGAGCCCACAGGTGCAGCGGGTGCGACAGGCGAACATCCGGCGAGCGTTACAAGGACTACGGCAACAGTGGCGTTTCTGGCTGATCTCACGAGGCCCCTCCAGCCGTTCCGAGTTGTTTAGGCGACCTGCGCCTGTGTGGCCACCAGTCCGTTCGGCACGACCCAATCCGTCATTCACTACGTGCTTCGTCACCAGAAATTTGGGCCGAGTATATCCGTGCCCCTGTCCAGGAGCAACGGCGCCCCTGAAGACCTGCCGATCCGCTCAGAACCGCCGTTAGGATCCCGGGGGTTAGGGTGAGCGGCGCCTCGATATCCAGGGCGACTCCCCTGTCGCTGCGGTCATATACTCTGGACTGCGCGCACGCATTCTCATTTCGACTTGGCCAACCATCGGGAGATTGCGCTAGCCATGAAGGTTGGATTCGTTGGCCTCGGTACCATGGGCAGCCGCATGGCAGCAAATGTCGCCCGCGCCAACTTCGACCTCATGGTCTTCGATCTGAAGCTCGAGCCGGGTCAACGCCTTGGCGAGCTCGGCGCGAGGGTTGCCGGCTCCGCTGCCGAGGTTGCAAGGCACGCTGAGATCGTGCACCTGGCACTCGCCACCGATGCTCAGGTGGAGGCAGCCGTTCTGGGGACGGACGGCGTCCTCAGCGGAGCACCGAGGGGTAGCATCCTGGTGTTCCACAGCACTGTGCATCCAGGTACCATCGCGAAGATCCTCGATCGGGCTGCCCCACAAGGCGTTGAGCTTGTTGAAGCCCAGATGACGGGGGGACCGCACGGTGCGGAATCAGGAGACCTCGTCTTCATGGTCGGAGGCGACGAGGCCGCCGTCGAGCGATGTCGGCCTCTGCTCTCTGTCCTCGGCAAGCAGACGTTCCACATGGGCGCTCTCGGCATGGGAACCGCGACGAAGCTCGCCCAGCAGGTCATCACCACGGTGACGATGCTGGCGGTGTCCGAGGGGTTCGGGCTCGCTGAGAACGCCGGTGTCGACATGGACCGGTTCGAGGAGTTTCTCCGTGAGACCGGAACGCGCAGCCACATCTCTGACGTGTGGCGCGAGCGCTTCGCCCACTTGAACCCGAGTTACATCGAGGGCTTCTTCCAGGGCTTGACGCCGGCCCTCACATTGGGCCACGATCTCGGCATAGCGCTTCCAGCGACGGCGCTTGCGCAGCAACGGATGCGGACGACGTTCGGGGCGGTGTGAATGTCTGGGTATGTCGCCCGATCAGGGATCGAGTGCCCACGGAATGACCACAATACCGCCCGAGAGTATCAGCCGAAGGGCGATAGCCGCAAAGCCAGGCCGATGCCCAGAAGCTCCGCGGCGGGGAGAACCCGCGAGCGTCATGGTCTCTCGAGCGGCAGGAGACATCTCACACCCCCCGCGACGCCGATGAGGTGCGACATTACCGGCGGCGCGGCCCGCAACAGAGTGAGGACGAAACGAGCCAACCGCGGCCGGTCGGCGAGGCCGAGCACCGCACGGGTCAGGAGACGGTAGTCCTTCAGCAGCGCCCGGCGCTCCGCCTCATACTCCCACAGCCATGCGTCTCCCCTCCCCAGTCCGTTCACGATGTGGAGCGCCAAGAGCTCAGCGGTCACCAGCGCTTGCGCCATGCCGCCACCGGTGATCGGATCGATGAACCCCGCGGCGTCCCCGAGCAGCGCCACCCCCGGGGCAACGCCCGCGACTGCATCCCGCGTGAGCGGCGATCGGCCGGCGACGCGCGTTAGCTGCTCTGCGCCCTCGAGCCTCTCGGCCAGGACCGGTTGGGCGCCGATCCAATCGTGGAGAGCGGCATCGGCGTTTCGCCCAAGCGCACCTCGCTCGGCGAGCCCCGCGACGAGCACCTCCCGGTCAGGCAGCGGTGTCACGTAAAGCTCGTGACGGCTGCCCAGAAACACCTCGACCCAGGGAGGCTGTTCCTTTCCGTTGGCCAGACGAAAATGCGTCCTCAGCCCAACGCGCACACGCCTCGATGGTGGAGCATCCAGGCCAAGCACCCTCCGAAAGCGCGAGTGCAGACCATCTGCCGCGACGACGAGCGGGGCTCGGCGCGGCCTGCCACCCACATGGCAGCCCACGACGCGCGCCCCTTCGCAGAGCGGCCCATCGACTGAGCAGCCGCTCCGCGCCGCTACGCCGTCAGTCGCCGCCGCTGCATTGAACAACACTTCGTCGAGGCGCCAGCGTCGCTGCCCAACACCGGTCACCGGCTGACCACCCGCCGAGGGGAAGCGACCCGCGACGACGAGAGAGCCCACGTGATAGCGCACGCCGACGAACGGCGCTCCACCGACAGCCTCCCGCAGCCCAATGCGGTCGAGCGCCGCCACGCCGGCGGGCATCAGTCCCTCGCCGCAGGGCTTCTCTCGGGGAAAGCTGTCACGCTCGAATAGCTCAACGTCGACGCCGCGCCGTCCGAGCATGATCGCCAGCGCGGAGCCGGCGATCCCCCCTCCCACGATCAGCACATCGGTCATCGAGTCGGGCAGGCTCGCCTTCGCCTACCACCCGCGTGCTTGGGCAGGTTGACCTTGCGGTCAGCGCCCCTTGACAATCCGCTCATACTCGTCGTGCGAGCCGATCCATACCCAGATGAAATCGACCCCATCGTCAATAGCCAAGGCTCGGTGAGCTAGATCAACCCTCGCCGACCAGAACGCACCGACCTTCTTGAACTGTAGTGATGGATGCCGTGGTCGGACCACAACAACCCAAAGCACTTGTCGGCCCGGTCTCTCACTTCTTCCGGCAGTCGCCTGTATCTCTGCCAGAACTGTTCCGTCGCCCGATGCGTCAGAGGGCCTTCAGGGTTCGGTGGGCCTTGGCGTCCTGGGCCTCCTTGACCAGGAAGTCCAGGTTACCGGATGCAGAGTCAGCCTCGATCTCGCGGTCCCATTTCTCCCAGTCACGCTCCAGGAACCACCGCCGAAATTGGCTGTACTCGTCTTCCGGAAGAGACTCGATCGCCAGTTCCAAATCCTCAAGCCTAGCCACAGCGTTCCTCCAAGAGCAGCTCCCGCTGCCTCAGTCCAGATTGTCAGTGTACCGGCAGCCGACGTCCGTGACGAAGCGGAACGGAACGAATCGCGGCTTCCATGCCATGGCGGTTCGATAGGTGGGATCGGCGAGCAGTATGGGCTCCTCCACGGCGAGGCGTCGGCTCAGCACCCAGAGATGAAGGAATCCGCCCAGGAGAGCTGTAACCCACGCGCTGTGGAGCAACGGGATCGCTTCGAGCTCCAGGAAAACGGCGACGTAGTTCGGGTGGCGAATCCAGCGAAACGGTCCGTCGGATACGACGCCCAGGCGAACCGAGTCCATGACACGAACGTTCCAATGCTGGCCCATCGTTCGAATCACCCACCAGCGAAGCAGGTTGGCGCCAACCAGGACGAGGGCCATCGGAATCGCGAGAGCTGGAACCCATGGGCGCTTCGCGAGAACGATCTCGATGGCGGAGCTCGCAAGAACACCAGCGTGAAGCAGCGCCATCCAACGGAAATGTGGCTCCGCCGCCATCACGATCCCACGAGTAGCCAGCGCCTGTTGATTTGCTCGTGAATGCCTCAGCTCGATCAGGCGGCCGATCCCGATGGCGGCGAGGAGGAGCGTATAGGTCTTTACGCCCATTGAAGCAGGAGCAGCTCGGCGCTCACACCCGGCCCGAAGCCGATCGCGATTCCGTATTCACCCACAGACGGTCGCCGCTTCCGAAGCCACTCGTCGAGCACGAAAATGATCGTCGCACTCGAGAGATTTCCATAGTCGCGCAGCACGTCCCACGACGGCTGCGTCGCCTCGCGGGGGAGGTCGAGCGCCTCCTCGAGATATTCGAGGATCCTCCTTCCGCCCGGGTGCAGAACGAAGACCGAGAGCTGGCCAAGATCGAGCCCGTTCCGTGTCAGGAACCCGTCGACGAGCCGCCGAATATCTCGGCGGAGGATGTCAGGAACGTCTTTGGACAGCACGACGTGGAATCCCGTGTCGTCAAGGTCGAACCCCATCGCATCGAGGGAGTCTGGGATGAGGCAGCTCTCCGTGTCGAGGACCCGTGCGCCTGCCACCTTGGATCCGGTGACCAGGGCCGCGGCGGCGCCATCGCCGAAAAAGGCGCAGGAGATCAGGTTTGCGTCGGACATGTCGTCGGGTTGAAAGGTGAGACTCGACAGCTCCACCGCGACGACGAGCACGTGTGAATCAGGGAAGGCACGGACGAAATCGGTCGCTCGCGACAACGCGGCAGCCCCTCCGACGCAGCCCAGCTCGGTGATCGGGAGGCGGCGCACGTTGCCCGTGCAAGAGACGCTGATCAGCAGATCGACGTGCGATGGCAGCAGACCTGCTCCATCGAGGCAGTCGTGAGCGGCTCGACTCCCCAGCGAGACAGCGTGTTTTCGATACTCCTGACTCTTCTCAGTCAGCGAGCGCGGACGAATGAGGTGATCGAGCGGGAACACGCTATGGCGCTGATCGACCCGGGCGTTGTCGTAGATCGCCATGAGCGCGGCGGTTCGGCGAGGGCTCAACGCGAAGATCGCCGCCACCGCCTCCTTCACGTCCTCGCGACGCAGGACGAAAGGCGGGGTAACGGTCGCCGTAGCGGCTATGGTCGGCACGCCGCGATCTGCCACGCCTCGTCCTCTATGCCCGCTCGACGACCACGCGCGCGGCTCCAGTCAGTCTCCCGACCTCCCTAAACGACGGCCGAGGACCTGTCGTTCTGAGGCCGCAGCCGAAGAATCCGCACCTCGCGGCAGGGATAGGCGATGCTACCATAGCCTCCGGGGGCAAAACGGAGCAGATTGACGCCCAGGCCTCAGCCGCCGAACCGTCGCCGTCGGTCGCGGAACAGCCGCCACGGCTGCGCCGCGCGGCCGCCTGGTTTCGACTGTTGCACCCCTTTCCGTCGTTGGTTGTAGCGGTCACGGGTGTAGTGTTCGCAGAGCTTGCCAGCCCAGGTCACCTCGCGCCAGACCACGCGGCGCGCCTCGTCTGCATGCTGGCGTTCAGTCAGTTCGCCGTGGGCGCCTTCAACGACTACTGCGACGCCGACCTGGACGCAGCGTCAAAGCCGAGCCGGCCGATACCGTCCGGTGTGGCCACTCGGCAGGGCGCTTTGCTGGCAACCGTGGCGCTTCTTGCCTCAACTCTGGCGCTCGGCGCATCGTTTGGCCCCTCCACGTTTGCCTTTACAGTGCTCGGCACGTTTCCAGGTCTGGCCTACGACCGGTTCCTGAAGCGGACACCCTGGAGCTGGGCGCCCTACGTGCTTGGCCTGCCCATCCTCCCGCTCTGGTCGTGGTCGACATTGGGGGAGTTGCCGTCGGCGGCCGCCTGGGCCTACCCATTCGGCGCGCTGCTTGCTCTGGCGCTGCATCTCGCCAACGCGTTGCCCGACCACGAGTCCGACCGCGAAGCGAGCGCGGGTGGCCTCGTTCAGTTCCTCGGGCGGGGACACTCGCTCGTCATGCTCTTCGTGTCGTTTGGCCTGGCGCTCGTCTTCAGCCTGGTTGTAGGGTTCCTCACACAGGGGCCTAAGGTGTACGGGCTCGCCATCCTTCTTGGAGGCAGCATCGGTCTGATCGCTCTGATAATGGCGATCCGTCCGGTTACAGACCGAGCCGCGTTTCCCCTTCTGGC
>JAERMM010000115.1 GCA_016844585.1 Chloroflexota bacterium | reverse complement strand
GTCGCGCCGTTTCTATGGTGAGGTGTTGGGGCTCGACCCTGTTCCTGCCGAAGAGTGGGCGGCCGAAGGCGCTGACCAGGCTGCATTCAAGACTCTCTACGGGCAGTATGTCGTGCTCGTCCAGGCGCCATCGGTCCAGCCTGATGGGCTGGACGGCCACCCGAACTTCATGCTGGCCTCAGACGATTACCCGGCCGTGTTCGAGCGACTGAAGAATTCAGGGTGCCTCATCCCCGATCACACGGCCGAGCAAGGTCGCCGTTGGATCGGCCTCTTGACCACCTATTTAGATGATCCCGACGGACGGCGTCTGCGGATCACGGCGTACAGGACGGACGTCTTCCAGGTGCCCGCGGCGAAGCGCGGAAGACTCGTCGCAGGTCGCGTCGAGGACTTCGCGGTCGGGTCGGTCACCCACAATGCTGAGGGCCAGTTTTTCCTGGTTCGCCTCGACGATGGCGTGCTTGCGCTCAACCAAGTGTGCACGCACGAGCAGTGCGACCTGCTGTACCAGGCCGAGCACCTCCGATTCTGGTGCCCGTGCCATAACCGGCGGTTCACGCGCACCGGTAAGCAGATTGCCATCGAGGCAGACGTACCACCACTGCACGCATACGCGCTGGAAGTGGTGGACGGGCAGATCGTCGTCGATACTGACCGCAGCCTGCCGCGACGGCCTGAGGATGCCGATCAGCTGGCGCCGGTTCGAGGCCGTTAGCGGCGGTAGGCAGGCGCGGCGCTCTGATCTGCCGCGGGTCGATGTGCCAGCACGCCGAGCTTGAGTCCCCAGATGGTCGGCTGATCCTTCACCATGCGGCGGAGGAGCCTCCACAGGGATTCGCCGTGTGAATGGAACACGGCCGCGCGGGGCTCATAGTAGACCGCCCAACCCTGCCGCTCGATCCAATCAGCCCAGGCGAGATCCTCGGCGCCGGGCAGCGTCTCGTCGAACGGGTGCTCGACGACCAGGGCACGCCGAAAGGCGCCGTTCGCGTTCGAGAACATCATGTCGCGCTCTTGACGACGAGGTTTCGAGCTGGCCACACCGGACAGATGCATGCCGAACAGCTCGAGAGTGCCCACGTTGCGGCGAGGCATGTGTCGGCCGTACACCCCGCCAATGCTAGGGTCGCGAAAGGGCGCCAGAATCTGCTTGAGCCACTCATCACTTGCAGGAAGCGAGTGCGCGCTGAGGCTAACGACGATGTCCCCGGTGGCTTCCGCGATCCCGACGTTTAACGCGCGTCCGTAGGTAAAGCGCTCCGGCGGGATCTGCACGACCCGCACCGGAAAGGAGCGCGCGATGTCCAGCGTGCCATCTGTCGATCCAGAGTCAACCACGATGACCTCAAAGGTGCCGACACCTTTCTGCCGAAAAACCGTGGCGAGCGTCTCGCCGATGTCACGAGCTTCGTTCTTGGCTCGAATCACAATCGACGCGTCCAAGTGCAGCCCTCAAAGGAGTTTCTCGCGGCGGTGGGACGGGGGAGTTCTGGGCAATCCCTTTGGAGTCGGCAGCAGTGTACCAGAGCGGCAGTTAGAATAGGGGGCTTTCGTTCAGTCAGCGGAGGACTGTGTGATCGATCTTGCTTCGAAGATCCGGGACGTGCCGGACTTCCCGATCTCGGGCATTCTTTTCCGCGACATTACGACGCTTCTGCAGGATGGCCCGGCGCTTCGGTCGGCCATCAACCAGATGCACGGTCTGGCAGCGGAGCTGAGGCCAGAGATCGTGGTTGGAATGGAGTCGCGCGGGTTCATCTTCGCCGTTCCATTGGCTTACCTGCTGGGAATCGGTTTTGCTCCGGTGCGGAAACTCGGCAAGCTACCGGCGCCGACTGAGAGCGCGGAGTACGCGCTCGAGTATGGGACGAACACGCTCGAGATTCACCGCGACGCCGTCACGCCAGGGCAGCGAGTCCTGGTCGTAGACGACCTTCTCGCGACGGGTGGTACGGTCGGTGCTACGATAGACCTCGTGCAAAGGCTCGGTGGCAACGTCGTCGGATCGATGTTCCTGATCGAGCTGAACGACCTCGGCGGCAGGTCCAAGCTGGATGGCCATCCAGTAATCAGCTTGATCAGGTATTGAAAATGACGGCAACCGAACCCCGAAGATCCTGGCTTGGACAGTCCGTCCTCCGCAACGAAGATCCACGGTTCCTCACCGGCAACGCTCAATACGTCGACGACATCCGCATGCCAGGCATGCTCGAGGCGGCGATGCTGCGCAGTCCTTACGCCCACGCGATGATCAAGAAGATCGACTACTCCAAAGCGCTCGCCATGCCTGGAGTCCACGCGATCATCACCGGGGAAGACGTCGTACCACTCATCGAGCCCGCGCACGGATCGACCTATCCCGCGGGTGGTGATTGGTACTACATCGCAACCGACCGAGCGCGCTTCGTCGGGGAGATCATTGCAATCGTGGCCGCCGAGGATCGCTACATCGCGGAGGACGCGGCCGAGGCCATCGAGGTCGAATACGAGGAGCTGCCCGTCGTCTTCGACCCCGAGCGGGCGACCGACCCCGATCAGAGCATCTTGCACCCAGAAGCGCCCGGCGGCAATGAGGTCATGGACCGCGTGTTCGAGTTTGGAGACGTCGATGCGGCATTTGCCGAGGCGGACGTCGTCGTTAGCGAGCGGCTCGTCGTCCACCGTCACAGCTCGACGCCGCTGGAGGGGCTAGCCGCGATCGCGAGCCATGACCCGATCAAAGGCGAGTACACGATGTGGGTCAACATGGGGAACCTCGGCCGGTTCGCCATCGCCGCGCGCACGCTGCGCGTCGACCAGGCGGACGTGCGCTTGATCGTTCCGGATGTGGGTGGCAGCTACGGCGTAAAGGCCTGGGTGCACCAGCGCGCCGTCCTAATGGCGATCCTGGCACGCAAAGCCGGCCGCCCGGTGAAATGGATGGAGGATCGGCTCGAGCATCTCGCGGCCAGCCACCACGGAACGGGCCGAACCGCATGGATGGAACTGGCTGCGAAGCGGGACGGGACCATCCTCGGCATGAAAATGCGCACGCTGGACGACCAGGGCGCCTACTGCGCTGTGACGGAGCCGCACGGCCCGCATCTCATGATGGCCACGATCACCGGGCCCTACCGGTTCAGGAATCTCAGGGTCGAGTGCCACTGCGTTCTGACGAACAAGGTTCCGGTTGCATCGAACCGTGGCTACGGGCGCGTTCAGCCGGTTTTCGCCGTCGAGCGCATGGTCGACCGGCTTGCACGCGAGCTGAACATGGATGCCGCGGAGATCCGCGTAAAGAACTTTATCCAGCCCGAATCCTACCCCTACATGACGCCAAGCAAGGCCCTCTACGACAGCGGCGATCCGCCCGCCCTCATGCGGCAACTCAAAGGGCTGATGAACTACGACGACATGCGTCGCCAGCAGGCGGAGGCGCGCAAACAGGGCCGGTTGCTGGGCATCGGGCTCGCGATGTCCGTGGAGGGGGGCGGCCCGACGCCCTGGGATGTCGCCGAGGTTTTCATCGGGCCGGACGGTCGCCTGATGGTTCAGACACCGACGCTCGCCCAGGGCCAGGGGCATGAGACGACGATCGCTCAGATCGTTGGGGAGCGCTTCGACGTAGATCCGGCGAAGATTCACGTCACGGTCCAGCTCGACACGCGGACCATGACCTATACCAACATGTCAGGTACGTACGCGTCAAAATTCTCGTCGACCGGCGCGCCCGCCGTACACGGAGCGGCGAAGAAGCTGGCAGATCAAATCGCCGAATTGGCGTCCGATCTGCTCGACGCCGAGCCGAAGGAGCTGGTGTTCCGCGACGGAAAGGTCACGGCTACCGTGGGCCCGGAGCGCAGCATCACGCTCAAAGAGCTGGCAGCGAAGGTGCAGAGCAGCCCGGCGGACTTCAGCCCCGGGTTGGACCTCTCGATGCACGCCACGTACTACTGGACCTGGCCAACGCTCTACAACGAGCAGCGAGGGCTGCGCGGGATGGCCACCTTCACTGTGGTGGCGCACGGCGCGTTTGTGGAGGTGGACCCGGATACCGGCGTCGTCAAGATCTTGAAATATGCGTCGTCAGAGGACTGCGGAACGATCCTGAATCCGATGATCGTCGACGGTCAGATCCAAGGTGGCACGATCAATGGGATCGGCTGGGCGCTGACCGAGAAGTTCGTCTATGACGAGACCGGTCAGCTGTTAACCGGCACCTTCATGGACTACCTGCTTCCGCGTTTCAGCGACATCCCCCCATTCGATATCGGGCACGTCGAGTGCGCCACACCATTCAGCCCGCTCGGCTCCAAGGGTGTCGGGGAGGGCGGATCGATCCCCCCAATGGGCTGCATCTCGAACGCTGTCGAAGACGCCATCTACCATCTCGGCGGTCGCATCGTCGATTCGCACATGCCACCGGAGCTGGTCCTTCGCGCGATTCAAGCGGGAGCCTGATAGGTCACTACGACGCATTCGCGGGGCTCCGTCGCTGGGCGTAGCCGCCGTCTACGCCATGACGCTCGGCGCGGAGCGCGGGCCAGACGAGCTTGCGGTGATGAAGGACTACCTGGTCGCGAAGCCTCGCTCTGGGCCCGCAAAATTCTAGTGGGCGCCCGCTGTCTATAATGGCATCAGGAGGAACGGCCCATGGCAGCACGCCCAGCAATTCGCTTCAAAGCCGAGGACATCTGGGACACCCCTGAGGACGGGAACCGGTATGAGGTGGTCGATGGAAATCTCTACATGACCCCGCCCCCAATCCCAGAACATCAGAGCGGATCCGGCATGCTCCATGTCTTCGTTGGCCACTACGTCCACGCACACAGCCTGGGGCGGGTGTTCTCCGCACCCATCGGGCTGGTTCTCGACGACGAGAACGGACTTCAGCCTGACCTCATTTATGTGAGCAACGCTCACCTGAGCATTATCGGCCCCAAGGCGATTGAGGGGCCGCCGGACCTCGTCGTCGAAGTCCTCTCGCCGAGCACGCGCTCGCGCGACTACGGCATCAAAATGCGGCGCTACGCGGCCGGCGGCGTCCCCAACTATTGGATCCTCGACCCGCTGGCGCGGACCGTAGAGGATTACCGCCTTGGCGAGCGGGGCTACGTGCTGCAGGGCACCTACGGACCAGGCAGGGTCTTCCGCCCCGAGCTTTTTCCAGTCCTCGAGATCCCCGTCGATCAGCTGTGGATGTAGCGTTGCTTCGCCAACAGCGGGCCAGGAGGCTCCGGCAGCGGGGGGTGCCGACGGATAGAACACGCGCATAAGCTTGCCGCTGGGTGAGAGGGCCCCCTGTGCTATACTCGCGGCGCTAAACACCTCTCCGATGTGAGAGGGCTTTTTTGTGTTGGACAGCCTGCGTGCGTACCATCTACCGCGACGGCACAGTCGTCAAGCTTATCGACCAGACCCGCCTGCCTTCCCAAATCGAAATCATCGATTGCTTGACAGCCGACGACCTATGTGATGCCATGCGCACGATGCGCATTCGCGGCGCGCCCGCGCTGGGCGTAGCGGCGGTCTACGCCATGGCGCTCGGAGCCGAGCGCGGGCCTGACGAGCTTACGGCGATGACCGATCACCTGACGCACGTGGCCGACACGGTTCGAGGCACCCGACCCACGGCGGTGAATCTCTTCTGGGGCGTGGACCAAGCGCTCAACACGGCCGGGTCGATGGGGAATGCCTCAGTGGCGGAGCTGCGGACCGAGCTGTGGGCGCTGGCCGACCGTCTCGCCGAAGCCGACGTTGCCTGCAATCAGCGGATCGGATCGCATGGCGCGGAGCTGATTCCGGATGGGGCGCGAATACTCACGCACTGCAATGCCGGCGCTCTTGCGACAGTGGATTGGGGGACGGCGCTCGGTGTCATTCGCTCCGCTCACCGCTCTGGAAAGCGCTTGCACGTGTACGTGGATGAGACACGGCCCTTCCTGCAAGGATCTCGATTGACCGCCTGGGAGCTGCAGCAGGAGCGGATTCCGTACACGGTCATTACGGACAATATGGCTGGACATTTGATGGCGCGCGCGGAGGTTGACTGCTGCGTGGTCGGGGCAGACCGAATCGCGGCGTGCGGCGACGTGGCAAACAAGATCGGCACCTACACCGTCGCCGTCCTAGCCCATGCGCATTCCTTGCCGTTTTACGTCGCCGCGCCGACTTCGACCGTTGACCTCACAATGGAGACGGGCGCCGAGATCCCTATCGAGGAGCGCGACCCCTCCGAGGTGTTGTCGTTTGGCGGTGTGCGCGTTGCGCCCGAGGGCGCGACGGCTCGCCACCCGGCATTTGACATAACGCCGAGCCACTACATTACCGCCATCATCACGGAAGAAGGGGTACTGCGCTTTCCCTACGAAGAGGGGCTCGCACGGGCGGTCGCGAGCGCGGCAACTGCTGGCGCTCGCACGCTTCGCTCAAGCAATGGCAACGAAATGGACGGTGCGAATTGAGAGAGCGCGACGACGTTGCCGAGATTGGCGTCTTCGGGGGGTCCGGCTTCTACTCACTTCTGGAGAACCCGACGACCCGAGTGGTCAACACGCCCTACGGACACCCGAGCGACGCCGTTTCGATAGGGGAGATCGCTGGCCGACGCGTCGCTTTCATGCCGCGCCATGGCGTCGGGCACCGATTCCCCGCGCATCGCGTGAACTACCGGGCCAACGTCTGGGCGATGTGGAGCCTCGGCGTCAAGCGAATTCTGGGCCCATCGGCCGCGGGCAGCCTGCAGCCGCAGATCGCGCCGGGTCACTTCGTCCTCTGCGACCAGTTCATCGACCGCACGAGCGGCCGCTCCGACACGTTCTACGACGGCCCCGAATCGGTACACATCAGCAGCGCGGAGCCCTACTGCCCCGAGCTGCGTGCTCTCGCGGCTCAGGTGGGGGCCGGTCTTGGGATCAAGGTTCACGACCACGGAACGGTCGTCGTCATTCAGGGCCCGCGCTTCAGCACCCGAGCTGAAAGCCGCTGGTTCACCGGGCTCGGCTGGGAAGTGATCAACATGACGCAGTATCCGGAGGCTGTGCTGGCGCGCGAGGTGGAGATGTGCTACGTGAACATTTCGCTCATCACCGACTATGACGTGGGACTCGAGGGGGTGGCGGGCATCTCTCCTGTGACAGCAGGCGAGGTAATCCGCGTATTCAATGAAAACAACGAGCGGGTCAAACAGATGATCCATACACTGATTCCGCTAATCTCCGCGACACGGGACTGCCTTTGCAGTCGTGCTCTCGAGGGCGCAGTCATCTCATGACCGTCCTCGTGGTGGGATCATTGGGTCTTGATACGCTCAAGACTCCTTTTGGAAAGGTCGAGGACGTTCTCGGTGGGACCGTGTCGTACTTCTCCCTTGCAGCGAGCGTCTACACCGGCGTCCAGGTCGTCGCCGTCGTTGGAACCGACTTCCCCGAAGCCTATCGCGGCGTCCTCGAGCGGCGGGACGTCGACCTTCGCGGGCTGCAAGTCAAGGAGGGGCGCACGTTCCGCTGGTCCGGGCAGTACAAGTTCGACATGAACGTGGCGGAGACGCTCGACACTCAGCTCAACGTCTTCGCGGACTTCCACCCTCACCTGATCGACGATTACCGCAGTACCGCGTACGTCTTCCTGGCCAACATCCATCCAACCCTGCAGCTCGAAGTTCTGAGCCAGGTGCATCATCCGAAGCTGGTCGTGATGGACTCCATGAACCTGTGGATCTCGACCAGCAAGGAGACGCTCACCGAAGTGATGCGGCACTCAGATATCGTTCTGCTGAACGATGGCGAGGTTCGCCAGTACTCCGAGACGCCCAACCTCATCACCGCGGGGCGAGCAATCCTGGAACTGGGTCCCCGCGCGGTCGTCATCAAGAAGGGGGAGCACGGCGCCCTGCTGATCTCGCGCGAGGACGGGGTCTTCGTAGCGCCCGCCTACCCACAAGACGAAGTACGCGATCCCACCGGTGCTGGCGATTCGTTCGCCGGTGGCTTCATCGGGTATCTTGCGAGCCGGGATGACACGTCGCCGGATGCCATCCGGCGGGCCATCGTGCACGGCTCCGCGGTGGCTTCATTCACCGTCGAAGAGTTTGGCGTCGGTTCCGCCAGCTCACCCTCTTCGTCGACGAGCCAGCAGCCGTCAACTAAGTGCTGAGTGCTGAGTGGCGGAGGATCGATCACACACCCGGAAGGAGAACCGTTTGGCGAAAGACAACGCGGATCATGACGTTCGCGATCTCGGGCTTGCCCCCCAGGGGAAGCTGAGGATCGACTGGGCCGAGTCGCAGATGCCCGTGCTGCGCGCGATCAAGGAGCGCTTCGAGCGCGACAAGCCTCTGGCGGGCGTGACCCTGGCAGCTTGCCTGCACGTCACGTCCGAGACCGCGAATCTGGCGATCACCCTTGAAGCAGGTGGCGCGACCGTCCGCCTCTGTGCAAGCAATCCACTCTCCACCAACGACGAGGTCGCAGCGTCACTCGTGGCTGACTACGAGATCCCCGTTTTTGCCCCCCTAACATGTCGATGGACGACGGCGCGGACCTGGTCAAGATGCTGCATACGGACCGAACCGATCTGCTCTCCGGCGTGATCGGGGGTACGGAAGAGACGACAACCGGCGTCATTCGACTGAGGAGCATGGAAGCGAACGGCGTGCTCCGCTACCCGATCGTCGCCGTAAATGAAGCGGACACCAAACACTTCTTCGACAATCGTTACGGGACCGGCCAGAGCGCGATCGACGGCGTAATTCGCGCGACCAACATCCTGCTGGCTGGGCGGACTCTGGTTGTCTGCGGTTACGGCTGGTGCGGGCGTGGAGTCGCGACGAGGGCCCGAGGCATGGGCGCCAACGTGATCGTCACGGAGGTGAACCCAACACGCGCGATCGAGGCCGTGATGGACGGCAACCGAGTGATGCCAATCGCCGAAGCAGCACGTGTCGGCGACATTTTCATCACCACAACGGGCAACA
>JAERMM010000362.1 GCA_016844585.1 Chloroflexota bacterium | reverse complement strand
CTGGAGCCGCGCGTTGCGTTCATGGACAAACAGGGAATCGACATGCAGGTGCTCGTTCCCTCGGAGCAGTTCCACAACGACATCGAGCCCGACCTGGGGACCGACGTCTGCAAGTCGTACAACAACGCGATGAGCCGTGCGCTCAAGGAGTTTCCGGGCCGCTTCATCGCGCTTGCCAACTTGCCCTGGCAGAGCCCACCGCGCGCCGTGCGCGAGCTGGACCGATCGGTCCGCGACTGCGGACTGCACGCGGCTCTCGTCTTCGCGAACGTCGACGGGCGCAACCTCGACGAGCCGGACTTTTGGCCGATCTACGAAAAGCTTGAGCAGCTAAACGTGCCGCTCATCATCCACCCGGGGCGCTTCTGCAAGCTCATCGGCCTGGAGCGCGGCTACAAGTTCCACATGGAGAACGCGCTTGGCTTCATGTACGAGGGCAGCTTCGCCATCGCCTCGCTCATCACCGGCGGCGTGCTGGACATGTTCCCGCGCCTGCGCATTGGCTTTCTGGAGACCGGGGCGGGGTACCTGCCGACGCTCATGGACCGTCTCAACGAGGTGTACGACCACGAGGGCGTCGACCCCACGAGTATCTCGACCAGTTCTGGCTGGCTGTCAACGTGACCTCAGAGCGCATCACGCTTCCGTACCTCATCGAGCGCCACGGACCGGACCGATTCCTCATGGGAACGGACTTCCCGCACGGCCTAGGCGGCGCCAGCCTCACAGACCTGCGCAGCAACCCGACGCTCAGCGAGGACGCGAAGGAGAAGCTTCTTGGCCTGAACGCCGCGAAGCTCTTCGGCCTGCCAACCGAGAGCAAGCTCGCCCGTTCAGCCGAGCCAGCGGCGGCATTGGCGCAGGCTCAACCCGGATAGACGAGGGCTAGCTCACTGCGGCTGGCGCCAGGTCGGGGTTGAGGGACTTCAGGCGCGGGGCGACCGATTCGGCGAACAGGCGCATTGAGCGGGTCCGCTGGCGGAGGGCGCCGAATGGCGTGCCGGCGTAGTGGAGCAGGACACCGAAACCACCGGTCTCGTCGTAGTAATCCTTGACGTACTGGTAGACGGTATCGGGACTGCCGATCCAGTAGTAGCCCTCGTCGCACATCCAGTCGAACGTCATGTCGTCCATCGTCATGCCCGGCTTCAGCCGCTGCTTCAGGTATAAGTCTCCGATGAGCGCCTTGCGCAGCGCGAGCAGGTCGTTCGCGCTCTTGCGCACCGCCCGCCGCGCCTTCTCGTCGGTGTCGTCCACATAGATCACCCGCACCACGCGAAACTTGCTGCGCCGCGGCGTGATGCCGACAGACTCGGCCGCTTTGCAGTAGATCGCAGCCCATTTGCGGATCTCCTCCGCCTTGTCCTGCCCGCGCCCGAAGAGCGCGTCGAAGCCGTTACGCGCGGCGGCCTCGATATTGTCGACCGATCCCTGGCACGCGGCCGCGATGGGGGGATGCGGCTGCTGGTAGGGCCGCGGCCGGACTTGAATGCCGGTTCCCTGCCAGTAGCGACCCTCGAAGTCGAATGGCTCCTCGGAGGTCCAGCACTTCAGAAACAGCTCGATGCTCTCGTACACCATTGGGCGGGTGTCCTCATGCTTCACGTTCAGACCGCGCATGTTGAGCTGGTCGAGCGACACCAGGTGTGTCCCGCCGTATCCGAACATGTAGCGGCCGCGGGTGACGTTGTCTAGCATGTTTGCTTCCTGCACCAGGGACACCGGATTGTGCAGTGGGAGCTGACGGATGCCGCTGCCGAAGATGATCCGATCGGTGAGTCCAGCCGCCTTAGCCATGAGGATGCTCGCGTGCGTCACCGTGTTGTCCCGCACGTGGTTCGGCTCAGCGATCCACGCCTCTCGGAACCCGACTCGGTCGGCCGCGATGACCTCCCTAAGGTCCTCTTCGAACGTGTCCGCTGACACGGCATGGCTGCGAAAACCCGATTCAGAGAATAGGCCGAACTCCATCTCAGCCCTCCGCAACTCTAGGGAATGTAATCCCATTTATCGATGTTCCAGGTAAGCTGGCCGGTGGTGTAGAGGGACGGCTTCGTCACGCCCTTTACGGGCGCCAGGTAGGCGTGCGCGTTCGGATTGAATGACATCACAAGTGTCGGAAGCTCCTCCGTGAGGACCTTCCCGATCGCCGCGCGTTGCTGGATGCGCTCGTTCGGGTCGAGCGTGGTGTTGAATGCCTGGACGAGTCGGTCGTACTCTGGGCTGATCCAGCCGCCGCGGTTTTCGCCGCGCCACCTGTTCTCTGCGGACCCAGCCTGAGATGACAGGAGTACGGTCATTTGCTGGACCTCGTGCGCCCCGAACGCATTGACGTACATCGCCGGAAACACCGAACGCACCTCCGGGTCGAGGACCTGCGCGCGCGGAACGACCGATTCCTGAACGTCAAATCCGAGTGGCTTCCAGCCCGATGCGAGCACGGGCTGCTCAGGTCGCCCGTCGCCAGCCTTGAGGTCGAATGTGAGCTTGCCCTCAGCCGGGCTAGCGTAAAATCCGTCTGATCCTCTGGTGTAGCCAGCCTCGTTCATGAGTCGTTCGCTGGCCCGTGGATCGTAGGGGTATTTCGTGATGGCGTGCTCGATCACCGAGTAGTAGGGGACGCGCGGATCGAAAATCGTATCCAGCATCTGGAGCTCGCCAGCCCAGATCGTCTCGCCTAGCGTTTGCTTGTCGGCTCCGTAGCTGAGCGCCTTACGCACGCGAACGTCGCGGATGCCTCGCGGGTTGGCCTGCTCGGGACGGAACTGGAAAAGCACGGCCACGGCCGACGTCGCTGTGAACGTCCCGGTTCCGGTCCCGGTGGGCGCCCACTCCCGCTTCAGCTCCAGCGCCTGCTCGAACTTGATTGAATTCAAAGCGACCTGGACGGCGCCCGCGCGGAGGTTAGCCACCACCGTGCCGGCATCACCCGGAAAGACGAACTTGACGCGATCGATCTTCGCTCGGCCGAGGACGTGTGCATCGAAGGGCACCGCCTCGATGAACGCGCCAGGCTCCCATCGATCGAGTTTGTAGGGGCCCGCTCCAACGAACTCCCGCGACCAGTACGGGAGATTTTGAAAGGCGTCGAGGCTGCCCTCGTTGAAGGGGGCCTCCAGGATGTGGCGTGGGAACGGGACCAGGCCCAAACGCGAGCCGCCACCTTGCAGCACGGCCGCGTCCGGATAGAGGTCTTTCCATTGGATCACCAGCGTGCGATCGTCCGGTGCCTGCACTTCGTCGATAACGCTGTGCGGCGCGCCAGCCGTACTGAACCCGGTTGCCGGCGTGGCCATGTGGAACGAGAAGGCGAAGTCAGCGGCGGTCAACGGTTTCCCATCGTGCCAGGTGAGATTGGGCTTCAGGCGATACCGCGTCTCCATCTTGCCATCGGGGAACACC
>JAERMM010000114.1 GCA_016844585.1 Chloroflexota bacterium | reverse complement strand
TCACGTCCTCGTTGCCAGGGATCGCGGCGTCGACCTCAAGGTCGTTGTGGGCCTCACCACGCTTCCCGGCCTCACGCTCGTCGTTCACAGCGATCGGCTGGGCGCGGTCACGCATCCCGCCGATCTCCGCGGGCTGCGTATCGGCATCACCTCTCCCGGGTCTGCGACGGACCAGCTGCTCACCCTCATCCTGAAACGGTCCGGCTTGAGCCGGGCGGACGTCGAGATCGTGCCCATTGGCTCTGACGGCATGCCAGATGCGCTGGCCAGCGGCGATGTCGACGCGGCGATGGCGCTGGATCCATGGACAGATGAAGTGCTGGATAGCGGGCTCGCATTCGTCCTGGTGGACCTCACGACTGAAGCGGACACGTCGGACTGGCTGGGTGTACCGTACGCATTCGTTGGCGCACTGACCTCTCAGCAGACGATCGTCGAGCGCCCGGAGATCGTGCAGCGAGTGGTGAACACGCTCGTCCACACCTGCGCCGTTCTGAACCACAGCAACCCGGCGGCGGTGACGGCGTTGCTGCCTCGTGAGGTAGTGGGGGACGATGCGTCCGCCTACGCTGCTTCAGTCGGGCACTACTGGGCCGCGCTGAGCAAAGACTGCAAAGTGAGCGTCGAGGGAGTCTCGAACTTTCTGACGGCACAGGCCGAGTCGGGAGCCATCCCGGGGGCGTCAGAGGCCGATCCGTCCAGCCTCTTCGACATGACCTTCGTAAACCGCGTCCACGTGAACCTCAGAGGCTGAGCCTGTCCTGCGCGTGCGGCTCAATCCACAGGGAGGCTGACCTGCGCAGCGCCGTGAACGGCAGGCCGTAGCCGATGTGCTTCATCCTCGTCGTCTTCCAGGTGCACCAGCGCTATCCGCTCATCATCGCGGCCAACCGCGACGAGCGACGCGCCAGACCATCGAGCCCACCGCGCAGATGGCCCGGCGAGCCGCCTCTGTGGATGGGGCGTGATGAGGTCGCGGGCGGAACCTGGCTCGGCGTGAACGAGCGCGGCCTGGCCGTCGGCATCACCAACCGGCGCGACGGCGACGGCGACCCATCGCGTCCATCCCGCGGCCAGCTTTGCCTCGCGGCATTGCGGACCTCCTCTCCAACAGAGGCCCGACACGTCCTGGACGCCGCGCTCGCCTCCAACCCGCAGAACCCGTTCAATCTGCTCTGCGCCAGCACGGCCACGGGATGGGTTGCCACCTGGCGCGGAGAATCGCAGCCGCTCAAGCCCGGCGTCCACGTCCTCACCAACCACGGCGACCTCGACGACGAAATCCTGCCGCAGACGCGCCGAGCGCTGGCCTACTGCGAGCGCCTCGATCTCGTACGGGCGCCCCTCGAGGACGTGCTGGTCGCGCTCGGTCACCTGTGCGCGGACACGACTGCCCCGGAGCCGATCTGCCGCGTGGGCGGCGAGTACGGGACTGTGTCCTCGAGCCTCATCGCCCTCGAAGCGACTGGCGACCTGGCCGCCTACTGGCATGCGGAAGGACCGCCGAGTGGCGCGGCGTACGTTCCCGTTCTCATCGAGTAAAGCGAGCCCGCCCAACACAAGGCTCGCCTACAACATCATTGATTGTCGCGCGCAAGCACGGCTCCGAATGTGACGCATCTGTGGTAGCATCGGACTACATGCGAATTCGATGCGCGCGGGGAGCGGCATGATTCAACTGACCGACATCGCGTCGCTGACAGAGTTCAAACGCAATTCGACTGACGCACTAAAGCGACTGAAGGAGACTGGGCAGCCCCAGGTCCTCACAGTGAATGGTCGGGCCGAGATGGTAGTTCAGGACGTGACGTCGTACCAACGGCTGCTCGACATGGTCGACCGGGCCGAAGCGATTGAGGGGATCCGTCGAGGCTTGGAGTCGGCCACCCGAGGTGAGGGTCGCCCGGCAGAGGAGATCTACGCCGAGTTTCGGGCCCGGCACAGCCTCGCACCAGGAGTGTGAGCTATCGCGTCCTGATTCAGCCGCCGGCATCTGGGGACCTGGAGGCGGCTTTCGAGTGGATTGCCCGTGGGTCGGTTGAACGTGCCGCTGCCTGGCTGGACGGCGCGTTCATGGCGATCGAATCGCTCAGCGCCCTCCCTCGGCGATGTCCGCTGGCACCGGAGGACGAGGCGTTCGACGTCGAAGTCCGCCAGCTACTCTACGGCGGCTTCCGCATTCTGCTCACGGTGGAAGACAGTCAGGTACGGATTCTCCACATCCGCCACGCAGCAAGGCGTCCGCTGGGGCCAGAAGGGGCGGAGTAGATAGAGCGCGGGTCCCACGCCATCCCCTTGTTCTTCCAGGTGGCGCGAGCAATGGACATAACTGCACTGGCGTTCGCCTTCGGAACCAGGAATGTCGGAGAGAGCGAGCTCCTCGCCCCGAGTGGAGAGGCATGCCGACTGAGGACCGGTTTGGGTGATGCGCGACAACGCCCCAACGCCGTTGTTCGTCACGGCCTACCCCGCGACGAGAAGCGGGAGTTGATCTCATGTTGAAAGAACTCGATCTCTCAACCAGGCTGCGAAGAACAGTCAAGCTCTCCACGCCTGGGTAGAACGCATCCTGCGCACGCTCCAGAACCTCAAGCAGGCGGCGCCTACTGGCATGCGGAGGGACCACCGAGTAAACGCGGCCTACGTTCCCGTTCTGATGGAGTGAATCGAGCCAGCCCAACAGAAGGCCCGCCCACATCACTGATGTCGCGCGCAAGCCGGACCCAATGTAAAAGGGGTTACAGGAACCGACCCGGCCGTTGGGCTCGTGTTGCTACGCGAAAGCGGACAACCCCTTCGATGCGCTGGCTGCACACGTGAGCTACCCGATCCATGGGCTCCGGCATGTCCTCAATCTCGGCGTACAATCGAACACGATCATCCGCGGAGAGCGTCGCATGTCGCTAACGCCAGCCACCCCGACAGGCACCGCCGCGCCGGACCTCCTCGACGAAATCGTGCGCCGCATTGTCGAGGTGGCTCATCCAGAGCGAATCATCATGTTTGGCTCGGCCGCCCGCGGAGAGATGGGACCGCACAGCGATGTGGACCTACTCGTCATCAAGAGCGGAGAGTACCATCACAGACGACTCGCAGGCGACGTCTACTGCCGTATGCATGGCTTAGGGCAAGCCCTCGACGTTATCGTCCTGACCCCGGAGGAAATCGGGCTCCATCGGGACAATCCCTGGCGGGTGATCCATCACGCGCTGGCGGAAGGTCGGGTCATTTATGAGGTCTAGCGGGGCCTTACAGCACGAGCTGTGGCCCGATGCGCTTCAGATGCGCGCGTCGTTCGCGATAGTCGGGCAGAAACCGCTCCACCTCGGCCCAGAATGCCGCCGAGTGGTTCGGTACCCGCATGTGCGCCAGCTCGTGGACCACAACGTAGTCGACGACTGACGGCGGCGCCATGACGAGCCGCCAGTTCAGGCGGAGCACACCGTCGCGGCTGCAGCTCCCCCAGCGCGTCCGCTGGTTCCGAACCAGCAGCCCACTGGGGGCAAGCTCGCAGGCCGTCGCCCAGGCGCGGACGCGCTCTTCGAAGTCAGCTAGCGCACACCCGACGTACCACCGCGTCAGCGCCCTCTCGACGGCCGCTCGTTGGCTATCTTCGCCGATCCGCTGCGGCAGAATCACGGTGAGCCTTTGCCCATCCAGATCAGCACGCGGCGCCCGAACCGATCCTCGTTCGAGACAGAGCTGCAGCGGATCACCCAGGTACAGGAGCGCGTCGCCAGATACGAGCTGGCGCCTCTCTCGGGATCCAAGGCGGGCCCGGACACCATTGATCCAGCTCGCTCTTCGTGCGACCAGCTCCTCTATGTTGGTTTTCGGCGTTCGCATCGGAGCCGAAACCCGTACGCTGCCATCGGGGTCGACCGAGATCGTAATGGTCTTCCGTCGACGACGGCTGCGGACGAGTAGGTAATCGACCGACGCGGGGTCACTCGTCACCCGCGATTCGCCGAGTAGGAGCCAACCCGCGCCCGCTCAGCGGCCGCGTAGTCGCGGATCTCAACCCCGAATGGGCTGGCGATCTGCAGCAGAGAGGGATCGAGCGGCGCATTCAAATACTGCAACACCAGCGCGTCTCCGTCATTCGCGAAACTCGGGCCAAGCGCGCAAAAGAAGAACCCGTCCTTCTCCGCGGCGGTACACAGGTGGACCGTGCCCTCCTGCGCGAGCGGGAGCTGGAGGTAGACGACCTCGGCGGCGCTCATCGTCACCAGGTCTGCGAGTGCACGTCGCACCTCGGCGGCAGTGTCGCTCCCCACCTCATCGACGCGGATCGATGAACGTGGCAAGCGCGCGGCGTGACCCGCACTCGGGTCGTGGAGCTCGACAGGGGCATCCAGGTGAGCGTAAATCCGCTCGAGCATGGCGCGATGCTGGGGTGGCAGGTGGACTGGGCTCGCACCCACTTGCGCGATGGGCTTGTAGTAGAGCATGCAGCTTCCACGCTGCGGCAGCGGCTCGCCAACGATCTTCTTGAAATTCACCGTTCGAGGCGCGCATCCGAGCCACACGCCGCAGACCTTGCACCCGAACGCTTCATCCGAACGCTGGCTGAACACGTGAGCGGTGACGGCAAGCCCGTACACCCCCTTCAGCCCGATGCGCTCCGCTTCCTCCTCGAGGAAGACCCGCATCCGCTCCATAATCTTCCTTCCGCGGTGCGCCGGGTTCACCACTACCTGGCCCGACTCCGCCACAGGACCGAGTCCGGGGCGCTCGAGTGCGTAGTGGCCGACGATTTCGCCCGACTCACCAACTGCCACGATCGATGCCAGCTCGCCCGTCTCGTTCAGATGGACGATGCGGTCCGGGAAGTACACGTCCTCGTTTGGGTAGCTGTAGCCATAGGCACGGTAGATGCACTGAGACACGGCGATGGCCTCGTCGGGTCGCATGCGGCGGACGGTGTAGGCCTGCTCGGGGGCGAGCGGCGCCGCGTCGTGAAACGGAGTCAGATCGGCCGCGGGCATTTGCTCGGTGACGTCCGACTGCGGCCGATACTTCACGATGCGGAGCTGCATGCCCGCCTTGCCGAGATTGGTCCACCGCACTTCATCCGTCGCTGCGTGTACCAGCGACCAATCGAGCGCGCACCCCTCCCCATCGCCCGGCCCGATCGCATCGTCTCCATCGGTCGGCTCAAACGGAAGTCCATGGTCGATGATCTCGAGGGTGAGGGCTGTTGGCCCAATGTCGCCCGACAGACCCAGCAGGCAGTCGCCCGGCGCGTCGTCATCTCGGCGAATCACGTTGGCGCTTGCCTCCGTGGCCGCCGTGACGAGCGCCTCGGTCTGGTCGGCGTCGAATCCAGCCATCCCGGCGAGTTGACGCACGTACGCCTGGGCGATCGGGAGTGACCCCGGATCGTTGGGAAAACGAAGCTCGGTGTGGATGGCCAGTGCGCACCCCCTTTTGCAGCGCGGAAGACGGAAGTCGCGGCATTATAGCGACGCCGGCCGGCAGACTACCCTGGCGGGCGGGCGACCGACACGCAGTTCTGGTTTACAATGCCGTCGTGACGGAGCATTTCAACGGTTCGATCGGCTTGCGTGGGACCGCTGAGTTGACGGTCGAAAAGGAGCACACCGCCGCGTTCCAGAGCGGTGGAACACTGCCGGCCGTGCTCTCCACACCGCGGCTGCTGCAGCTCGTCGAGGATGCGACGTCGTCGTTGGCCGCGCAGCACCTCGACGAGGGCTACGCCAGCGTAGGGTTCGAAGTCTTGCTAGAACATCTGGCGCCGAGCGAAATCGGCGACAACATCACGGCCGAAGTCCTGCTGGAGGCGAGCGAAGATCGGGATCTGCTGTTCCGCTTCACCGTCCGCGACCGCGGATCTTTGCGAGAGGTCGCGCGCGGAACGCAGACACGCCGCATCGTCTGGATGGAAGACTTCATGAGGCGACTCAAGCAGGAAAACGCACTTCGCTAGCCGTTCATAGCAAGGGAGCGACTCGACATGATGACGCGCGAGATCCGATGGGGCGACATGCGGGGGATCCGCAAGTTCGAGCACGTCCACGAGCTGCCGGATGATTACCGCGACTTTCTCGTCCGTCTCCTCTGGGTGCAAGCCGACACAGAGTTCGCCTCCGTTCAGCAGCATCGCCCCTGGCTAGACACCGCCCCGAGCTTCGAGGATCGCTGGATCGAAGCTCGCATCATCGCCGACGAGATGCGCCACGGCTGGCAGATGATCAAGCTTCTGGAGGACTTCGGCGAAGAGGGCCGGTTCTACATCAACGACCTCTTCAACCGAAAGGAGCACCAGCACAAGCTCGACTCCTTCAACATGGACTTCGACACGTGGGAGGACGTCGCTGCCTTCGCTTGCCTGGTCGACCGCGTCGGCATGTTCCAGCTCCGGTCGTTCCAGGAGTGCAGCTACGCGCCCCTCGCGCGCGCCATCCCGCTGATGATCACCGAAGAGAACCTCCACATTGGGGCCGGGCGCAACGCCCTGAACCGCATTGCCAACGACCCCGCATACTACGGCGACAAGACAATGGCGCAGGCCGCTGTGGACAAGTGGTACCCACGCGCGCTCGACATGTTCGGCCACAGCGGGTCGGCAGGCAGCGAGATGGCGGTGAGCCTGGGAATCAAACGCTGGCGAAACGAGGAGGCCCGGAAGATGTACGTGGAGGAAGTCGCGCCGATCCTCGAAAAGATGGGGCTTGTCGCGCCCGAAGAAACCGCCAATCGACGAATCCTCTAGCCGTGGCGCAGCCGCTCGATCGCAACCTGGCCCTTGAGCTCGTACGCGCCACCGAAGCAGCCGCGCTGGCGGCCGCGCGCCAGATGGGTCGCGGCAATAAAGAGGCGGTCGACCAGACAGCCGTCGATGCCATGCGGCTCGTGCTCCAGACCGTCGACATGGACGGCATCGTCGTCATCGGCGAGGGAGAGAAGGACGAGGCGCCGATGCTCTACATCGGCGAACGCATCGGCAACGGCAATCAGCCGCGCGTCGATGTTGCCGTAGATCCCATCGACGGCACCACGCTCACCGCCAACGGGCTGCAGGGCGCTATCTCGGTCGTGGCCCTCGCCGAGCGCGATACCCTGTTTTTCTCCCACGTGCCGTACATGGACAAAATCGTGGTGGGGCCCGAGGCCCGCGGCAAGGTCGACATCACCGCGCCCGTGGCCGACAACCTGTACGCCGTGGCGCGCGCCTACGAGCGCGATATCCCTGATCTCACCGTCGTCATCCTGAACCGCCCGCGACACGAGAAGCTGATTCAGGACGTGCGCGCCGCCGGTGCGCGAATTCGCCTCATCACTGATGGCGACGTCGCCGCTGGGCTGATGGCGATGATGGACGAGCACACGGGAATCGACGTGCTGATGGGCATCGGCGGCTCGCCGGAGGGTGTGATCACAGCCTGCGCGGTCCGCTGCCTGCGTGGCGACATGCAGGCGCGGATCTGGCCTCGCGACGACCGCGATCGCGAGATGGCCGAGCGCGAGGGCGTGGACGTCAACAAGGTGCTGATGATCGATGACCTGTGCGCGAGTGAGAACGTCTTCGTCTCCGCGACCGGCGTGACCGATGGCGAGCTGGTTCGGGGCGTCCGCTACTCGGGCGACAGCGCGATGACCCAGTCGCTCGTGATGCGCTCCGCGTCCGGCACGCTGCGCTGGATCGAAGCGAAACACGACTTGTCGCGCCTGCGCAATCTGGCGGGCAGCCGCTACGGGGAGGGCCACTAGCACTAGCCGGACCGACCCTCCCATCGGGTCATCCGCCGTTGCCGCGACGACCCTTCTCGCCTCAGTTGATGCGCGCTCGACGACCGGCGGCCAGACCCAGCACCGAAACCACCGCCATGGTCACTCCAACCCATCCCCAGGGAAGCCCTGCCTGCACGATCGGCGCAAGCAGCAGCGGCGCCAGCAACTGGCCACCGTTGCGACCGAGTGCAACCACGCCAACGGCCGGTCCCACAAGGCCCTGATCACCCACCGACCGAGGCGTCGCCGTGTTGACCGCGGTTGGCACTACGGCGGAAAGAGCACCCGTCCAAACTGCTACCAGCACGATGAACGCAGGATCGACCATGTAGGTGAGCACGAGCGCCGGCACAGCCAGAAGCACCGCCCAGGTATATGCCGTGCGCGCAGAACGAACGCGGTCGAGTAGCCACCCCGCCGGGAGCGCGGCCGGGATACTGACGACGTAACAAAGGCTTACGACCCAGGCCGCGTCCCCCAGCGACCATCCGGCGGTCGAGACCAGGTAGAGCGGCGTCCAGGTGGCGAAGCCATTGCGTGCAACGTGGAACGAGCCCATGAATGCCGCAAGAAGCCAGGGCCCTGGCTCACGGAGCACACGGCTGAGAACCGGTGACCCGTGGAGAGCCACCCCCACCATCTCGCTACCGGGCGGAAGGCGAACGGTCAGGGCGTAGAGCAGCGCGCATACCAGGGCCACGCCGGCGCCCAGCCACCACATCGTCCGCCAGCCGGCGATCGCATACACCCAGGGGGCAGTGAGGAAGGCCAGGAGCTGTCCAACCGGGATCCAGGTTGTGAAGATTGCAATGGGAAGGCCGCGCCGCTCCGGAGGAAACCAGGCGGCTATCGTGACGAGGGGGTGACAGCGCGCCAATAGCGGCGCCAACCGCGGTGCTCCCTACGCCCAGCGTGCCGAGGACCCGCGGTCCGAAGCGACGGTACAACATCCCGGACGGGAGAGCCAGAATCAGCCCGGACACTGAAAAGAGGGACATCAGCAGCCCGGCTTGGAACTCGCTGAGCCCCAACTCGCCCAGCAGGACAGGGATCAGCGGAGGAACCTTGTATTGGTTGAACGGCGCAACGATGGCGGCGAGGTAGACGACGCCGAAGATAACCCACGGACGTCGCGGCAGGCGCATCGACCTACGGGGGTTGGGGAAGGCGGAGCAACACGCCGACACCTGGCACCGTATTGAGCAGGCGTGGGTGAGCAGGATCGTCCTCGATCTTGCGGCGCAGGCGATGGAGCGTGACGCGGACGACGTCCGTCACGCCTGGATCTTCATGACCCCAGACCTCGCGGGCGATGTCGGCGCTCGGCACGACGTGGTCCGCGTTCGATAGCAGAAACTTCAAGAAGCGGAACTCCGTCAGAGTCAATGCGACGGGCTGTCCATCCTTCGATACCTGATGGTGGGCGACGTCGAGCACGATCGGACCAAACTCGATCAAGCTCGCGACGGCGGGCATCGGCGGCACGCCCGATCCGGCGCGACGAAGTCGCGTATTGATGCGGGCGATAAGCTCGCGATGGCTGAAGGGCTTAGTCAGATAGTCATCGGCCCCCAACTCGAGGCCGCGCACCTTGTCGCTCTCGGTATCGCGCGCCGTCAGCATAATGATCGGTAATTGGTAAGGGACTCGGACCTCTTTGAGCAGGTCGAAGCCGCTCTCCCTGCCAAGGTTTACGTCGAACACGGCGATGTCGGGATGTTGCTCGCTGAGCGCCCGTCGTGCCATAGCAATGTCGAACGCGGGGATGGTTTCGAAGCCGGCGCGACGGAGAGCGAAGCTCAGCAGATCGACAAGATCGCGATCGTCGTCAACGAGAAGGACTGTGTTCATGCCCGCCTCAACCCAGGGGTAGAGTAAACCAGAAGCGGCTTCCGACGCCCACTTCGCTCTCAACCCCCACCGTGCCGTTGTGTGCTCTGACGATGCCTTTCACAATGGCGAGCCCCAGTCCAACGCCCGGCTCTTCGCCTTCCGGTCGGGCGCGGTAGAAGCGCTCGAACAGCCCGGAGAGACGCTCCACCGGAATGCCCTGGCCTGCGTCCTCGACGGTAACGCGGACCTGGTCATTCAGTCGGTCTACCCCCAGCCGCACGTCCGCCCCCTCCGGGCTGTACTTGGAAGCGTTCATCAGCAGGTTGGCCAGTACCTGGACGATGTAGCGACGATCCGCCATGACGGGCACCTCACGGTCGAGCCCATCGCTCAGGATGTGCTGGTTTCGAGCGTCGAAGGTAGCAACAACAGCATCGATCGCCTCGTCTGTGATCCTGGGGAGCAATGTCACCTTCGGGTCGACCTGGAACCGGCCGGACTGAATGTTGCCGGCGCTCAGCAGATTCTCCATCAGCCTGCGTAGGCGGGTCGCCGTTCCAATGGCAAGCTGCATGAGATGGAGGTGCTCTTCCTTAGAGAGAGGAGGATAGTCGATGAAAAGCATGCCGAGCACGTTGTCCATGACGCTGAGAGATCCACGCAGCTCGTGAGCGACGCTGTACAGAAGTTGCTCGCGGTTGTGGCTGATCTGCGTGTGTTCGGTGACGTCGTGGATCGAATAGACGCTGCCGCCGCTCTCGTCGCCAGTCGGCGTCCGAACGACGTCAATGTCCCGCTCCTGATCAACCCCAGTACCGAACTTGCCAGCCCATCTGCTCGACCCGTTCGTGGTCTTCCCTGGAATCGTCACAAACGGCAGCAACTCGCCGATTGTGCGGCCATCGGCAAGCGCTTCTTGGCCGAAGAATGACAGCGCCGCCAGATTCATCCCCCTGATCCGTCCTTCAGGAGTGGTCAGGACAACGGGATCTGGCAATGCGTCGATGAGCGCGCGCCCAGGGGCGCCTTCCGCCTGGATCTGTACGTTGCCTCCAGCCGAACGTGCAGTTGTGCGCGCGCGGCGCCTTACCGTAACCGAGCGAAGAGTGTCATCCGCCTGTCAGGCCTGCTCGTGGCGCAAAGTGTAACAAACGGACGTGGACGGTGCTGACGACGCGGTTAAACGGCAAGGCGCGGCTCTCTCGCGGAATTGGCCCCTCCCCTTGGACGGGAGACGGTTGAGGTGGGGTGATCGTTCCCACAAATGGCACTTTCGTCCTAGCGGGAACCCGCTATGGAGTCTCGCTCAGGGCGGCCCTGGCGGAGGTTCGGCCGCGAACCCAGGCGCGAACCTGCTCAGCGGGTTGTTCGACGAGTGAGCGGCGCTGCTGCTGCAGCCTGCGTCGAAACGTCTTCTTTTGCCCCTCGCGGCCAAGCTCGGGCGCCACAGTCCGCTCCATCCAGGACCGCTCGAAGTCCTCGACCGTCTGACCCGGGAATCGCAGCACAATGCGATAAAGATCCTCGATGAAATGAGCGTCCGGGCCACCCAGCGCAACGAGGCCGCACCGTTCGCCAAGCTCTCGCAGCTCTGGCAGCGAGCCCTGCGGCGTGAAGTAAGGGGTGAGCAGCTCGTATCCGAAGAAATGTACGTTGCCGGCCACGCGCTCGAGGCGTCGCCGGCCCATGCCGACGACTGGCGCGTCGACGTGCGGCGCCACGACGTAGCAGCCCATATCGTTTAGCTGCTCGACCGCCTTGCCGAGCGCCAAAAACTTGCGGGGGAGGCTCGTAGGAAACGGGGGGTGCATCCTGAAAGCCAGCACATGCGTAAATCCGAAGACCGTAATCTCGGTGCCCCAGATCGGCTGCAGGCGGGAGCCCGGATGACGGCCCTTCCAATCGAGAGCGGCGCCGAAGGAGCGACAGTCATCGTGGTCGGTAATCCCAATGATGTCGACGTCACTGTTCGTTTCGAGCTCGTCCAACAGTTCATTGACGGTTGACATGCCGTCGCTGAAAGTCGAATGGACGTGAAGAATTGCTGTTCCCACGCGGTGAGTCTATCCGCTCGCGGCAAGGCACGACAATTGTGAATGATCAAAACGGAATGTGGTGGTTGCTGACCCGCAAAGGAGAGCCTTGACGGCACGAATGCTGTGCTACAATAATTCTCGAACTCCCGTGGAATCAGTGCGAGCGGTTCCGTCTGGCCCGTATCCCTACCACTGGCCCGTATCCCTACCACTGGATGGAGATCATGGCGAGTGAGCGTAGCGTGAACCCGGTGAGCACCTCGGTGCCGAGCGGCGGATTGCGCTCGTACAGCCCGACACAGCTCTTCTTCCTGACACGCCTCTCCTGGTTGATTCGTCAGCGCCGCGAGTTGATCAACACATTGGACGAGACCGACGGGAGACAGAAGCTCCTGAACAAGGCCCTCTACTCCACGTTCCTTGACTGCCAGGAAGAGGGCGTGGGCGACGAGGCCAAGTCCCTCCTCGCGCAGCAGAACCAGAACGCCAACTAGGCCATCCCCCTCCTCCACTAAGTCCAGAGTTCGCAACGCCTTCTGCATCGCGCACCCTCGACGGCGGGGCGACACCGAATGACGTGGGACTCGTTCGGGGACGCCGTAGGTCGACTGGCGGAAGCCTCAGCCTTTCGCGTCTCGGTCGCCGTCCTGGTGGCGCTCTGCGCCTGGCGAACGGCAGAATGGGCCCGGCGCTCCTTCGAGGGCGCTACTCGGGCGACCCATGCCGACGCCAACACACGCCTCATTGCAGGCCGCCTCGTTTATGGTTGTGTCCTGGCTCTGGGAATGATCTGGGTTCTGAGCCTCGTGGGCCTCGAGCCTGCGGCAATCCTCGCCACCTTCGGCGCGGTCGGGCTGGCGCTCAGCCTGGCGGTGCAGGACATCCTCAAGAGCTTCTTCGCTGGCCTCTACCTCCTCTTCGAGCGCCCCTTCCTGATCGGCGACGAGATCGACGTGCGCGGACAGATCGGCGCCGTCGAGCACGTCGGATTCCGCGCCACCAACATCCGAACCGCGGACAATGTGCTGATCGTCGTCCCCAACACGATCATCTTCGCCGAGGTCGTCGCCAACCGCTCGCAGGTCAGGCGCGACCCACCAGCACCCAACGCGAGCAACTAAGCCAAGTTCCCTCCCCCCTCGAAGAGGGTTAGGGTGAGGGAGTACTTACAACACTAGGTCTGAGGATCAGGCGCCCGCCTTCGCGGCGATGCGCCGCGTCAGGAACTTGCGCGCATTGTCCCACGACTCCTCGGCCGCCGCCTGCACGTAGTTGTCCCCGGATGGATTCGTGTAACCATGCTTACAGCCGGCGTACGTGTGGATCGCGAAGTCCTTGCCGTGCTTTTCCAGCTCGCCACGGTACCGCTCCACGGCGCTCATTGGCACCAGCTGGTCGGCCTCGCCGAAGCAGCCGATAACGGGAACGGTGAGCCCAGCGACACGCCCGGCAGCGTCCGTGGGCGTGTTCGGGTTCGTCGTGTCGTTCACCGGAAAACCATGGAACGCCGCCGCGGCCACCAGCTCCGGCTGGTAGGTCGGCCAGAGCAGCGAGAACCGCCCACCGATGCAATAACCCCAGGCGCAGATCGCCTGACCGGCAACTTCCCTTCGCCCTTTCAGCAAGGCAAGTCCGGCGTCCAGGTCCCCGAGTACCCGTTCATCCGGCTGTGACCCGGATCGCTGCATGGGGTCGGCGGGCACACCCGGATGGTCGAAGATGTCGACGGCGAGCGCCACGAAACCATCGCTGGCCAACCGCTCGACGGCGTACTTCGCGAACCCATCGAGACCGCGAACGGTGGGAATAACGACGATACCTGGGAACGAACCTTCGACCTCAGGGGTGGCGAGCAGTCCGCCGATGTCGCCACCGGCTCGAGGGATGCGGATTTCTTGTGCTGCCATAGCTGCCTCCACAATCGCAGGATTTGAATCTGTGAGGCCCCACTGTATCACGTTGCTTATCTATTTAATGGAAGTTGTGGGACACGTTGATGAGCCGTTCGCTATGGACGTTGGCCCGCTCGAAATGCTGCGCCACGATGTGCACCACCGTTCCCTGCCGCTGGACGCGGCCGCGCGCGATCAGGAACGGCTCCCCCAGGATCAATGTGCGCTGGCGCTCGAAGAGCGGCGGGTACACGACCAGGTTGGCGATGCCGTACTCGTCCTCCAGCGACACGAAGAGCACGCCCTTCGCCGTGCTGGGCCGCTGTCGGCACACCGCGAGCCCGGCCACGCGCACAATGGCGCCATCCGGCAGGTCCGTCGCCTGAGCGCTGGTCAGGATACCCGTACCGAGCGCCGACCGGACCAACCCCATCGCCTGCTGGGCTGGCGCGAGCCCCATGATCGCGTACTCCGCGGCCGTCTCCTCCCAGGGACTCATCGGTGGCAGCGCCACAAGGTCCTGATCGAGAGAAAAAGGCAACGCACCCTGGCGCATCGCTCCACCCCTCTGCTTGCTCCCCTCTTTAACCCCGTAGGGGTCAGGCATGCCTGACCCGCGGCCCTCTCTTTGAGGAATCCGTGTCCTCTGGACTCCCTGGGCGCGAAGCAGCCCGAGCTGCCATAGCAGATCTCGCCGTGACGGACTCTGCCCCCTCCCCCTCTGAGCCGCTGCTTGTTCCCTCTCCCTCTGGGAGAGGGGTAGGGTGAGGGCCGTCCCCCTGTCCCCTGTCCCCTGTCCCCTGTCCCCTATCCCGTCAAGGGCGCCGGCCAGGATCAGGTGCTCCGCGGCCTCGGGCCTCAGCCCAGTACGCTCCACGAGGTTGAACAGCGAGCCAAATGGACCGCCTGTATCTCGCTCGACCACGATAGCGAGAGCCATCGCGCTTCCGACGCCCTTCACCTCCGCGAGCCCAAGCCGAATCCGTCGGTCGTTCTCCACCTCGCAGCCGGCGCCGCTCAGGTTCACGTCCGGCCGCACCAGCTCGATGCTGTGCCGCCGCGCGTCCCCGGCGATCACCTCCGTCGAGTAGAAACCCATCGGCTGGTTGTTGAACAGCGCGGCATAGTACTCAGCCGGGTACTTATATCGAAGCCAGGCCGACTCGTACGCCAGCAGTCCGAAGGCAACGGCGTGGCTCTTCGGGAAACCGTACGACGCGAACCCGAGGATGGAACGAAAGGCCGCGTGAATCGCCTCATCCGGTCGATCCAGCTCGCGCGCCCGTCTCACGAACTCCGGCCAGTCCTCCTCCGCCAGCTCCGCTCCGTGCCGACGCCCCAGGTTGCGCCGCAAGCGGTCCGCCTCCCCCGCCGTGAAGCCGGCCATCGCCATCGCCACCTGCACCACCTGCTCCTGGTACAGCACCACACCCAGCGTGTCCCGCAGCACCGGCTCCAGACATTCATGGATGTACTTGACGGGGATAGGAGGCAGAGCAGGTCGTCGTGTTCCCTCTCCCTCTGGGAGAGGGCTAGGGTGAGGGTCGTACCCCGCCGCTTGCTCTCTTATTAATCTGCGGTACTCCATGTACGGCTTGAAGGCGCCGCCCACGATCGGCCCCGGCCGCACGATGGCCACCTGCACCGCCAGATCGTCCAGGTTCCGCGGCTGCGTATGCGGCAGCGTGGCGATCTGCGCTCGGCTCTCGATCTGAAACAGCCCGATAGTGTCGCCCGCGCAGATGCGATCGTAGATCTCCGGGTCATCGTGTGGGATGCGTCCTAGGTCCGGCCGCTCGCCGTGGCGACGCTCGATCGTGTCCAGGCATTCGTCCACCAGCGACAGCATCCCCAGGGCAAGGAAGTCGATCTTCACCATTCGCGCGTCGTCCACCGAGTCCTTGTCCCACTGGCACATCACGCGGCCCTCCATCCGCGTCGGCTCCAGAGGCACGATCTCCTGCATGGGGCGCGCGCTGAGCACCACGCCGCCCACGTGCTGCGTTACGTGCCGGGGCAGCCCGATGAGCTGCTGGCTCAGATCGATGAGATCGCGCCACAGCGGCGCGTCGATCTTCGCCCGGTACTCGGGCAGGCGCTCCATCTCCTTCTCCACCCCCTCGCTCGACCAGGAGTCCGAGAGCTTCGCCAGGTGGTCCAGCTCCAGCGCCGGCAGGCCGAGGGCCTTGCCTACGTCGCGTACCGCCGACTTGGTGTGGTATGTGGCATAGGCGCAGACCAGCGCCGCGCGCCCCTCGTCGAACACCGTCCAGATGCGCTTCAACAGCTCCTCGCGGATGTCACGGGGAAAGTCGAGATCGATGTCCGGCACAGAGTTCATCTCTTCATTCAGGAAGCGCCCGAGGAACAGCTCATTGGCGATCGGATCGACGTGGGAGAGGCCGATGAGATAGCAGACGATGGAGCTGACCGACGACCCACGCCCCCGTCCCACCGGTCGCTCATCCGGCGTCAGATTGGGGTCGCGCCCCTTCAGCTCGAATGCGATCCCCCCCGCGAGCTTGAGGAGGTCGTAGTAGGCGAGGAAGAACCCGGCCAGCCCATGCTTCTCGATGAGGACCAGCTCCTCGTCGAGCCGCATCGCCGCCTCGACGTAATGCTGAGTGGGCACGACATCAAGCCCCGAGGGGGACTTGGGGGGGAACCCCCCAGATCGTTCTTTACTCCCCCTCCCCTCATCTCTTCCATACTTGCGCCACAGGGCCTCGCGACAGATACGAGCCAGATGGCTGTCCGGTGTCTCACCCAGCGGCGCCGGATAGTGAGGAAACTCGTACCCTAGATCGCTCGCCAGATTGAACCGACACCGCCCCGCGATCGCCACCGTATTCCGTATCGCCTCACCATAACCAGTTCCCTCTCCCTCTGGGAGAGGGATAGGGAGAGGGCCGTTCCCACCTTCCCTCGCTGGGGGCCTGGGGGGACACCCCCCAGATCCCTCTTTACTCCCCCTCCCCTTAGAGGGGGGAGGGGTGAACACCTCGAATAGCTCGACGAGTTCGGCCCCAGACTTCAGGTAATGCTCCCCGTTCGCATGCCGAAACCGGTGCGAGCCATCCAGTGTCGTGCGGTTCTTGACCGCCACCAGCACGTCGTGCAGACGGTGCCGCTCGCGCACGTGGTACCAGACGTCGTTCGTCGCCACGACGCCGAGCCCAAGCCCCTTCGCCAGCTCCACCAGCCGCCGGTTCCGCTCCGTATCGCCAAGAGTCAGCGTCTGCTGCAGCTCGATGAAGAAGTTCCCCGGCCCAAACCAAC
>JAERMM010000009.1 GCA_016844585.1 Chloroflexota bacterium | reverse complement strand
GGTCCCGTCCTCGACGGTCCATTCGGAGGCGTCGCCGCCCAGGACTCGCGCCGCCGCGTACCGCAACTCGTCTTTCAGCGCTTTGCAGGCATTCTCGACTGCGTTGCCCATCTGAACCGTTACGCGCTGCGAGCTGCTCCCCGAGAAATACAGGTGGTTGTCGGTGTCGGGCTGTGCGACGCGTACCTGGTCCTGCGAGATCCCCATAGTGCCGGCGGCTACTACGCTGATCACGGTGTGAGCGCCCTCGCCGACGTCTGGTGCGTTGTGTTGGATGGAGACAACGCCGTCGCGGTCGAGGCTCGCCCGAGCCGTGGCGGAGCCGATGGACGACCCGCGCCGCACTGAAGCTGACATCCCGCGCCCCCGGAAACGATGCGGGTGGCCCTCGACTGGCACCGGCCCCAGCGTCCGTCCGTCCCAGCCAATCGCCGCCGCTGCTTGCTCCAGCAGCTCGCCGTAGTCGGTGTCCATCAGCGGGATGCGCATCGGACCGGTTTTCCCGCCTCGCTTCCAGTTCTCAGCGGCGATCGTCTCCCCGCGGTGGAGCAGATTCCGTCCGCGGAACTCGATCGGAGAGATGCCCAGGTGTCGGGCTACCGCATCCATGGCGCAGTCGATCCCGAAGGCCGTTTCGTTTTTTCCCGTGTTGCGAAACATCGAGGCGGGTACTTTGTTGCTGTAAATGGTTGTGCAATGAACGCGGAAGTTCGGCAGACGGTAGCCACCATAAGACGACGTGACCGCGTTGCCGGTCACGATGCGAGCGCCGGTGAAGTAGGCTCCGGTGTCTAAGATCAGTTTCACGTCGAGAGCGACCAGCGTGCCATCCAGCTTGACGCCGACCTTCGCGGTGAAGTCCGCGGCGTGGCGTGCGGTCTGGCGGAAGCTCTCATCCTCGCTAGCGGTGTACTTGACTGGGCGCCCGATCTTCATGGAGATCGCCGCGGCCGCCATCGTCTCGGCTGAGCTGTGCTTTGCGCCAAAGTTGCCACCGACGTATGGCGTGTGAACCCGCACCTGCTCCTCGCTGATGCCGAACAGCTCCGCGACGTCTCGGAGGACGCTGAATGGCCCGCTGCTGGGCGACCAGATCTCGACGCCATCGGACCTGTAGTCGACCAGGGCCGACATAGCGGGCTCGATGGGGTGGTGGTAGATCGTCGGGGAGGTGAATGTCCCCTCAAATATGTAGTCGGCCTCTTTGAAACCCTGATCGACGTCGCCCCACTCGAGGCTGTCCTCCACGGCGACGTTGCTTCCCACGTTGTCGTGGAGCACGTCCGCGTCGGGCGCCAGAACTCCGTCGGCGGTAAAGAGCGGCTCGAGCAGCTCCCATTCGACGTCAACGAGGGTGGCAGCGTAGCGGGCCGTGCGAAGGTCCTCCGCCACCACCATGCCGATCAGGTCTCCATCGAAGCGTGCGCGGTCCGTGGTAATGAACTCCTCCGCCATCGAAACGGACTCGTGCTCGTGGGGACCCAGATGGACGTCGTACTCGGACAGGGTCGCGGGGTCCAACACGGCCAGGACGCCCGGGACGGCCGCGGCGCGCGATGAGTCGACCGAGACGATTCGGGCGTGCGAGTACGGGCTGCGGATCGCCGCGGCATATGCGGTTCGCGGCAGATCAGGGATATCGTCGATGTATCGGGCCATCCCGATCACCTTGTCGCGGATGTCGACGCGCGAGCGGTCGACTCGCGGCACGGCCTTTGCGAGCCCTGGTGCAATACTCACGTAGCTCTCCAGAAGATGGTTCATGACCCGAACAGGTCGTCGCAATCATAGCGCAGGTGACGAACCAGCCCGCAGGTAGGCCGGGTGCCAGAACCTGCGCAGCCATCGGCCCATGAGAGTTCCAGGTCCGACATAAAACGAAATCCTGGGCGGGATCGGGGAGGCGTTCTAGTCGCGACAGCCAGGTCCGGGCCTCTTTGTGCCAATCAGGCCAGGATCACTGACGCCGGACCTAGCTGTCCCTCACCGCCCGTACGACGAGTCGCCCCAGGTATTGGCGGATCTGAGTATCGTATTCGCCGCCGCACGTGATGAGAGTGATCTCCTCGAGGGGGCCTTGACGCACGATATCGGCAACCGACGAATTGGCGTCAACCATGGTGCTCCATTGAACGCGGTACGTAATTACTTCGCCCGTCGCGGCCGTGATGCTGATCGCGTCCCCGGGTACCATCTCGTGGAGGAAGCCGAATACGCGCGGACTGCCGGCCCAATTGACGTGGCCGGCCAGGATGGCGTTCCCCCGCGACCCGACGCCAGCGCCGTACTGGAACCAGACGACGGTGTCCGGATCCGATGGCGACTCCATAGTGCCGTTCCGTTCCACTCCGACGGGAAGGACCGGGGCTTGCACCGCGAGCGATGGGATATCAATGCGGACCGGCGGAACGACGGGAATCCGACGGCGGAGCCGTGACATCCCAAGACGGAAATCAAGGAGCGGCTCCGCGGCCGAGAGGTTCCCGACATCGGTCGTTTCGGGCCACACATTCCAGCCTTCTGCCTCCGCGACCGCGCGGTATTGTCCATCAGAAGGCACATCAAGCCAGAAATAGCCCCGATCGTCGGTGATCGTGTAACCAACCATCTCGCCATCGATCTCCTGGGGCAGCTCGGGGAGCGCCACGCCCGCGCCCTGGAACGCCTCCGCCTCGAGTCGACGGGACAATCCGCTGGCGGCGCCGTTTGGGGGCCCCAATCGGTAGAGGGTCACCCAGGCATAGAAGATCGGGTTCCCAGTGTCACGTGAAACGACCATTCCCTGGATGGCGAGCGACATGGGGAATGCGACCGGCACGTCCTCATTTGATCCGACGGTAGCTGTAACCCTCCGCGACGCGTAGCCGCTGCCGCTGACACGGATCGCGTAATCACCGGGGTCTACGACCAGGGATGCTCTTCCGCTTGCGTCCGTCTGCCCCTCGCTAACCACAATGCCTCCGCGCACGAGCGCTACGACAACCTCGGCGTTCCGCGCGGGCGCCCCTGTGAAGGCATCGCGGGCCAGGATCTGCAGGGTTCCGGGGCTCCTGCTCAGCGTGATGTCGAGATGCGGCTCGCCGGTGAGAAGCACGGACTGGGTCACGTAATCAGACAGCGATGCTTCGATTGTGCACGGGTCGGAGCCTACGCCCACTATCTCAAAGAGGCCATCCGCATCGGCCTGTGTTGACGCGACGACGGACCCAGCGCAGCGCAATTGGAGGGAGACGTTTGGCAACGCGTAGCCTGCCGTCTCATATGTCCCGCCTTCAACAAAGCGGGGGACGGGGAGGCGGGCGACGGGCGCGGGCGGGTTTGTTGGCAGCGGAGTCGCCAGCACGGTGGGGCCTTGAGGCTGCGCCTGGATCGTCGCGAGCGATTCGCCAAAGACGTCGAGCAATGTCAGGCCCAGTGTTAGGGCAGCAATTCCGCCCACGGCAACCAGTCGGGCGGCGCGGTGGGTGCTACCCACCCGGTGGCGAAACCCTAGTCCGAACATGCAGACATCCGGTTCAAACCACGCGCCCAGAGGGGCCGCCGGGCAACGCCAAGGGAACTGGACTGCTCAGAGGAAGGATAGGCGCGCAAGATGCACGAACACCAACCGAGTAGCGTGTGACTGATTCCCCTTTTCTTACTCGAGCCGCGACGCGATGAGGCGCGCAAGCCTTGCTACCTCACCCTGATCAGAGCGACCACCCACGCCGACCGTGAGCACAGCGACCGCCGTGTTGCCGGCGATGAAGCCCACGATGTGCTGGTCGCGCGCGATCCCGGACGAATCTAAGGCTATATGGTACCAGCGGGTTTCGCTTCCGATTGCCGGCCCATCCCACACTTCCAGCGCAGGATCTTGGGAGAGGCCCTCAACCAGTTTTTCCAGGAAGACGGGCGAAACGCCTCGATCGGTCGTCGCGAGCAAGCTCGCCACGAGGTACGGACCCGGCTCCTGAAGCACGCCCGGGCGGCGATCGAAGAGCGCGGAGTGCATGTGGACGTCTGGCGAGTCGATTGTCCCCGAGCGGGACTCATCGAGGGTGTAGGTGTCCCCGACGTCCGCGGCGCTGAGGTTGATTGCCGCGAGATCCGTCTGGGCGAGTGCCCCCATTGGAAGGGTCATGAGAGACGCGGCGGCGAGCAAAGAAACCAGGGCAAGTCGCACAGATTGCCTCCCAGGTGCAAATTTCACGAATTAGAGCCTCGGCGGCGCAGGGTGAGCATGCCCGCGGCGAGTGCGAGGCCGATTACGCCATAGCCAACTGCTGGGATCCAGGGCGGGGCATTCGCTGGGACCGGTTCACCCGTATTGGGCAGTCGGTCGATGAGATCTCCCAGCGGGCTGCCGATCGGCTCTTCCGGCTCCGGGGGGAGGAGTGCCACTGGTGGGGCCTCCACATCGTCCGCAAGGGGCGGCGGCGGCGGTGGTGGAGGTAGCGGTGGCGGTGGCGGTGGCGGTGGCACCGGGGGCACCGGTGGCGCGGGCGGCGCGGGCGGCGCTGCTGGCGCGGGCAGCTCCGGAGGAGGTGCGGGTGCCGGGGCCGGTGCTCCGGTTCCACCGCCTCCTTGCGACACTGGCAGCGGTGGGGCCACAATCCCCACTGGTGCGCCGCCTGCGGAGCCGCCGCCGCCGCCCGAGATTGGTTGTAGCTCGGTTACGGGTGTAGTAGCCGTCGCGGTCGCCGTTGGGGTGGCCGTTGGGGTGGCCGTTGAGGTGGCCGTTGAGGTGGCCGTTGGGGTGCCGGTCGGTGGGCACGGAAGAGTTCCGCAAAGGCCGGGGGTAATGGAGGGGGTAATGGAGGGCATTATTTGGCCACCAGCTACGGGATCGACAGGCGCGCTGAGCAATGCAATGCCCATGCACGCGCCCATTACGAGCAGGGACATCACGAATCGCCCGGGCAACGCGAAAGGCGAGTTCAACCGCATCGTAGGCCACTCCATCCACCCGCCGCCGGCTCGGAAGCAGATCTCGACTACGTTCGCAAGAGTTTATGCGAGGAATGCCTGGTATTCAACCGGAATAGTTGAGCAAAACCCAATGTTGCCACCGATTTGGCATTTGCTTCGCAGATGCAAGTGTCCACGCTTCGGTCATTGGTGGTTACGGGGACTCTTTTCCGGGATACGGATGGGGCAAGACAATGTCCAGCCTCAGGTCTCGCAAGAGCGAGGTGGTAAGCCGATGTGCGTGCACTTCCTGACTTCCAGCGGCGATGAGGTTCAGATCGTTGCCGCTGGTTGTCTCGGCGACGATGTCGAAGGGTACCTCGGTGGATCCCGGCTGTTTCTGCACCAGGAGCCGCAATCGGTCAACCATTTCGCCGGCTGGAAGGCCGCGCCGATATCGGACCGTCACCGATCGCGGCTCGCCAGGACGTAGACCGACGTAGCCGGCCACCACCCGTCTGCCCGCCTCTTCGTACGTCTGCATTTCCGAGTCCAGTCCAATCACCGAGATCAACTCGGCATCCGCGGGAATGAAGACTCGGAGCCAGTTGCCCCAGTAACCTTCAACGATGCTGATGATGCCGCGGCTCATGTCGTAGAAGAGCCCCCCTGCCACGGCACGCGCCGCGGGACCGACGCCAGGCCCGTACGAATTCTGGTAGCTCACGGTGAGCGTGCTCTCATACGTGCCCGAATCCGGGTCAATCTGAAGCAGGGCGTGCAACGATTTGCGAATGTGCTGATACACCTCGCTATAGGACAGCGTGGTATCGGTCGCGTAGAGATAGTCGCCTTCCGATGAGAGGATCGCGCCATCCCAGTTCAACGCGCGCGCCTGCGCGGCGAGCCCGGGGTCGTGAAATGCAACGAGGGCATGCTTTTCGTCGAGCCTAGTCGCCATGCGCTGGGCGAGCCTGATTCGCTCGCGCGGTGGCAGCCCTTCGACGCGAGCTAGGACCTCTCGCATCACAGCCGCCAGGAACCGTCCCTTTTCATGCTGGCTGACGTCGGGGCCGGTGCCTGCTGGGAGCGCTTGAATTCGGCCAACCGCGCTGGACCATACGTTCGTATGATCGACCGAAAAGCCGAAAGCTGGGAGCTCCACTGGACCGACGAACCTCAGAAGCTCCTCGACAACGGCGCGATCCGCGGCAATGATCCCGTCGATGGGTGCCCCCTGCTCCTTCACCCACATACGCTCTATCTCGAGGGCACTGGATCGGAAGTCCGCCCACCAGTTCGCGTCGCGCATGTGCCACTCGCTGAATGCCATGTAACGCTCGAACGGCTCCGGGGGAACCGCCCGCGGCGTTGAGGGGTTGTCGAACTCGTAGCTCGACCGGTAATCGATCTGCACGATGCGAGCGTGGTCGACAACCACGGTTCCCATGCTTCCGATAAATCCGCCTGTGACGCGGAACTCGTCATTGTTCTGGCCCAGCACCAGGTACGTTTTCGGCCGATCGAACCCGAGGAGCGATGGCAGCAGATCGGTCGCTTTGTCGAGAGATTCGATTGCGCCGGCAAGCGCCGGCTCGTGGCGGTCATAGAGATCCAGGAGGGAGCCGGCGCGCGCGAGGCGGCCGTTCAACGTGTTTCGGTCGATGAGTGCGCGCTCCTGCCGCGCCGACCGAAGCATTGCTTGTGCTTGCACGATCGAGGGTCGAGCTTTCTGTAACATCGTCTCCAGGCTTCTGTTGGGGGCCTGTTCTGTCGTGCTGCCGTCAACCAGGGAGAGAACGGGCAAGGCGGCGTCCGCGAGAAGGGCCGAGGCGGAGACCACTCCGTACGACAGGCTAAGCAACGGACGAACCGCTCCTGCCTGGCGGGCAGTGTCGCCGAGCTCGGAGCGCGTCGCGACGAAGCTGAGGAGCGGGTCGAAGGGAGCTTCCTCCGCCTGTATCTGACCCAACGTCGCTTGCAGGCGTCGAAGGGTCGCACCGACTTCCTCCAAGCGAGCCGCATCAAGCGTGGCGAGATCGGGCTCCTGGGCCAGTGCTCGGATCTCTTCGGCGTCCGCCGAGGCAGCCTGAACCAGCACCGTCATCCTGTGGACGCGGTCCGATACCTCGATGAGCACGATCGAGGCGGCCGCGGCGGTGAACAGGATGAGCGATACGAAGATGATTGCAACGCGTCGCCATCTATTGCGCATGGAGCAGCTTGATTTCCGGGATCGAAGGGTAGAGTGTTTCGAGGCCGTCCCGGTACCATTGAAACCTCAGCAGACGTGGATCGACCACGGCGACGTCCGGACGGAGCCCTTCTACGGCCTGAAGATAGCGCAAGGTAAACGCCGCCGCGTCGTCGCTCCGGAAGACCATCGTGTCAGGCGCAGCGGCGATCAGCGTGGCTTCCGCAAGCGTCCGTGCTTGACGGTCGTCGCTCAGATCCAGAGATGGCGCCCGCTGGGCGCCCGCGACCAGCAGGACGGCGGTGCATACGGCCGCGACGGAGGTTTGAACGACAAACCCGTGGTTTCGCATAGCGTCGACCAGGGCCAGCAGTCCGAGGCCGAGCCAGATGGCAGCGACTCCAAAAGCAGGGAGCAGGTACGACTCGCTGCCTTCGCCCCCGTACAGCAAGGCGAAAACGACGTTCGCCGAAAATGTTACTGCGAGCGCAATGCTTGTGTTCCTGTCTCTTGTGGCAAGGCGATAGCCGCCCAGTAGCACAAGACCGAATCCTAGCCAGGTGAATTGCTCAGCCACTTGATGGGGAATGGTCGCGAACCGCTCGAGCGCTTGCGGCAGCGGGACGATTGTGAGCAAGTACCCGTAGTCTGCTCCAGATACGTGGTGCAGGAAAGCCTCAATCGTGGCCGGGTGGCCCCAGTCGGCCGCGGGCGCCGCACCGGCTCGCAGTGACAATAGCGCATAAGGGGCCAGGCCCAGCGCGACTCCCAGGGCTGCGATCGCGAACTGCGGCCACTGCGTCTTGCGCCACGGTCTCACCAGCAGCGGGGCGACTGCTAGGACGCTCAGCAGCGCGGTGCGATGCACGCTCAGCGAGGCGCCGGCGACAAGCCCGAGCTCGAAAAGTGTGGTCTTCGATTGCCGGGCGCCTTCGACGCGGAGCGCGAGGAGGAGCAAGGCACTCACAAGGGCCGTGTGCATCGTCATCACTTCTGCGATAGTCGACTGTGACCAGAGCATGGGAGAGATCGCAAAGGCGAGTCCTGCGGCGGAACCGGCGAGCGCCGGACCCAACGTGGGCGGGCTCTCAGCCTCCAGCCGTTGCGCGATTTTGACAGTGCAAGCCGCCACGAGCCCGACAGTCAAGGCGCCGCAGAGCGCAGAGAACGCGTTGACCCGGAACGCGACGTCCCCCACGGGAACCCAGGTCGCGACATGGGCCGCCAGGACCCAGAGTGGATAGCCAGTCGGATGTGGAATGCCGAGCAGATAGGCAGCCGTGATGAGGTCGCCGCCGTCCGCGCCGCCGTGCGCCCACGATATGGTCGGGGCCGTCGTGCGGAGGTAGAGCCCAAGTGCCAGGAAGCCACAACCCCCCGAGCATAGAAGTGCAAGTGATAGTGGCGGGTCGGAAACGCCGTGCCAGCGGTTGTCGGGGATCGGCCAGCGTCGCGCGCGGGGACCCACGTGCTCAGGTGGCACGGACGGTGCGAGCGACGCCATGTTCCGATCAGGTTCGGCGGGCAGCAAGGGAGCGATACAACGTGCCGACGGGCGTGAGCTGACTGTCTGGAGTTGGGCCGTCGAGCAGAGAGATACCGATGAATGCGCCTGACCATTCGCCGCCGCTGACCTCTCCCCTGTTCGTTTCGAAGAAGAACCAGCGGTCAACGCCGTAGCTCCGGCCGCTTTCGGTCAGCCATCCGAGCATCTCACGTACGTACGCCTCTAATTTCGGAACCGGCAAGTCGCCCACCGGGTAGAGACGCTCCTGTCCGCGCGCGTTCTCGCGCCACTCGAATCCGTCGAACGCGAAGAGGACGGCGAACTCGGTTACCCAGATTGGCTTACCGGCATGAACGACGGAACGATCGAGATAGTCACGCAAAGCGATGATCTGCCGCACCTGGAACTGCCAGTTGACCATGGGGAGCTTTTCCCAGTCCAGGTCGTACGTGTGGAGCGCCCACACGTCGATGGGGGGCTCTTCGTTGTACTCAGTGCGATAAGCATCGCGGAAAGCATCCACCCATTCCTGCCCCTTTGCGTACCCGGGACACCCTGTGCACGTGTCGACCCAATTCAGGACGTTAGGGCCGACCAGCTTGGCTGACGGATCGAGTCGCTTGATGTTCGTGGCGTAGTGATGGAAGAACCTGGCGTAATCCCGGGGAGGATTGTTGTCCATGCCAGGAACGTTGGCCTCGTTGCCGACCGCCCAGTAAGCGCCGGGGGCCAGCCGCACCAGCTCAGCGATGCGGGTCGCTGTCAGTAGGAACGATTCCGCGCGCGCGGGAAGCGTATAGAGACAGTTCACCCCGTCAGGCTTCGTTGCGGGATCCCAGCCGGCGTCGATGTACCAGCGGACGCCCACGCGATCGAGAAGGGACGCCATAGCCGGCTTTCGTTCGCGGCCCGCGAAGTTGGCGGTGACGACAACGCCAAAGCGATCGTCGATTTCGGTGGGAGGCTGCGATGAGGCCTCAACCCGGATGTCCGCCACGGCCACGCCGTGTTCTGACGAGCTGGCGGACGGGGGGGCCTGGCTGGGCGAAGATTGCTCGGACGTAGCTCCAGTGCTTGCGGTGACAGCAACGATGGCCGTGAATGCGAAGAGCAGGTAGCGCCGGGAGCTCATATCAGGTCCTTTCAACCGGCAGCGGTCAATGCCGCGTTCTTCTGAATGCCAGGAGGCCGACGGTTGCGACGCAAACGGCGGCCAGCAAGATCACGAGGGCCACGATAGGGTTCGGGGACGGTGGATCGGGCGCGGTGGCGATCGGAATGGGTTCGGTGGCGTTCGGAATGGGTGCGGTGGCGATCGGAATGGGCGTTGCGCCCGCGGCCTCTATCGTCGATGTCGAGGCCGGCGGTTGCAGGGGTGAGGTTCCCCTCGTGGGCGTCTCGGCCGCCGGTTCCGCGGGCGCAGTAGGAAGCACTGGTACCGTGGTGGGTTGGGCTGACAGGGGAGCGAGCGTGGAGGCGCCCAGGGGCAACGGCGCAGTCGGCCGCTGTGGCTCGCCCGGTAGCGGCGTGAAGCCAGCAGGTGGCCGTGTCGGGAGTGGTCCGCTCGTCTGGCCGTAGGCCGGGCCCCAGGCGCCGATGACTGGCTCGATCAACAGGGCAAGAAGAAGACCGAGGATCGCGAACCGCAGGGCGTTGGCCACAAAATGTGCTCCGAATGGCCGTTACGTAGCGAGCCGGTGTACCATATTGGCGACGAAGTCGAAAGACGACGAGACGTCAGCCGCCCATCAGACGGGCCAAGTCGGCTGTTTCTGAGCTGCTGAGGGCCCTGGGGCTTCTCTGGATATGGGAGCGCAAAGAGCGCAGTGAAAGGGCCGGCGTCCGACACCCCTGAAGTGTGAGGTTGACCTTCGGCTCCGTGAATACCACGATGCCGTCTACGCCGGTGCGATCGGCCAACTCGGCTGGCGCGTGACGTCCCAGGAAGCGGCGAACGGTCGAGATGCCTCGCTGCACCTCCGCGGAAGGGTTCCCTAGTGGCGGCCCCGGCGCCAGGAATCTGATCGCCCGAGCGATCGGGGGGCGATTGTCGTCGTGGAGCCAACGGCCTTCGTAGCATTTCACGTTTCCGCCAATGGCCCTGGGCACCAGGACGAGGATGCCGACAGGTCCCACGAGGAGATAGTCGGGAAGCGAGGACGCGGGAAACACGAAAAGATGATGGCGATCGTCGAGTCCGCGCAGCGCTCTGGCCAACGGGCCGTCGAGTCGGCTTTTTGGACCCCACCTCCGGATCAATCGCTGGTTAAGCCACCAGAAAAACAGACCGGCGGCTAGAGAAGCGAGCGACGCGACGAAGCTCTGATCGAAGGCCTCAGGGTTCGAAGAGAGAACGCAGCCTCCGAGAAGGAACCCCAGCGCCAGGACCAGGTAGACAAGGCTCAGGTAAATCTTCTGCTGCGCCGCCCTGTCGTTCGTGTGGACTTGCATCAGCGCGTCGGCGACGACGAGGGCGATTCGCTCCCGATGGGCGCTTTCTCCGTTGCTGCCGCGACGCCTTCCTTGATGACGCTTATCAGCGATTGATTCGCGGCCTCACCGGCCACCCGAATCGCGTTGCGAATGGCGCGCGGTGTGGACCGTCCGTGGGCAACGATACAGATGCCGTTCACTCCTAACAGCGGCGCTCCTCCATAGTCGGCGTAGTCCATCCGACCGCGGATTCGATCAAACATCGGCTTCAGGCCGATGCCCAGGAGCGTGCTGACTGGGTTGGCCCGGATCTCAGCGCGAATGGTACGCATCAGATTCGAAGCCAGGCCCTCGGCGAATTTGATGAGAATGTTTCCCACGAAGCCGTCCATGACGATCACGTCAGCCGTGCCTTCAGGGATGTCTTTGCCCTCGATATTTCCGATGAAGTTCAGGCCAAGACGGGCGAGTTGCAGGTGCGCCTCCTGCGCCACCAGGCTCCCTTTGGACTCCTCCTCGCCAATGTTGAGCAACGCGACACGTGGCTGCGCGATACCCAAGACCCTTTCCGCGTAGGTGACTCCCATAATGCCGAACTGGGCCAAATTCTGGGCGCGCGCATCGGCGTTGGCCCCGACGTCGAGCAGCAGACACGCGCCGCGAGAAGTGGGAAACGGTGTCGCCAGCGCGGGGCGGTCTATCCCCTCAATGCGCCTGAGCCTCAGCACGGCCGCGGCCATGGCGGCTCCGGTGTTACCGGCGCTAACGAACGCCTCGGCCTCGCCGGCGGAGACGAGATCTAGCCCAACGACGATGGAAGACTTTCTTCTGCTGCGAACGGCAGCCACGGGGTGCTCGCCCATCCCGATGATCTCGGGCGCGTCCACCACGCGTACGTCGCTCGGGTTGGCGTGCTGACGCTGCAGCTCATCCCTGAGCAGCGACTCCGGGCCGGTAAGGATGACGCTGGCGCCGAGCTGGCGGTGGGCCAGCAGCGCGCCTGCTACCGTGGCAGTTGGGGCGAAATCGCCCCCCATGCCGTCCAGCACGATTCGGGGAATTGGAACGCGGATCATCGTGGCGGCCAATCGGGCGAAACCCCCACCCGACGCAGTCGGGCGGCCCTACACGTCCAGGTTGCGGACGTTACGCGCGTGCGTCTGGATGAATCGCTTGCGTGGAGGGACGGCGTCCCCCATCAGCATGTCGAAAATCTCGTCGGCCTGGACATTATCGTTGATGTTGACGCGCAGGATCGTGCGAGTTGCCGGGTCCATGGTCGTTTCCCATAGCTGCGTGGGGTTCATCTCGCCGAGACCCTTGTACCTCTGGATGCCAACGTCGCGCGCCTTCTTCTTTTCGAGCTCGGCGACGCGTTCGTCCTTCTCCTGATCGCTGTAGCACCACCACGCTTCGCGGCCGCTGGCGACGCGGAATAGTGGTGGCTGGGCGATGTACAGGTGACCGTCGAGGATAAGCTGCTCCATGTGGCGGAAGAAGAAGGTGAGGAGCAGTGTCCGGATATGCGATCCGTCGACGTCCGCATCAGCCATCAGGATGACGCGACCGTAGCGCAGCTTCGAGACGTCGAACCGCTCGCCGATTCCACATCCAAGCGCCGTGATCATCGCGCGGATCTCTTCATTCGACAACATGCGATCGGCACGGGCTCGCTCGACGTTCAGGATCTTTCCACGCAGCGGCAGGATGGCCTGGAAGCGCCGGTCTCGCGCCTGCTTTGCGCTGCCGCCAGCGGAGTCGCCCTCAACGAGGTAGAGTTCGCACCTTTCGGGATCACGGTCCGAACAGTCGGCCAGCTTACCCGGGAGCGTCATCCCCTCGAGCGCGCTCTTGCGAATGACGAGATCGCGAGCCTTGCGTGCAGCCTCTCTGGCTCGGGCCGCGGTGAGGCACTTTTCGAGGATGCGGCGCCCGTCGGATGGATGCTCCTCCAGGTAGCGAGCTAGCCCCTCGTTGAGGACCGACTCGACCTGCATGCGCACGTCGGCGTTGCCGAGTTTGGCCTTCGTCTGCCCTTCGAATTGTGGCTCCGGAAGCTTGACAGAGATGATCGCCGTGAGGCCCTCGCGGACATCGTCGCCCGTGAGGTTCGTGTCGGCGTCCTTGAGGATGCCGATCTTGCGGCCGTAGTCGTTCAGAGTGCGGGTCAGCGCCGAGCGGAAGCCGGTGAGATGAGTCCCGCCGTCGACCGTATTGATGTTGTTTGCGAATGCAAAGACAGATTCGGCGAAGCCGTCGTTGTACTGCAGCGCCACCTCGACCGACGTATCGCCCACCTGACGCTCAACCGAGATCGGCTGTGGGTGGACCGTCGCCCGGTTCTGGTTCAGATGGCGCACGAAGGAGACGATGCCGCCGTCGAAGTAGAAAGCGGTCTCGCGGTCGTCGCGCTCGTCGACAAATCGGATCTTCAGCCCTTTGGTGAGGTACGCCATCTCACGAAACCGCTGTGCCAAGGAAGTCGATGGTTGTCCCGTGACCTTCAGCAGGTCCGACCCGGTGAACCGGTCCGTCGGGAGTGCCGCGGTGGTACTCCTGACGGTAGAGCGAGCCAGCCTGACGTACGTCGGCAACTAGATGGCTGGAAAGCGCATTCACGACGGAGACGCCAACTCCGTGGAGACCGCCTGAGACCTTGTAGCCGCCACCGCCGAACTTACCGCCGGCGTGCAGGATGGTCATGACAACTTCGAGGGCCGGCTTGCCCGTGGACGGGTGGATGTCGACAGGGATGCCCTGGCCGTTGTCTTCGACCGAGACTCGATTGTCCGCGTGAATGATGGCGACGATCGAGTCGCAACGCCCGGCTAGCGCCTCGTCGACCGCGTTGTCGACAACCTCGTAAACCAGATGGTGGAGCCCGCGTTGGTCGGTGCTTCCGATGTACATGCCGGGACGGCGGCGAACCGCCTCCAGGCCTTCGAGCACCTGGATGTCGGCGGCGGTGTACTGCGTACGAGCTTCTTCAGCCAATTCTCAACCCTGACCCGACGCACGGGCGCGATGCGCTCTCAGAACGCATGTTCTCCAAGGATACCACATCAGGCGTGAGATCGCAGTTGCTCTGAGCGCTCTCTATAGTACGTCATACTGGCTGCCGCGAGCCCACTCGATATGTAAATGTGACCAACGATGGCTACGATAGTGCCAACACCTCGAAGGTTCCGAGCAATCTCCTGCCACAAAGTCGCCATTCCGATGCTTATGACTAAGTAGAGTGCGATAAATCCAAGAGTTGGCCAGAAGTACCCACGAACGACCACAATGCTTTGTTGCATTGCAAGGATCGGGGAAACGCGGCCAATAAAGAGGGCTTCAGTTGTGAAGAAGAGGTAGAGAAGTCCCCAGAGTAGGAACCCAACGAACAGCGGACCGACAATCGCCGCGGCGGGCGGCGCCGCGGCGCTGGCGACCACCAGCAAGAAGTAAAGCGGCACCCCTATCGCGATCGTTAGGACGATGATCAGGCCATAGAGGCCAGCTACGGCCACGCATAATCGCCCCGCGTCGTCGATGAAGGTCCGAGGACGTGCGCCACCGTCACGAACGGCTTGAGCCATGAGTCCATAGAACATCGCTGTCGCAATCAGACCCGCTATGAGAACACCCGCGCTTACCGCGGCGGCGCTGCCGAGCGAGCCAGCCGGGAGCAATGTGCCCTCGCCGGGCAAGCCGAAACGAAAGCTCGGAATGCCCAGGATCGGCATGGCAATCAGCGACAGCAAGTTGAACCGGCTAATGCCGTCGCCCTGCTGGAGCGTTTCGAGAGACGAGCGGCGATTTTGCTCGAAGATTTGCACAAGGCTGCTGTCACTGCCGGGAGGCGGCACGGCTGCTCGCAGCCAGCTATCGAGGGCGCCGCCCATAGATACCTGGGGGCCAAGCCAGAGGAAAATGTCAATCGCCAGAGGTAAAAGGAGGAGCCACGCATTGCGATTGACGGTGTTGAAGCCGGCCTGGAGGGTGTCTATCAGCCCAGGACGAGCAGTGACCCGGGCATCCGGCAGGGAGCTGCTCATTGAGTGATTCTACCATAGCGCCCGTGTGCCGTTTGGTCCGCCAGGTCCTCTAGCCCTCCGAAAGCCAGCGCTCGCCATCACGTTCCCATGAGATGATCTCCGCCGGATTGAACCACAATGCAACTTCGGTCAAACCAGTCGGCGGCTCATCGGAAGCGTGGACCAGGTTTCGCCCAATCTCGAGAGCCCAGTCGCCTCGAATCGAACCCGGCGCTGCCGCGGCTGGGTTTGTCGCCCCGACGGTTGAGCGCACGGCCGCGACCGCGTTTTCTCCCTCGAATGCCGCGACCACGACCGGGCTTGAAATGATGTAGTTGATCAGCCCCGGGTAAAAAGGCTTGCCCCTGTGGATGGCGTAGTGCCGCTCGGCGAGGGCGGTCGGCACCGACATGAACTTTAGGCCGATCAGTTTCAGGCCCCGTGCCTCGAGCCGACTCAAAATGGCTCCGGTAAGACCTCGTTGGACTCCGTCCGGTTTGACGATGACAAGTGTGCGCTCGGTCATGGGTACGCCCTTTCTCAAACCGCGCGGCGATATCCTCGGTTTGCGGTCGTCAATTACTTCGGTGAGTTCGGTTTCGTCGTCTCCCGGGCTGACCGGTGGCGTCACCCCCGGGCTCGATGATTGCCTGTTTGTGATCGGAGGCCGCTTGCGGGTCGATGCCTTTGGCACGATGATTCGCTCGACGGCATGGACTCTGACGATTTCTTCAGAAACCATAGCGCTCTCGGCCGTGGTAGGCTCGATTTGCTCCGGGACATCGGGAGTCGTCGCACCGGAAACGCGGCGGCCGATCGGGCCCGAGCCGAGACGCATTGGGAGTCCATCGTCCGCCTGAGGCAGGAGTACGCTCCACTGGTCTGAGGGCTCGTCGATCGGCATTCCGACGAGACGTAACACCTGCCAGAGGTAACCGCGCATCCAAGCAGCCCAATCAGGCGCAGCGCCGTGGGATGGATTGACGCTCGGTCGTTCGACGCCGGTGGCCGGCACGTCTGCAAACTCCGCCACCTCCTCCGCAAGCCCCGTCTGATCGAGGATTCGAGCAGATATGCGCCCGTTCGGATCGGACTGGCGAATGCCTGCGATGAGCGTTTGAGCCCGGGGCCAGTCTCCAGTCCTAGCCGCCGCCGCCGCACGGATCGCCTGTGCTTTCACCGCTCGCTGGGCTATCGACAGAACGTCGATCGCGGCTCGATCAGCGGCGGCAACGTCGGCGGAGAACCACAGAGCCTCGGCCAGCGCAAGTCTGGCTTCGGCGCGGCCCGGCTCATCCTTTACCGCCTGGCGAAGCACCGTGACCGCTTCGGCGGTCAAGCCGGCGGTGAGGTACGCCCGACCCGTTGCAAACGGGGAAAGCCCAGCCGGGATCGTGCGGCCTGGATACGAGTCCATGAACAGTCGGTCGTGCTCGCGCCGGATCTCACCGTTCGATGGATCGAGGTCGAGGGCTCGCGAGAACCAGTGGAGCGCCCGAGCCGGGTCGTGGAGCGCCTCTTGTGCGATGCCCAACCCCGCGCACGCGAGATAGCCTTCCGGGTCAGCGTCGAGGACCCGCTCGAAGCCCGAAACCGCACGCTTGAGGTTTCCCAGCTCGAGGTCAATCTCTGCCGCGAGCAGGTACGTCTCGACCGTTTCCGGGCAGGCAGCGAGGACGCGGTTGCAGATCGAACGCGCCTGGGCGATGTCACCATGCTCGATGGCGGCGCGGATTTGTTGGTGCAACTCAGCGAGCGATGCCACGTAACCCACCCCGAGCACCGCGCTGGCTGCGTCCGGCCGAAAACCGTGGAATGGCCGAACCCTGCCGAGAGTGCCTACCCTGTCATATGCGTGTGTACCCACCCGAAAGCGTCGCGGGCGCCCGAGTCTGTGGGCAGTATACCGAGGCCGAAAACGCGCGTTCAACGGCCGTGCAACGCCCTTCCAGGTTGCTCGCGCCGTCTATGCCTTAGAATGCGTTGGGGGTCGGGCGTGAGCCCGCGCTCACCAACGTAGAGGCGAGGAGCGCATACAATGGACGCGTACTGCGTGAAGTGCCGGCAATCGCGTGAAATGAAGAACACGGAGAAGGTAACGCTCAAGAATGGGCGTCCCGCCACACGGGGCGAGTGTTCTGTGTGCGGAACCAAGATGTTCCGAATCGGCAGTGGCACGTAAGCGACGATAAGCGCGCACGAAGCGACGGGAAACCGGATGGTTTTGCCGAGTTAACTCGCGAGACTCCTATAGACCTCGACGAGCGCATCGCCCGAGCGATCCCAACTGTGTTTCTCGATGGCCATTGAGCGGAGCGCCCGAGCGAGCTGCTGCACGCGGGTCTGATCTCGGAGCAGCCCTTCGATTTCCGCCGCGAGCGCCGTCCAGTCGCCCGGGGGCGCATATACTCCGAGACCTTCCAGGATCTCGCGGCTAACAGACGTATCGAACGCCACAGTCGGTAAGCCCATGGCAATGTAGTTCAGCAGTTTGCCGTTGCCCTCAGTCTCGGAGAGCTTTGGCGACACCGCGATATCTCCCAGCGACAGGTAGACGGGGGCGTCCTCATACGGAATGGCCCCGGTGAACGTGACGTGTGGGCCCAGCCCGAGCCTGTTCGCCAGATCCCGATAGCGATTCTCGCCGGGGAATCCCATAATGAGAAAATGGGCCTCCAATCCCCGACTGAAGAGCGCCTGAGCCGCCCGTAGCAGATGCGTTATGCCCTGGTACTCCGCCAGCAGACCGAGGTACACGACGACCGGTAGTCCGACGGGAATCCCAAGCTGCTCACGCAACCGCTGGGCGCGGACAAGATGGCCATCCTCCTGCGCGACTTCCCACAATGGTCGAAAGCGCGCGGTGTTGACGGCGTCCGGGACGACCGTGATCTTCGTTGCCGGACAGCCAAAGTCTCGTACGAGAACGTCAGCCCCATGGTAGGTGCTCGTCACGATTGCATCGGCGCGACGAACGATCCAGGTTTCGACCGCGCGAAAGCCGTGAAAGGCGGTTGAACGTGGCTGAATGAAGCCGTGGTCAACCATCTCTGACGTGAGGCTGCCCTGGAAGTCGAAGAGCAATGGAATGCGCCTGGTCCGCGCGACGCTCCAGCCAATGAGAGCGCCCTCGTGAAGGTGGCCGTGAACCAGAGCCGGTCGTTGTTCCGCGGCAGCGGACGCTGCACGGACTGCCAGCGCGGCGTCCATCGAAAGCTTGTGCAGCGAGGACCCGGGATCGACGTTCCGCTGGCCGGGAAGCTTGGGTGACCGACGTAGCGAAAAGCCCGGGATGTCGCGCCCGAATGGGTAGGTGACGATCGTGGAGTCGATGCCATGCGCCATGAGCGCCTGGACCTCCTCGACGATGCGGACGTGACAGCCGTAATCGCCGAAAAAGGATGTCGGCGCGATCGTCAGCACCGGCAGCCTCGGCATCGCCGTGGATTCTGGGGAAGCGTCCTTAGCTGACCCGGCTGTGTCCGTGGTCCACTGGGTTGACTTTGGAATGTTCAGGACCTGCTCCTATGTTCTGCGGGCAAGGATCGAGACGTAGCCTGAGCTTGATGATGTCCCGAAAGGCCCGCAGGATAACCCGTGGGTTCCCACCCGTTGGCCGGCCCGCAGTGCGAGGCAGATGACGTACCGGCAGCTCGACGATGCGAAAGCCGCAACGTCGCGCCTTGACCAGAAACTCGGCGCTGAATGTAGCCACTCCCGAGTGGACCTGCACACGCTGCCACACAGCCTTACGAAACAGCTTGAATGCGCAATCGATGTCTCGGGCAGTGTAGCCAAACAATATCGTGACTAGCAGGCGCCATCCCCAGGCATAGACGAGGCGAATGGCGGGATCTCGCCTGGGACTGCGATACCCAATCACCATGTCGGCCTGGTCGATCTCGGGGATGAAACGAGAAATCTCACTGACGTCGAACTGTCGGTCGCCGTCCGTGAAAAAGATCAGGTCCTTTGCCGCCGCGGAGAACCCGGTCTTCAGTGCATCGCCATATCCACGGTTGATCGCGTGGCTGACGCATCGCACGTGTGAATTCGTGGCCGACAATGCATCTACGACCTCGCGCGTCCGATCGCGCGAGCCGTCGTTGACCACGATGACCTCGTAGTCATCGCTCAATGATGCAAGGGTCTCGGCCATTGCCTCGGCGGTTGCGCCGATCAGCTCTTCCTCATTGAAAGCTGGCAGAACGGCCGAAATACTGGTCACAGTGGAACCTGAAAGGCGGGCAGGACGGCCGAGATACTGGTCACAGTCGCTCCTGCCCGAGAAGAGAGCCCACGATTCCCGCCAACTGGTCATCGTCATAGTAATGGATCACCAGGCGTCCACCCCGACGCGAGCGCACGATCTGCACGCGGGTTCCAAGCGCACGCTGCAGCTCCTCTTCGGTCCCGGAAGGCTCGGCGCGCTCTGGCTTGGTCTCGCTCCCTCGGACCGCCCGCCGTACCAGCTCTTCGGTAGAGCGAACGCTGAGCTGCTCCACAGCTACGCGGGCCGCCAGCGCTTCGAGCAATACCAAGTCGGTACAGCCGAGAAGCGCGCGGGCGTGACCCTCGCTCAGTTGCCCATCCGCGAGGAGGCCGCGGGCTCCCGGGGGAAGGCTCAGGAGTCGCAACCGGTTAGCGACGCTGACTCTGCTGCGTCCGATGCGCGCTCCGACCTGCTCTTGAGTGATGCCGTGGCCATCGATCAACTCCCGGTAGGCAGCGGCTTCCTCGATCGGTGATAAGTCTGCCCGTTGGAGATTCTCGACCAGCGCCAGCTCGAGTGCTGCCAGCGGCGAGACGTCTTTTACGAGAGCGGGGACGGTTGCGAGGCCAGCGAGCTTGGCGGCCCGCCAGCGGCGCTCGCCCGCAATGAGTGTGTATCCCGACGGCGCGCGTGAGACGATAACCGGCTGCAGCAGGCCATGCTCTCGAATGGATGCGGCAAGCTCGTCCAGGGCCGTGGAGTCGAAGCCCTTTCGTGGCTGGGCCGGATTCGGTGCGATCCGATCGACTTCGATCTCCTGCATTCCGCCGGCACCGCGCGGGATGAGGGCATCCAGCCCTCGGCCGAGGCCGCCGCGAAGTCCTTGCATTGGTCCCTCCTGGTGGGTCACCGCCAGTAGCCCCGAGCGATAATCTCCTGGGCCACCTGGGCGTACGCTTCCGCGGCGCGAGAATGCGCGTCGTATGCAACGATGGATTTTCCAAAGCTCGGCGCTTCGCTCAACCGGACCGACCGCGGAACGACACTCTCAAAGGTTTCGTTGGGGAAGTAGTGGCGGATCTCATCGACCACCTGTGTGCTGAGGTTGGTACGGCTGTCGAACATCGTCGGTAGGACCCCTAGCAGATCGAGTCGCGGATTCAACCCGCACCGCATGGCCTCTACCAGCTGCATGATCTGGCCGAGCCCTTCTAGCGCCAGGTACTCACACTGGACGGGAACGAGCACTGCGTCAGCAGCCGCGAGCGCGTTCACGGTGAGCACTCCCACTGCTGGCGGACAGTCAATGATCACCAGGTCGAAGAGGCCCAACACCGGCTGTAGAGCGTTGCGAAGGCGCAAGTCGCCGTCAGCGGTGTCAACTAGATCAACCTGCGCACCAGCCAGGGCCTGCGACGCGGGGGCCACGGTCAATCCGGGCTCTCCCGATCTGATCAGAACGGACTCCATAGCCGCCCGTCCAATGAGAACCTCGTAGACGGACGGCGTGCCGTCCGCGACGTGCAGACCCAGTGAACTGGTGGCATTCGCCTGTGGATCCATGTCGACGAGCAACACACGCCCCGCCGCCCCGAGATGCGCGGCAAGACTCACGGCGGTGGTCGTCTTGCCTACGCCGCCCTTCTGATTGGCGACCGCGACGGTGCGCGTCACCCTCCCATCGCCAAACGGACAACCACCTGCTCGCGGGTGGGAATCCGCGACAGGCCGACTCCCTCGATCGACAGACCGGCCGCGCAAGCGGCAAATCTTGCGCTCGAGACGGGGTCGCGTGTCTCGTTCAGCCGAACAAAAAACGCCGCGGCGAAGACGTCGCCGGCCCCGGTCGAATCAACCTCGTCAGCCGCGCAGGCAGGGACCTCGATAGTCTGGCCCACAACATGGACCGTGCAGCCGGATGCTCCATGGGTGACTACAACACACTCCGCGTGCTGCGTGAAAAGGCCTACGTCGCTATTATCTCGGAGGTCGTCATCGGAAACGACGATGGCGCCGAACCTCTCGTTGCCCAATTGAGCGGCGCTGCGCGACCAGCGTGCGGTGGTTACATCCCCATACGGATCCCTGAGCCAGCCCTGAGCGGTTGCGCCGGTCCAGGATTTCGGGAAACAGGCCGCCAGTTCAGGACTCGTCTCGTCTGCCACCGGGGCGAGATGCACGATGGGCGATCTACGCCAACGTTGTGGTGCGTCCGAACATTCGATACGAGGCGCTCGATCCAGAAGGCTGAGGCGGCGCCCCCCGCCGACGTGATCGATCCGAAAAGTCGTTGTCCGATCTGATGCTGCACGCGACACGGCGAGTCCTGCTGCCTCAGGTGGGAGGACGAGCGACGTCTCGAAGGCCGTCACGATGCCGACTCGCCGCCCAAGGCGCGCGGCTGCGACGCCGGCATAGAGGACGGTGCCACCGAGACGCTGGTCAACCCCAAAGAGATCGCGAGTGACGTGTCCGACCAGAACATAGTCAGGCTCCGCACTTAGGTCAATCCCAGTCGGACCGAGTTGCACCGCGGTCGCTAACCTCTGTAGCCGCCACGCGGAGGTCCATAGCTGGGTCGGCGACTCGGGGCGCCCTGCTTGGGAGACACCACAACGCGGCGCTCGGGCCCGTCGCCAGTCGACTCGGTGCTCACGTGTTGGCTCGTCTGGAGCGTCAGGTGGATGATGCGCCGCTCATTGGCCGGCATTGGCTGTAGCGTAACCGCGCGGTTGTCACGACGGACGCGGTCGGCAGTGCGCAGTGCGATGCCCTGTAGCGATTGCTCACGTCGCTCGCGATAGTGCTCGATGTCCACGATGACGCGCATGTCGCGCGGCATGCGCTTCGAGAGGCACGCGTTGACGAGGAATTGGACGCTCGACAGCGTTTCCCCATGTCTCCCAATGAGTAGGCCGACGTCTTCGCCCGCCACCTCGAGGTGAATGGCGGTGACGTCGCGGTCTTTCTCGATCCCCCCTACGGTGACGACGTTCGGGAATTCGAGTAGGTCAAGAATGTGCTCCAGAGTCTCGCGCGCCGCTTCGGCCTCCTCGGTAGCCATCTGAGGTGGCGGCGAGTAGTTCTCCTCGTCTTCAACCTCGTCGCCATACTCGTCACCAATCAGAGTGACGCGAACGCGAGCCTCTTGCGATCCAACGCCGAAGACTCCGGAGCGTCCTTCGGCCAGGACCTCCACGTCCACCTCGTCACGGGTAACGCCTAGCTGCTCGAGAGCCGCCCGAATCGCTTCATCCGTCGTCCGACCGTGTGCTTCAATGCTTTCGTTTTCCACTGCCTACTTCCCCCTTTTCCGCCGAGGCGCCGGGCCTGGTCCCTTTCGTCGCGGCGGTGCGGCGTTTGGCTTCCCGATTTGCGGCTGGTCTCCGCGTGGGGGTTCGGGCCCGTCGACCAGCGAACCGGATCCAAGCAATGGGAGCGTGCCCCAACCGAGTGTGAAATACTGCTGAACGATGCTATAGATGTTCGAGATAACCCAGTATAGGACCAGGCCCGACGCCACCTGAAACGAGAAAACCAGGAACATCAGCGGCATGAACTGCATCATCTGGTTCATCTGCTGTTGCTGTGGGTCTGCCGCTGGCAACGTCGCCATGCGCTGAACGACCCACTGGGTGGCCGCGGTCACCACGGGTAGGATCACCAACGTCCAGGTTCTCGGGTCTTCCAGGGTGGGTGTGGAATGATGGGCGAGGTTGTCAACCCAGAGGAACGACTGTTGAAAGAGGGTATTCCGATCGGCGAGTGTCAGCAGAGCGGAGTAGAGGGCGAACCAGATCGGCATCTGGAGAAGCATCGGCAAACAGCCCGCGAGGGGATTGACACCCTTCTCCTTATAGAGGCGCATCTGCTCCTGGCTCATTTTCTGGCGGTCGTTGCCGTAGCGTTTCTGCAGCTCCTTTATATGCGGCTGTAGCGCGTACATCGCTTTCTGCGACTTTGCTTGCATGATGCCGAGTGGCAAGAGCGCGGTCCGGACAGCAATTGTGAAAAGGATGATTGCAAGGCCGGCGCTGCCTGTCGCCTCCGCCAAGGCGATGAGCGCGCTCTCAATTGGGCCGACGAGCAGCCCGTTCCAAACTGGCAGGAAAACGTCGAAAAACGGCACAGAATACCTATCCTAGACTAGAAGTGGCCTACCGGCGTGGCTTTGATTCGGACGTCCGGCACGGGATCGTAGCCGCCGGGGTGAAACGGGTGGCAACGGGCGATTCTGCGGAGGCCCAGCCACAACCCCCACCCAACACCGTGGCGCTCGACCGCCTCCGTACAGTACTCGCTGCAGGTTGGCAGGTAGCGGCAAGACGGCGGCACAGCAGGCGAGATGGCCAACTGGTAGAGGCGAATTGTCCACAGGACTATCGGTTTCACGATTGTGCTGGTCCATCGGTCGGGCTTTTCGAACCCACCGGTTTCGCCGCGGCTCTCTCAATGAGCGAACCGACCGCCCCGGCGAGATCTGCATACCCAGCCTTCGAGGCTGCCGGCCGAGCAATCAACACAAGGTCTACCCCGGGCTGGATTTTCCCGTAAAACGTGCGCACTGCCTCACGAATTCGGCGCTTCACCTGGTTGCGCACGACAGCGTTGCCGACGCGACGACCAACGGCAATTCCAATCCTGGGGAGGCCGATGCCGTCGGCGGGGCTGGCGTAGCAGATGAGCAGTGGATGCGCCCAACTCCGCCTGCTTGCCCGCACGCGGTCAAAGTCTGTACCTCGTCGAAGACGGTGTGCTCGCTGCATACGGCCGCCGTCAGCGCCGCGATTCGGTCCGACGGCGACTCAATCGTCGGCCGGAACAGTCGCGAAAACGGTCAGGACGTCAAATAGAGAGCAGTTTTCGGCCGCGGCGACGCCGCCGACGGATGACCTCGCGGCCTCCGGGTGAGCTCATGCGCTTGAGGAATCCGTGGACGCGCTTGCGTGGGATCCGCTTGGGCTGCCAGGTCCGCTTAGGCACTCAGCCTCCTTCTGTCGGCATCGGTTGCTACAGGCATTGCGGTTTTTGCTACCGCTTGTCGGCATCAGTTGCTACAGGCGTTGCGGTTTCGCTACCGCGGTGTCGGCGTCGGTTGCCACAGGCATTGCGGTCTTCGCTACCGCCGGGGTTTGCGAGTCGTCGTCCCTGGCAGGCTTTTGCGATTATAGGAAGGGTCGAAACCGCCTGTCAATCAGGCGATGGGTCGATCGTACAGATTATCGGAGGCGAACCATCTCTTCAGGCCGCGATATCCGGCCCACTGTCAGGGCGCAGGCTGCCCCGGGTGGGCCTTCCTCCCCCTCTCAAGAGGCCTTGTTTGCCGCTCCAGACACCGTGCAGACAGGCGGCGTCCAGGCCAACGCGGGTGCGCCTCTCGCCACTCGAATGCGCCCGACGACGCTCGATGAATTCGTCGGGCAGGAGCACCTGGTGGGCTGTGGTCGTGCGCTCCGACGCGCAATCGAAGAGGACCAGCTATCGTCGATGATTCTCTGGGGGCCACCGGGGAGTGGGAAGACGACCCTGGCGGAAGTTATCAGCCGAACCACCCACGCACACATGGTAGCCCTCAGTGGTGTTTCGGCCGGCGTGGCAGACCTGCGGCGCGCGGCCGATGGCGCGCTGGCGCGTCGAAGCCAGGGCCAGCGAACCATCCTGTTCATCGATGAGATTCACCGTTTCAACAAGGCCCAGCAGGATACGGTGTTGCCCAACGTCGAAAGTGGGCTCTTGACCCTCATAGGAGCGACGACGGAGAACCCGTCGTTCGAGGTCAACAGCGCCCTCCTGTCGCGGTCTCGCGTGTATCGCCTCGAGTCGCTGTCGGATGAGGACATCGAGGCGCTGGTCCAACGGGCGCTGCGGGACGAGAGCCGCGGTCTGGCGATGTTTCACGTGAAACTCGATCCGGACGCGTTGGATTACATCGTCGGCGTAGCTGGCGGCGACGCCCGCATTGGACTGAATGCGCTGGAATTGGCGACGCTTGCCACGTCCCCGACGGGGGACGGTGAGCGTCACGTCATCAGGGCAACCGTCGAGGACGCCATGCAGCGGCGTGCGCTCATGTACGATCGCGCCGGCGACCAGCACTATGACCTTGTGTCCGCTCTCATCAAGTCGATTCGGGGCTCAGACCCGGACGCCGCGGTGTACTGGCTTGCGCGCATGCTGGAAGCCGGTGAGGATCCGCTATTTGTGGCTCGCCGGCTGGTCATTCTGGCATCGGAGGACGTCGGGCTCGCAGACCCGATGGCGCTCCCCGTGGCGATCGCCGCGCAGCAGGCGGCCCACTTTGTCGGCATGCCAGAGGCGCTGTTCCCGCTCACGGAGGCGGCCCTCTACCTGGCCACTGCGCCGAAGAGCAACTCGGTAAAGACCGCCTATGAGGGCGCCGTGGCGGAGGTGCAGCGCTCCGGCGCGCTGCCAGTTCCTCTGCACCTGAGGAACGCGGTTACGGGACTAATGCGAGGGATGGGCTACGGCAAGGGCTACAAATACGCCCACGACTTCGAGGGTCACGTGGTTGACCAGCAACACCTGCCGGATGCAATCGCGGGAAGCCGCTTCTACGAGCCGACAGGGGAAGGTCATGAGGGGCAGATCGTCGAGCGCGTTCGACGCGTGCGCGGGCCAGGTGGCTCGCCGAGTCGTGAAGATCACGAAGGCGCCTAAGATCGTGCGCGAACTATTGCGACTCTGGCTCTTCATCGGGCGATTTGGTGCGTGTACCAGTCCCAGATCTCTGGCTGTTCCAGGATCTCCGAGAGACTTTTGGACGAGGGGATCGAGGTAGCCCCGATCCAGAGCGGTGCGTTGTCGCCGGATCACGCCGTCCGCGTCTTCGCGGTTTCTCGGTCGAGTCGATGCGAGCTTATGCAGAATGAGGTCCTCCGCCGATGCAACCTGCGCCCGAGTACCGCCGACCTCGACACTCGATGCTCGGCGAATGGCCGCTTCCTCGTAGGGTAAGCCAGCCCGAATAAGATCAATTCGAGTGCCTGATTGGCGACGCCCCCAATGACCATGTACGGAACCTCGAGATCGTCGAGGAATTGGACGACCTCATTCAACGCCGCTGATGCGTATCAGCTCCGCCATGGCAGCAACGCCAGCTTGGCCTGCACCGACCGGATGTGGCGAATTTTCTCAAGGTCGAGGTGAGGCTCGGCAGAGATGGCCTAATTGGCGCGCCAACTCGTAGGCCGCCTCGTACCAGCGCCACTTTTCCTCGAGGGTCTGCTCGGCGAGGTGCGCTCGTTCCCATTGGTGAAAGCGGTCCCACTCAGCCTGTCGGGCTCGAAGGCTCTCCGCATCCATCGGGTCGCGTGCCCCCAGGCGCCGACTGCCACTACGGCGCTCGACACCGATTGCTGGTTTCATGCAGAGTGTACGGCGAGCCCACCATCCCATCTACGCCCCGTCTGCAACTGGCGCGGTGTTTTCGGGCGGGACTTTCCGCGGAACGTTCACCGCACGCAGAATCAGCCACGAGATGAGCAGGGCAATGCTGCCCCCGACCAGAACGCTGCGCAGGCTGCCCGTCGCGTCCGCGACGGCGCCGAAGACCGTGGCGCCGATCGGTTGGGCGAGCGACCACACCATAGTGCTGAGGCCGGTCAGTTCGCCCATCCGACGGGCAGGTACCAGCTCGGTAAAGAGCGGGTACGCCAGCACCGACGGGATCGCCTGGCCAATGCCGGCGAAGGCGAGGATCACAATGGCCTGGTCACGGGTCTCGATCTGAGAACCGATCAAAATGAATACCGCGAAGGCAATCAGGCCCCAGCTCGTCATGACCTTCTTGCCGATACGGTCGCCCAGCCAGCCGGCCGGCGCGGCCGACACCATGGTCGCGATCATCACGGCGAGCAGAAGCAGGAACGTCTCGTTCTGCGGCACGCCCAGCTCCTCGTTTCCGAATCGAGTGATGAACGGCGTGATTCCCCCGATTCCAAACCAGAAGAAAAAGTAAGACGCCACGTACAGAGTTGCAGACCGGTACTGCAGGATGCTCTGCAGATAGTCGCCCAGGCTAAAACGCTCCTCTGCCTCCTCGGAAACGCCGTCGGCCGGCTCCTTGATGGTGAGCATCGTGATCGCGAAGCCCACGGCCAGAGACGCGGCCACCCCGATGAAGACGATCCCGGGCTGCGACTCCCAGACGCGGAACGCGACCAGCAGCAGTCCGATGCCGCCCACGAACCCCATGAAGACGTTGACGCCGTTTGCTAGGCCTCGTTGCTCCGGCACCACACAGTCCGGCAGCAGCACCTGGTAGGCCGTGACGGCGAGTCCGAGAAAGAGCGGGCCCAGGATGAAAATCAGCACCACGAGCCAGGTGTCCGGACGCATGGCCAGCGCCAGGAAGCCCAGAATGGTGGGGATCACGAGCAGCATGACTGGCCGGCGCCGGCCGAGAGGCGTTTGCAGGCGATCGCTGGCCGCGCCGACCAGCGGTTGCAAAAGGGCGCCGATCAGTGAGCGTTCGTTCGCGAGAAAGCCAATGGCCACGTTTGGCATGCCGTAGCTTGCGAGGTAGAAGCCGGCCACCGCGTTGTAGAAGATGTCATGAATGCCCACCCCTGTGCGCGCAGCGCCGTAGAGAAGCATCCATCTGAGAGACACTCGACGCACGGCTAGGCCCCCGTTCCGCGGATTCCAGTCTCTTGCAGGTTGCTGTCGCGTTTCTCTCGCTCGGTCCGCGCGCCCGCTGGCGCCAGGGCGCGAACCGCGTCCTCGATCTGCTGGGTCGCTGCCGCATACGAGGTTCCGGGGGCAAACCGCAGCGTCTTGCCCAGGTGGATGGCGAACGCCCCACGCCACGGACCGCGGCTCCCCTCGACGATGCCCTTGCGCTCCACTTCGATGTACATCGGCACCACGGGTGTGCGCGACTCGACCGCGATCAGCCCGGTTCCCCCCATGAAGGGCTGCATGGGACCGTCAACGGTGAGCTTTCCCTCGGGGAAGATCAGGACCGACCAGCCCAGATCGAGCAGCTTGCCGATGTACTCCAGGCTGCCCCGAACGTTGCCCTCCCTCGACAGCGGGAAGGCGTTTAGGAGGCGCGCCAGAAAGCCCTTGATTGGCTGGTCGAACACCGCGTGTTCTTCGCCGGCGGTGCACGTTCGCAGTCTCAAGGCGCGAGGGAGCCCCATCCATGCGGCGGCTGGATCGAGTCCGATCGTGCCCACACCGAAGTTATGGTTTGCCGCGATGAGCGCGGGCTCATGAAGGTCGGCCACGTGTTCGAGCCCAGTGCTCCGCACGCGCCAGAACAGGTGATACGCAGGGAATACAATCAGCTGCACGAACAGCTCACGGGCAACGCTCCCGATCAGGCCTAGCGGCCATGACTTGAAGGTGTTGTCTGCGCTTCGGCTCTGCGAAGCCTCCACCAACCGACGGAGCTCGGCGACGGTGGTGTTGGGCGTAACGTTAGCCTCGTCGACGTAGGCGCCCAGCTCTCCCTCGACGGCGGAGAGCAGCTCGACGCGGCTGAGGGAGTCGAGATTCAGGTCGCCGCCAAGCGTTCGTTCCGCGGTAACCTGGGACGCCGGAACGGAAGCCAGCTCCGCAATCAGGCGAAAGAGCGGGTCGTCTGGGGCCTTAGTCTGGACCGCCGACTGAGAGGAAACGTCGATCGTTTCCTGGTTCAACAGGAAGTCGATCACCTCGTGTTTCTTCACCTTTAGCGTGTGCGTCCTTGGAAAATCGTCCAATGGCCAGACGGTAAACCCCTGCACCTGCTGGTGGTCCGCAAGGTGTCCGTTCGCCTGCCGCACGGCGTCGCCCGCGACCGATGGGTCGCGCATCAGCAGCACGGCGTGCACTTCGATGGCGCCGTTCGGCCGTGATAAGCCCACGACGACACCGTCTTCTACGGCCGGTTGCTGGATCAATCGGCTCTCGATGTCCTCCGGGTAGACGTTCTGCCCGTTGGCCAGCACGATCAAATCCTTCTTGCGGCCCTTGAGGTGCACGTAGCCATCTTGATCAAGCGATCCGAGATCGCCGGTGTGGTACCAGCCGTCCTCGAGCGCGCGCGCCGTGGCTTCCGGGTTGTCCCAGTAGCCACCAAAGACGTTCGGACCTTTCGCGAGAATCTCGCCATCAGGCGCAATCAGCAGATCGACGCCGGGAAACGCCGTGCCGACGGCTCCGGTCTTCGCACGTCCCGGTCGGTCGCATGAGATGACGGGAGCTGCTTCCGTTGCCCCATAACCCTGTAAGACCTGAACTCCCATTAGCTGCCATTTGTGAGCCAGCGCCGGATCCAGATAGGCGCCGCCACTGATGACAACATCGAGCCCGCCGCCGAACTTTTGATGAACTGAGCGGAAGGCCAGGCGGCGCAAGGGCATCGGCAATCGCTCGGCGAAGCCGAACAGGCGCTGAATCTGCGCCTCCCGCCCCTGGCGGCGGGCCTCGCGCTCGATGGCGTTGACGAATAGCTGCAGCGCCTGAGGTACGACGACAAGCATGCTTACACGGTTTTCCGCGATGGTTCGGAACAGTACGCTCGGCTGGCGGCTGATGGGATAGGCGATGCTGGCGCCGCCAGATAAGGGCGTGAACAGGCCGAGGCTCTGCTCCAACATATGGCTGAGCGGCAACAGCGACAGAAGCCGAAAATCGGGCCTGATGGTCAGCACGTCATGGGCGCCCAGGACGTTGAAGAGGACGTTGCGGTGCGTGAGCATGACCCCTTTGGGGTCACCGGTCGTCCCGGAAGTAAACATGATCTCAGCGATCTCGTCTGGTTCGACCTCGACGCGTTCCAGCAGCTCTGCCTCATTCGGCAAGTCGATCTCTAACTGCTCGAGATGCGCCACGGGAACGTTGACTGACCCGGCATGCTGGACAGTTGATCGAGAGAGCACCGCGAGCTTCGGCCGGGTCTTTTCCACGATTGTCTCGACAAAGTCGGGGGCGCTGCGGACGTCGAGGGGGACGACGACAGCGCCGACCTTCTGACAGCCAAAGAAGACCTGTACCCATTCGGGCATGTTGGGCGCCCACAGAAGAACGCGGTCCCCTTTGCCGATTCCGCGTGCCTGCAGGTATCGCCCAACTCGAAGCGCCCCACGCTCGAGGCCTCTGTACGTCGTGATGCGAGTTCGGAACCCCGGCTTTATCAGCAGCGCCGGCCGGTCGCCGTACCGATCGGCCGCGGTGGCGAGGAACTCGCCGAACGCCTGGTCAGTAATGGGCCAATTTTGAAGCACGTTGCTCATTTTGGCGCTCCTTTCACAACCCGTTGCACGGATGCTTGCTGGTCCAGCTCGCTCAGAAGAGCACGGAACGCGTCCGCTGCCTGGCCGCGAAACGCCGGGAAGTGGCTGAAACAAATACGATCGGTGCCCAGTTGAGCCAGACGGCGCAGCGTCGCTTCCGCGACATCCATGTCCTCAGTCACCTGGCGACCAGGCCGCAGCAGACGCCCACGGCGGTACTCCATAGCGTCACCAGAGAAGAGCAGTCCTGTCTCTTTGAACCACAGGGAGATGCTGCCCCGGGTATGTCCGGGTGAGTGCAGCACGCGAAGTCCCCCCAGCGCGGCGATGACGTCTCCGTCGTCTAGCTCTTCTACTTGCACAGGGCGAAGCCGCATCGCGGCCGAGAACGGCGCTGCAAGCCTGGCGAGGGGCCCGGAGCTCACCAAGTTCGGGTACCGCTGCTGGCCGCGGAGGTACGGGGCCTCGGACTTGTGAATGAATACCCGTGCGCCGGTGGCCTCTTGCAGCTCTCGAGCCGCGCCGCGATGGTCAATGTGATAGTGCGTGAGAATGATGCGCTTCACGTCGCTCGGGGAGTGGCCGATCTCTTGGAGCTGCCGAAGGACCAAACGCCCGCTCCCCGGAGCGCCCGTGTCGATGAGCGTTACGTCGTCATCAACGAGCGCAAAGACGTGCGCGCCGAACGCTCGGAGTTGAAAGACGCGTGGCTCGATCTCCAGGGTCATAGTTGCCACTGATTGGCGCTCATGATCGCTCGGTGGATCACAGGTCGCGCAATCATGTCCTGGCCAGTTCATCCTCGGCCATTCGGGTCAATCGGAACGATTCCGTCTGGAGTCGCGTTGTGAAGTCCTCGGCCGACTCGGACGCTTCCATTCGCAAGGGCTCGCCGAACGCGATCGCGAGCGGTCCGCGCTTGTAGGACCACGGCACACCAGCGAAGACAATCCCCTTGAAGCCCTCGATTGACGGTGGCAGGATGATGTCGGTCCCCGCCAGCCCGAAAGGTATCACCGGGGCATCGAGGGCCTGGGCGAGGTGCGCCGCGCCTGTCCGAAACCGAGCGGCTGGGTCCGCGGTCCGCTCATCCTGCGGGCGGGCATGGGTACCCTGGGGAAAGATCAGGATGGCGTTGCCCGCCTGCGCGACCTGCACCAGACGGCGAAGACTCTCACCCTGGAACCGCCGCTGGTTCAGCGGATAGAGGCCAAAGGCCAGAACCATATACCAGGGCGCCAGCCCCATGCCGCCGATCTTGAAGCTAGCATCCGTGAAGCCCGCGCCTTCGGAACCGGCAGCCGCCACCAGCCGATGAGCCAGCCCGGGAGAGGGAGACGCCGCGAGCGCGCGGCGCACCAGCGACATGTCTGGGAAGCCATGATGCGTCCCCGCGACGATCACTGGCGTCTCGACACCCTGCAGGTGTTCTTTGCCGAGAACGATGGTCTGGCTCACGCCGCGGAGGTACTGCACGTCGACCGGCAAAGCCAGCGCGCGGAAGGCGCGTCCCCACGTGTAGGGCCACATTGGCTGTTCTCGGGATTCGCCCGTCTCATCCCTGTCGTTTCCCTCAGCGACGTCCGGTGCATTGGTTACCGCTTCTCGTACCTGCTGAACCGTCATGTCGGATGAGAGCGTTCCCTCTGCAACGGCCTTGCCCGTCTTCTCCTCCAGAGTTACTGCCAGCTCCACAAGGCCAAGGCTGTCCAGACCCAGCTCGCCAAGCGTCTGCTGGGGCTGGACGGCGGAGGTCCGCGCGATGCCGCAGATCGCCTGGCCCACCGGGTCGTCGGCGGCCAGTGCCAGGCTCACCCGTACCGTGGCCCCAGCCTCGGGTTGCGGGAGCAGGTTGCGTCGCACCTTGAGGGTGCTTGTCCGCGGGAAATCCCCGTCCGGCCACCACGAGGCAGAGGCGACGCGCTGGTGCTGCGCGAGTCGTGCGTTGCTGGCGCTCACGATCTGGCTGATGTCGGACACTGAGCCGTGGGGAATCAGATACGCGTGGAGCGTCGCCCCGCCGGCCGCGGTCGGAACAGCCACGATAGTGGCATCTGAGACTGAGGGATGTGCGCGAAGCACGTCTTCGACGTCCTGCGGCCAGAGATTGAGGCCCGAGGGAAGCACGATCAGGTCGCGAGCCCGTCCCTCGATCCACACATTCCCCGCGGCGTCGATCCGCGCCAGGTCTCCGGTGGAGTACCAACCGTCCGTTAGCACCTCAGCCGTCCGCTCTGGGTCCTTCCAGTAGCCACGCATCACGTTCGGGCCGTGGACCAGCAGCTCGCCCTCTGGACTGAGCTTCGTGTCGACGCCGGGTAGCGGCCGGCCGACGCTACCCACAGGTGCCTTGCCTTCCCACGTGCCGCAGGCGATGACGGGCGAACATTCGCTCGCGCCGTACCCCTGAACCACTCGCACGCCGAGACGCTCCCACTGCCGGTGGGTTTCGACGGGTAGGGCCGCCCCGCCGGAAACCATCAGACGGAGGTGGCCGCCAAGCTTGCGGTGCACCACCGCGAACAGGAAGCGCCTGGCGCCAAGTGGCACCCTGTCAGCGACCGCCTTGAGCGCCCGCAGCACTGGAGCCGGGAGCGCAGCCGCGAGTTGGTCCTCCAGCGCTTGTCCCATCAGCATCAGGAGCTGCGGGACGCACATCATGTGTGTTATCTGCTGCTCCCGCAGTACCCGCACGATGTCGGGCCCGCGGCGGCTCGGGATGTAGTGGATCGCCGCGCCCGTGCTGACCGCGTAAAGCATCCCACAGGTAAGCTCAAACAGGTGTGAGAGCGGGAGCACGCTTGCCAGGCGGCACGATGGATCGAGAGGCACCGCGTCCGCGAGCGCCTGTATCTGAGAGCGCAGATTGGCATGTGTGATCATGCAGCCCTTGGGGACACCGGTCGTTCCCGACGTGAACGCGGCCACCGCCAGTTCCTCGCCTGGCGCCGACCACGGCGCCGAGGCGTTGGGTACCTCGCTACCTGGTTCCCACCACTCGACGATGTTTTCGTCCCTGGCCCACGCCGGCCGCTCACCGTGGCCCGCCAGAATGAAGCGGGGCTCCACAGCATCCAGGATGCCGGTGCCAGCTTCTGGGTTCATCTCCCGATCGAACGGCACCACGATAGCGCCCAGCTTCCAGAGCGCGAAGAGATAGACTGGCGTTCGCCACTGGCTGGGCAGCCATACGACTACTCGGTCGCTCTCCTTCACGCCTTTCGCGGCCAACTCCTCGGCCAACCGATCGACGAGGTCCAGAAGCTGTCTGCTATCGATCGTCTTCCAGATGAGGCCCTGCTGCCCCCCGAACGCAATGGCGTCCGGAAACGAGACCGCTCGCTGCCGCACCAGATCGTAGAGGTGAGAAGCCATCACGATCTGCCCTCCATCTGGTGCTGGGCGAGTTGAGCCTGCATCGCCTGCTCGTCTCGATGGAAGCTCCTTACCGCGAGAAGCAGCACGACCCCGCAGAAGACCCACATCAGGTTGGCGATGTGGAACGCGGGAACTCTGCCCATGGTGGCAGCGAGCCCTCCCACGACCCAGGCTCCGAGGCCCTTGCCAAGATCGTCGCACAGATTGAACAGGCTGAACACGGCGCCGCGACGCTCGGGCGGGTTCACGGCGATCAGGATAGACCGGACGTTGGGACCGGTGACGGCGACCAGCAACCCGGTCATCACGGCCACGAGCAGAGGTCCGATGATCGGCGTGCCCGGCTCGGCCGGATAGCTGATCAGAAGCGCTGTCGGAATCACCCCGATTAGCGTGGTGAGCCCACACAGCAGCGGCAGATAGTGTGACGACCGATTGAAGACGTATTGGCCAATCAGCCCGCCGACGAAGCCGCCGAAGATCGCCGCAACACCGACCGTTATCACCAACAGGGTTGCATCGGCCACTGAGAACCCCTTGTCGTGCGCATAGAAGTCGTTCAGGTAGACGAAGAACATGCCCCACGGAATGGTACCCGGGATCGCCTGCAGGAAAATCAGCTGATTGGTGGGAATTTTGAACAGCTCTGGGATGTCGCTGAGCCGTATCCGCTCATCATAGACGCCACCGGCAGCGAGCAGATCCTTCAGGGCTGCTTCCTGCTGGCCGCGCCTCGGCTCGCGAGCCACGAACGCATAGACCAGGGTAAAGAACATACCGGGGATCGAAACCAGGTAGAACGCTGCGCGCCAGCCGTGGTTTTCGAGCAGCATGCCCGCCAGAAACTGGCCGACGGCGATGCCGAGCCCCATCGCGAAGCCGATGGTCGCCGCCGCGGCCGCACGCCGGCGTGGCGGAAAGTAATCGCCCAGCAGCGAATACACGAGCGGGAACGACCCGCCGATGCCCAACCCGGTGAGGGCCCGAGCCCAGTAGAGCTGATCGTAGGTCTGGGCCAGTCCGCTGGCGAGACAAGCGGACTGACCCAGCAGAGCGACCGCAACCAGCAGCCATTTCCGGTTCGAGCCCCGGTCAGCGGCGTACCCGACCCCGAGGGTGGTCAGCCCACCCAGCATCCAGAAGATGAGGTTGACGTCAGCGCCAAGACGCTGATCGATCTCGGAGCGAGAGAATCCGAACTCACCGCCGATGGCTGTCAAGCTCGGAGCCATGAGGTTCTGGTCCGCGTACAGCAGCGCGATGAGGACGGTAAACAGGACCAGGGTCACCCGCACTCGAACGGATGACTGAGGGACGGCCGCGGGCCTATCCAGACTGGCGACGGGCAATTGGCGCACACTCCTTCTTGCATTCGTGCCCCGGCAGCGAGACGTGGTTTGAGCCAGGCCACGAGTTGATCGGGTTGCACCAGATACTCACTCGGCGACGCTCGTCAATGAGCTAACCAACAAGAGCCGGAGAACAGGCGCGCTGATGCAGATAACCCCCCCCGCCAGAAGCATGGTCCACTCTGACGGATGAATTAGGACCGGCACAGTCTGCGTGGACCGCGCGCTCCAGTAGCGGTTCAGCCCCACCTGCCCGTAGACGAACACGGCTACGAACCCCATGCCGCCCACTAACACGGCTACGAACCCCATGCCGCCCAGGACGTCGACGGTGCCGACCGGGCCCTCTACCTTCGTGCCCGCCAGAAGCAAGAGGTTGGCCGTGCCCGCCAGAAGCAAGAGGTCGGCACCGATCATGCCGAGAACCGCACCTCGCCCTGATACGGGCGACGCGGCGCCACGCTGAAGAAGCAGCTCCTGGATTGTTCGGTAGTGAGCGTGGAGGCGGAATAGGCCGTAGATCGGTATCAGGAATGACAGAGCGTGCCACCACGGGTGCATGTCGGGATCGTCCAGCTCGCGTTTCATCTCCGACCATGTGGCGGCCAGCCACACCAGGGGATAGGGGAGGAAGGTGATGATTTGGCCGGGTTTTCCCCCCCACCACTGCACAAGCCAAGCCAGCATATAGAAGGGGAGGAAAAGTGTCATTGGGAGGCTCGTGATCGTCAACGCCGCCACGAGCCAGGCAGGTCTGCGGCGCCGCCATTCGGGCCCCGTCGAAGCGACCACCGGCGCGGCCCAAGCCTCAGCGGATGTCGTGGGACGAAGTGTTGTGACGTCAAGCTCACGAAATAGGATCAAGAACCGTGACCACATACCCATAGGGCTACTCAACCGCCAATTTAGCGCGCACTCTATCCCCGAACAGTCTCGCAGTCAAACAGAACATTTCTCTCAACGGCAGCCGCCATGTGGGCAAGCATATACCCCGGGAAGTGCCAGAGAGTGCCTCCGAAGTGCCAAAAACCGCCATAAATTTCGATTGGCGGGAGGCTACGATCGAAGAGCCCGCTGCGCTGGCATCTTCGACAGGTGATCGTTGGCGGACCGCTGCTTCAGAGCCGCCAGCTCCTCATCGCCTCCTGATCCGCGTCCAAGCCGACCCGCCGTGGGGTCGGCCGTGCCCAACCTCGCCTGGCCACAGCGGTCGGGTGGCGTGTTTCTTCCCGCACTCCGGGGCGGTCAGGCATGGAGCGTCCGCTTCAGCGCGCGGTGCCCGCGTCAATCCATCGATGCCGAGTTCCAAGACAGCGGGTGCGGGCGCAGAAGCTTGGCGGGCTCTTGGCAGTTCCATGTCACACTTTGGCAGTTAGACGGCGCCAAACTGCTCGCAGATGGCCGCGCCATCGGAATCTCCCCATCTTGGAGACCGGGGCATGGATGGACCTGCCAGAGAACCCGGACGTCTACGTGGCCGACCCGCCACAAGGGTCAGGCCGACGGTTCGGAATCTTCGGCTGCCACGTTCGACGGCACCGGAACCGTGCGCAGGATGGCTCGCGAGGTGGCTATGCATACACGCGGACTTCAATCTGCCGAAGAATTTGAGCAATCTCCGTCGCCGCAGGAAGGGAGACCATGTTGACTCCGGAGCGAACGCAGGTCAACTTTACACCGACGGGAGTGTCGTCAGCCGCGTAGTCAATACGCCGCTCTGAGTCGAGGTCACGGCCGTAAGCATAGGGCTTCTCCGCCAGGAAAACATAAACCGCATTCGCAGCCTCATCGTAGGCAAATCGCATACGGCCACTCCTGTAACTAGTCGCCCGTAGTAATGACGAAGGGCGGATCGGAAGCTTTCCTGACCACCACTTTAACGTAGCGGCCTCCCCGATGATCCCATCACCCGATACCCATAGCCAGCCCCGACCGATCATGCTTCTTCCAATCCCGTACCAGCAATGCCGATGCGTAAAATCGAGGGGCTCCATTACAATCTCAGCCATACGAGGTTGGAACAAAGCATGCCGGTGAGCGAGAAGACGTACCGTCAGATAGCGCTGGATGATCCGGAGGGGCATTGGGAGCTGGTTTGTGGATTCTTGCGCCGGAAACCAGGAATGAGCATCGAGCACAACGAGGTCATGAGCCAGCTCCACTACACGCTGATGCAACAGCTTGACCGACGCCAGTTCGCCGTCCGCTCCAACGCCGGCCACGTCCGCCTTACCGCGCAGAGTTACTACATTCCTGACGTGTTCGTCGTGCCTGCCGAGCTACAGCGACCGCTGTGGGGGCGGC